>CAMTUD010000089.1:0-23164 GCA_947084805.1 uncultured beta proteobacterium | reverse complement strand
TCGTGAACTGACTTGCCGCATCCTGTTTGAACGCAGTGAGCGCAGCGAACGAAGTGAGTTATGCGGCACCCCCTCGAGGCGAGCAGCGCAGGGGAGTCGGCGCGCAGCGCCGACCGCCACAGTCGGCGACGCCGCCGGGTGCCGCCTGGCGCGACGCGCGAGAGCCGTCGAACGCAGAAAACGGCCGGACGCGAACGTCCGCAAAGGGCCGAATGCCGCCATCCGCCTCACCGCGTATCCCGCGTACGCGGGTCCAGCAGCCGGTACAGCAGATCGCTCAGCAGGTTCAGCGCGATGAATACCGTGCCGACGACGATGGTGCCGCCCAGCACCGCGTTCATGTCGGCGTACTGCAGCGAGTTGGTGATGTACAGCCCCAGCCCCGGCCAGGCGAACACCGTCTCCGTCAGCACGCTGCCTTCCAGCAGCCCGGCGTAGGAAAGCGCGATGACGGTGACCAGCGGCACCATCGCGTTGCGCAACGCGTGGCGCCAGATGATGCGGCTCTCGCTCAGGCCCTTGGCGCGCGCCGCGACGATGTACTCCTGCGCCAGTTCGTTGAGCATGAAACTGCGTGTCATGCGGCTGATGTAGGCCAGCGAGAAGTAGCCCAGCAGGCTGGCCGGCAACACCAGGTGGCTGAGCGCGTTGCGGAAGGCCTCCCACTCGCCGGCGATGGCGGCATCCAGCAGCAGCAGGCCACTCACGCGCTCGACGCTGTATTCGTAGGCCACGTCGATGCGCCCCGGCCCACCGACCCAGCCGAGCTTGGCGTAGAACAGCACCAGCGCCATCAGCCCGAGCCAGAAAATGGGCACCGAATAACCCACCAGGCCCATGATGCGCACCGCGTGGTCGGCCGCGCCGCCGCGCCGCACCGCCGCCCACACACCCAGCGGCACGCCGAATCCGGCGCCGATGAGGATGCCGCAGGTGGCCAGTTCCAGCGTCGCAGGGAAAGTTTTCTTCACGTCGTCCCACACCGGGTTCGACGTCAGCACCGAGTTGCCGAAATCACCCTGCAGCGCCTTGCCGACATAACGCACGAACTGCGTGGGCAGCGGCTGGTTCAGGCCGAGTTCCTCGCGCACGCGCTGCACCACGTGCTCGGGCGCGCGGTCGCCGACGATGGCCAGCACCGGGTCGACCGGGATCACGCGGCCGATGAAGAAGGTGACGGCCAGCAGCCCGAGGTAGGTGAGCGCGATGACGACGAGGAAGCGGCCGATGGCGCCGGCCCAGCGCAGCGGACTCTTCACGGGCGTGTCACCTCGACAACATCCATGCGACGACTTGCTGCACGACTTCGGGCTCGATGCCGTTGAAACCGTGGTGCGCCATCGGTCCGCAAGGGTCACCCTGGCTGACACCGCCGGCAAAGGCCAGCAGGTGGCTGGCGCGTGCCTGCGCGACGCCGGCCATCAGCTTGGGCATGTCGGCAAAGGCACACAGGCGGCAGCCGTCCTGTTCGTGGTGCACCACCAGCACCGGCACGCGGATGCGGTTCAGCGGCATGGCCGTCACAGCCCGGGTCTTGTCGTCGCTCAGGATGCTCGAAGTCAGCACGATGCCGTCGGGGCCCTCGGGGCCCGTGAGTTCGCTGGCCACGTAGGCCGCCGACTGCGTGCCGCGGCTGGTGCCGACCAGCCACACCGGTACTCGGGCCTGGCCACGCAGCCAGGCCATCACCGCCTTCAGGTCGGTCACATGCTCGGGTGTCTGCCGGAACTCGGCCAGGAACGGTGATCGCTGGCGGTCGGACGGCGCGTCCAGCACCGCCACCAGCACGCCCTGCTCGGCAAACAGGTGGCGGGTGCGTACGAGAAAGTTGGTGTCGCCCCAGCGCATCGAGCCGTTCGGGAAGAGCTGCAGACCGCCGTGCCCACCGGCCAGGATCACCACGGCGGCGCGCGGCTGCGGCGGCGTCAACACCAGCAGTCTCTGCGTGACGCCGGGCCGCGTGGGAATGTCGACCACACGCGTCTCGATCTGCGCCCAGGCGGGCACCACGATCAGGAAGAGCGCGACGAAGCCGAGCAGCCAGCGTCGTGTCATCGGAGACCGCCTACGCGCCGTGTCATCGCTTGATGACGTTGAAGACGTAGGTCGAGTCGGAGGTCGGCCCGATCTTCACCCCGCTGACGTTGCTGCGGTAGGCCGCCACCTCGGTCTGCTGGTAGAGCATGACAAACGGGCTGCTCTTGCGGAACTCGGCCTGGATGTCCTGGTACATCTTCGCCCGCTTGACGCCGTCGCGTTCCAGCGCCGCGGCGTCGGCCAGCTTCGTCAGCGCAGGGATGTCCCAGGCGTTGCGCCAGGCCAGCGGCTTGCTCTTGGCGTCGTCGCCGTTGTCGGCATTGCGCGCGAAGGTGTCGGCGTTGGTGTGCGGGTCCCAGTAGTCGGCACCCCACTGGCCGATGTAGATGTCGTGCGTGCGCGCGCGGTACTTGGTCAGCGTCTGCTTGCCGTCGCCGGGCAGGATCTCGAGCTCGATGCCGGCACGCTTCAGCGTCTGCTGGACGGCCTCGGTGATGCCCTGCACCGGCTGCACCGTGCGCATGTCGATCGTCACCTTGAAGCCGTTCGGGTAGCCCGCCTTGGCCAGCAGCGCCTTGGCCTTGGCCACGTCGAGCTTGTAGGGCTTGTCCTTGCTGGCGCCGAGCAGGCCGATGGGCAGGAAGTTCTGGTGCACGACGCCGATGTTCTTGATCAGCGTGGCGCCGATGGCGTCGTAGTCCACCAGCCACTTGAAGGCCTCGCGCACCTCGGGCTTGGCCAGCGCGGGGTTCTTCTGGTTCAGGCTGAAGTAGTAGACCGTGCCCTTGGGCGTGGCCGTCGTCTTCACGTCCTTGTTGGCGGCCAGCGCGTCCAGGTCCTGTGGTGTGAGGTTGCGCGCGATGTCGGCGTCGCCCTTCTCCAGCAGCAGGCGCTGGGTCGCGCTTTCCTTGATGTGGCGGTAGATCACGCGGCCCAGCTTCGCCTTGGGGCCCCAGTAGTTGTCGTTGCGCTCGAGCGCGACCAGCTCGTTGGCGCGCCATTCGCGGATCTTCATCGGCCCGCTGCCGGCGAAGTTGGTCTTCAGCCAGGCCGCGCCCAGGTCGCCGGCGCCGTCCTTCTGCGCCTCTTTCGACAGCACCAGCTTCTTGTCGACCACCGCCGCCACGTTGGCGGTGAGGCAGTTGTAGACCAGCGTCGGCGCGTAGGCCTTGTCGGTTTCTATCGTCAGCGTCAGCGGGCCGGTCTGCTTCACACGTTCGGCCACGTTGGCCTTGCTCAGGCCGAACTGCGTCAGGATGAAGGCCGGCGTCTTGTCCAGCAGCACGGCGCGCTGCAGGCTGAAGACCACGTCTTCGGCGCTGAGTGCGTTGCCGCTGGCGAACTTCACGCCAGGGCGCAGTTCGAAGCTGTAGGTCTTGCCGTCGGCGCTGACGCTCCACTTCGTGGCCAGGTCGGGCAGCAGCTTGCTGGGGTCGTTGACGTCGTAGCGCAGCAGGCGGTCGTAGCTGTTGCCCATCAGCTCCCCAGCGCTGATCTCGAAGGCCTCGGCGGGGTCGAGGCTGATGATGTCGTCGAAGGCCAGCGCGACGACCAGCGTGTCTTTCGGTGTCGCGGCGTGCAGTGACAGCGGCGCTGTCGTCAAGGTCGTGGCCAGCAGCGTGGCGGCAGCGGCCAGGGCCAGTGTGCGGCGGGTGAAGGTGGGTGGGTTCGGCGTCATGGTCTTCTCCGGTTTCACGGGCAACTCGCTCAGCGGCAGACGCCACGCGCCGTGCCGGATGCCCATGCTAGCCCGGAACCTTGCCCCACCACCCGGCGCCAGCCAGCGCCGCAACCGCCGCCGGCGGCCGCCTGCCCTGCGGCCGGCACTCAGTCCGTCACAGCTTCCAGAGCAGCTCGACGCCGTAGCCCAGGCTGTCGAGCCGGCTGCGCGGCATCTCCAGGTTGCTGCCCAGGCTCTGCGCGCTGCGCCGCACCTGCGACCAGCTGGCCCAGCCGCCGGCATGGATCTTGTCGCTCAGGGCCCAGCTGTAGCGGCCCTCGAGGCTGAAGTCGACACCGCGCTTGGCGTCGAAGGTCGACAGCGGCACCGTGGTGTTGGTCAACCGCCGCCAGATTGGCACGCCCACCAGTGCACGCAGGCTGTAGTGGTTGGCGTGGCCGCGCACCTGTTCCGACTCGAGTCCGACACCGAAGTTGAGCACCAGCTCGGAGATCGATTCCTCGACGGTGGTGTCGCTGGGCGTGGCCACCGCGTTGTCGGGGCCGGGGGTGAAGGCGAAGCGCTTGAAGGATTGCGTACGCAGCGCCGCGCCGCCAACGCCGAACCCCGGCCCGCGCAGCCGGTACAGGCCCAGCACCTGGGTCTTGGACTGCTGCAGGCTGAAGCCGTTGCGCTGCAGCACCGGGTTGGTGAGTACGGTGCCGTTGAAGGTCGGGGCGGTGGCGTTCCAGGTCTCGCTGGAGCGGTCGGGGTAGAAGGTGGTCTCGTTGTCGAGCGACATCAGCACGCGGTCGTTCAGCGCGTACAGCGCACCGGTGACCAGCATCGGGCTGGCACCGCGGGCGTCGCTGCGGAACGGCAGGAAGCTGCCGGTTTCCGTGTAGCGCACATGCTGGCGGGCGACACCCATGAAGTAGGAGAAGCCGCGGTCGGCTTCGGCGCCGGCTGCGGCCGGGGCGGCCGGGGCGGCCAGTGCGGGCAGGGCCATGGCGGCGGTGACCGCGCCAGCCGCGACAGCGGCCATGCGAGCGTGTGCGACGAGGATCAAGGGCAGCTTCATCATCAGATCGTCCTGGAAGAGGGTGAGCCCGCGTGGCGACTGCCAACGGGCGCCGGCCCGCGCCTCGGGCGCGGGCCGGCAGGGTGCAGGGCCAGCTCGCTCGGGGGCTCGCCGACCTGCGGCTTCAGTTGCCCGGCCGGTTCACCGAGATGTTGAAGAACGAGGACTGCGGCACGTTGACCGAGCCCGCGCTCAGCGACAGCGTGATGCCGATGCCCTGCAAGGGGATCTGCACGGTCTGCGCGCAGGAGGTCGGCGCGCCATTCGTGGTGCAGGCGTTCTGCGCCCGGTGGCGCAGGCCGTCGCGCGGTTTGTCGAAGCTCAGCGTGTCGACGCGGTTGTCGCTGGCACGGGTGCGGGTCACCGTCTTCGTGGCCGCGTCGGCCGTGGTGATGGTGATGCTGTTGTCGATCAGCAGGTCCACCCCGCCGGTGCCGCGCAAGGCCAGTTCACGGAAGGGCTGCACAGTGCCCACGGCCGGCACGGCGCCCAGCGACCGCGTCAGGGTGCCGACCGTGACTTCGCCGCCGCCACCGAATTCACCCACCACCGTTGGCAATCCGGCCGCATTCTTGAACAGGAAGAAGCGACCGGCGGGGGTCGTGCCGTAGAACATGTCGAAGCCGCCCGAGCTGGCGTTGGCGACGAACCTGGGCAGGGCGCCGGTTTCGGCGACGCAGGCGGACAGGCCGTCGCAGGACAACGCGGTGGTGATCTGGCCCGAGGCGTCGATCACCACCTCCTGGACTTCGGCAACGAAGTCGTTCGACGCCGTGCCGCTGATGCTGAACCAGTTGGCGATATTCCAGGTGCCCGCGATGTCGGACAGGGGCAGCGTCTGCTCGGGCAGACCGACGGCGACGCTGACATTGGCCAGGTTGCTCTTCTGCTGTGTCTGCACCATCAACACGCCAGCCGGCGACACGGCGATGGTGCTGCGCTCCTGGGCGTCCTCGGTGAAGAACTTGCAGCCGCCCTGGTCGGTGAAGCTGAGCACCCTGCCGTCGAACAGCGTGGCCTTCAGCGTCGCCGCGTTCAGGTCCAGCACATGGGCGCGCCAAAGCGGGTCGGTCTCGCTGGGATTGATCATGCGGTACTTGCCGCTGCGCAGCCAGGCGCAGGTGCTGCCCACGGGCTGCAGGATCGTGGCGATCGGGGCCGTGGACGTCGGATTGGCGACCAGGGCCGAACTGACCTGGGCCAGCGTGGTCTGAGCTGCCGTCAGCGCTGCGCCCAGGCTGTCGATCTTCTGGTCCAGCGCATTGCCCGCGGTGCCGGCAAAGGCGGCCACCAGGGTGTCGCTGATCGGGTTCACGCCGCTCAGGTCGATCACGCCGGCGGTGGCGGTGCGCACGGTGGTGATGGCCTGCGTCACCGAAGCGGCGCTCGGCGCCGAGGCGGCCGCATAAGCCGAGTAGAACGTGGCCGGCGCGGTGCCGGCGGCAGCGGCCACCACCAGCTCGGTCAATGGCGTGATGTTGACGTTGAAGCTGCCGGTGTTTTCGGTGCCGGCGCGCAGCGAGTGCAGCACGGTGCCGTCAGCGCCCGTGACCTGGAAGGCACAGGGCAGGCTGGCATTGGCGATGGCCACGGTGTAGGCACCGGTGGTGCTGGTGGTGGCGCTGCCGTTGCCGCCCGCGCACTTGATGCTGACGGCGGCGCCGGCGAGCGCAGCGCCACGCGCGGCAATGCCGGTCAACGTGACCGACGTGCCCGCCGGCGGCGGCGGCGGTGCGGGCGTCGGTGCGGCGGTTCCGGCACCGCCGCTGCCGCCACACGCGGTCAGGGTGGCGGCCAGGGCCACCGCAAAGCTCAGCACTGACAGTGATTTCGACATGCGCTCTCTTTTCTTGCTGTTGATCCGTCGACGGTGCCCGTCGTGGCGCGTGGCCTGAGCCGCGCGGAGCGGATTCTTTCCGGCACGTGTCTGGCGCGCATACCCAACACTGAGGACATGACAGGGGCGCGCAGGCGCGCTGCCGGCACCGGCCGCGGCGGCGGCGTGCCTGGGCCGGACTTCGAAGTCGCGCAAGCGTGCAGGAGTGCGCACAAGGCGCAAAACGCCGCGCAGCGATGCGGCCGTGCGCCGCCCGCGCGCACCGCCGCCCGCGCGCCTAGGCCAACAGCCCCAACTGCCGCGCCTCGAAGACGGCTTCGGTCTTGTTGTGCACCTCGAGCTTGGCGTAGACGTTGCGGGCATGGGTGCGCACCGTCGACAGCGAAAGTCCGAGCACCCCGGCGGCGTCGATGTAGTTGAAGCCACGCGCGACCAGGTCCAGCAGTTCCAGTTCACGCGGCGTCAGCAGCCCGCCGACGGCGGCCCTGGCGGCCGGCTCGGCCGCCGCTGCGGGCCAGGCGGCGGCCAGCCAGGCCCGCACCTCGGACGTCACCGTGTCCAGCGACAGGCTGCGCCCGCCCTGGTAGTGCAGCGTGTAGGCCTGCTCACCGAGCTGCTGCCGCGGCTGGCCCTCCCAGCACGCCAGGCAGGCGGCCGTGGCCGCCACCTGCGCTCCGATCTCTTCGCAGTAGCGGTCCAGCGCGCCCTGCACACGGGCGGCCAGGGTCCAGTCGCCACAGGCCGCGGCAAGACGGGCGGCCACGCTCAGGTTCTGCTCGGCGCGGTGGTGCACACCGGCGAGTTCGCCGTAGCGGTAGGCCTCTGCCAGCGCGGCGCGGGCCGGCGCCAGGCGGCCCATCACCGCATGCAGCGCCGCCAGGTTGCGCGCCGGCAGGCCCAGGTTGGCGACATTGCCGTGCCGCTGCATCTCGTCATGCGCCTGCCCGAAGGTCTGCAGCGCCGATTCGTAGGCCCCTTCCTCACGCTGCTGCTCGCCCAGGCCCAGCAAGGCAATGCCCCACAGGTAGGGGTCGCCCAGCCCGCGGGCCCGTGCCAGCGCCTCCTCGGCGCTGGCACGGGCGCCGAGCAGGTCGGCCTGGCGCAGTTGCACCGCGCGGCACAGGTCGAGCGTGATGACGAGCAGCTTGCCGTCGTCGAGCGCACGGGCCATCGTGGTGGCCTTTTGCGCCAGGGCCCAGGCCTCGGCCAGTTGGCCGCTGAAGTGCCACAGCTGGGCCATGCCGAACTTGGCCAGCGCGCGCTCGCGTGACACCGGCATGAGCGGCGCCTGCGCCAGCGCGACGGCGAAGAACTGCCGCCCGCGTGCGTACTGGCCGCTGACGATCCAGAAGCGGCGCATCGCGTTTGCGAGTTCGAGGCCAGGCGCAACGTCGCTTGCGGTGAGCTCGCATGCACCCTGGGCCGCTTCCAGGTTCGCGTGCTCGGCACGCAGCGTGGCCATCGCCTGCTGCACCGGGCGGCCGACCAGCGCCTCGTTCTGCACCTGCGCCAGGCGCAGGAAATAGCCAAGATGCCGGCGCGCAAGTCCAGCCTCGAGCCCGGCCGCCTGCGCACGCTCGCGGGCGAAGTGGCGCACGGTCTCCAGCAGTCGGTAACGCGGCTGCGGAGCCTGGTGTTCCACGAGCAGCAGCGACTTGTCGAGCAGCGTGTGCAGCATGTCGGCGACCTCGACCTCGTCGCCCAGGCCAGCCACTGCGGCCGCAGCGGCCAAGCTGCAGCCCCCGGCAAAAACCGACAGGCTCTGCAGCAGACCTTGCTCACCCGGGCTCAGTTGTTCGTAGCTCCACAGCAGCGTTGCCAGCAGCGTCTGGTGGCGCGTGGGCAGCTTGCTCGACCGTGTCAGCAGGCGGAAGCGCAAGTCCAGCTTGCCCGCGATCTGCGCCACGGTCATTGTCCGCACGCGTGCCGCGGCAAGCTCCAGCGCCAGGGGAATGCCGTCGAGCTGGCGGCAGATCTCCACCACGTCGGTGGCGTTGTCGGCGCCCAGTTCAAAGTCGGCGGCAGCCTGCCGGGCATGGCTGACGAAGAGATCGATGGCCTCGAAGCCGAGCAGCTCACGCACCTGCTGCTCGCCGATGGGCGCAGGCGGCAGCGCGGGCACACGCATCGTGCGCGCGACCACGATCTCTTCGCCCGGCACACCCAGGCTCTCGCGGCTGGTGGCCAGGACGTGCAACCGGGGCGCCGCATTCAGCAGCCGCTCGACCAGTTCGGCACAGCTGCCCACGATGTGTTCGCAGTTGTCCAGCACCAGCAGCAGGTGCCGACCCACCAGTTCGCGCAGCAGCGCCTGATCAGCCTCGAGCGCGGCGTCCTCGCGCAGGCCGATCGCCGTGGCCACGGTGCGGGACAGGCCGCGGGAGGTCACCAGCGGTGCCAAATCGACAAAACAGACGCCGTCCTCGAACGCCGCTGCGGCCTCACGGGCGATCTCGATCGCCAGTCTGGTCTTGCCGGTGCCGCCCATGCCCGTCAGGGTCAGCAGCCGGGTGCTCTGCAGACGCCGGGCCAGGCCGACACGTTCGGTCTCGAAGCCGATGAAGCGGGTCAGTGCATGGGGCAGCGCAGGCCTGGGCCGCGCATCGGCCGGGGCGCCGTTGCGCGGCGTCGTGGCATGGCTCTGCACGACCCGCGGGCAGAAACGATAGCCCTGGCGCGCCACCGTCGCGATCGCATCGGCACCCAGCAGCTTGCGCAGGTTGGCGATCTGGACCGCGAGGTTGTTCTCGTCGACCTTGGCATCGGGCCAGACGCTGTTGATCAACTGGCGTCGGTCGAGCAGTTCACCTCGGCTCTGCACAAACACCGTGAGCAACTCGATGGCGCGCGACCCCAGGCGGCACGGCACGCCGGCAACGGTCAGCAGGTGTCTACCGGGCCAGAAGATGGCCTCGCCAAACCGAAACATCCGGTCCATGCCGCTCAGCTCCACGTCGATGGCGCCAAGGAAGGTCCCGGAACAGCCGCCGCCAAATGCGATGCAAAAGATTCAGTTTAGATGTCTTTATGTGCGCCCCGGGGCAAGGGCCGGGCAGTGTGCAAGTTCGCACAGACTGCCTCGCGCGGCGGCGGGGCAAACCAGACGCCAGCGCGCGCCAGCAAGCGAAAGCAAGCGCAAACAAGCGCACGCAAGCTCAAAAGGGCGCAAGGGCGCGCAAGACAGCCCTGGGGCTAGACCTCGCCACCGAACTTCTTGACCAGGTTGTCGATGTACTTCTCGACCAGCTTCTCGAACTCCCCGGCGACGACGGGCACCACCACCATCTTCATCAGCCCCGGCAGCGGCACGTCGACGGTGCCGAAGACCTTGAACTCGACGCTGGTGCCCTTCTTGCCCGGGGTGAGCTTCCAGCTGCCGCTGACGAGTGCGTTGCCCTCGCCCTTCACCGGCGTCCAGACCACCGTGCCCTTCTTGCCGTCGGCCACGTACTTGCTGGCGTAGACGGTCTGGATGTTGACCTGCGCCGTGCCCACCTTCTGCATCTCCCAGCGGTAGACACCCTGGCCCAGGTCGGTGAGCTTGTCGACCTTGGGAAAGAAGCTGGCCGAGGTCGGCACGTCCGACACGAGGTCGAAGACTTCCTTGAGCGGCGCCTTGACGGTGAATTCGTAGCCGAGATCGATGTCGACGGTGATGGCCATGGCGTGCAGTCCTTGGTGTGCGGTGGGAGGAGCTTGCCGGGTGCGGCTAGTCGGCGTCGGGGCCGCCCCAGGGCAGCATCAGCGCCACCAGCAACAGCTGCTCGAATTCGGGCGCAAAACGTTGGATGATGGCGTCGGGGTCGGGGCAGAGTTTGGCGTCGGTGATGAGGCCGAACTGCACACCGCCGCCGTAGCTCAGGATGCTCAACCCCATGCCGACCTCGCCCGATGCCGGCACCCAGAACATGCTCTGCCGCATGCTGCTGCCGCACAGCTTGAGCTGCGTGGCCGGGCCGGGCACGTTGGTCATCACCGCCGTGGTCTTCTTGGCGAACAGGCCCAGCACGGCGTCCTGCACCGGCTTGATGAACAGGCCCGTCATCGCCAGGATGGCGAAGGCCAGCAGCGGCTGGTAGCTGCCCTTCAGTTCGGCCATGCGCGCGTGCACGGCGTAGACCCGCTGCACCGGGTTGGCGATGCCGATGGGCAGCACCAGCGGCGCCAGGCCGAAGCGGTTGCCCAGCTTCCAGGCGTCTTCCAGCGGGCGCAGGTTCACGGGCACCATGGCGCGGATCTCCTTGCCGGCGGGGTCGTCGCCACGCGCGGCCAGGTAGCCGCCGATGGCGCCTGCGGCACAGGCCAGCAGTACGTCGTTGACCGAGCAGTTCAGCGCCTTGCCCACGGCCTTCACGGCGTCCAGCGGTATCGGTTCGCACCAGGCCACGACCTTGCGGCCGACGGGCTTGCCCTTCAGCAGCGTGGGCGAGTCGTCGGGCATCAGCGCGAAGGCGGCCACGTCCTTCAGTACCTGCGCGCCGCTGCGCACCATCTCGGCGCTGCCGTGCATCGGGTCCTGCGGATTGGACAGCAGCTCCAGCGACCTGGCGATGCCGCTGCCGTACATGCCGATGGCCTTGACGGTCAGGTCGGTCAGCGGCTTGAGCACGGCGTCGGCCAGCCAGTCGCCTTCGTGGGGGTCTTCCACCGGCGCGCGCTTTCGGCGCTTCGGTGGCGCGTTGCCGCCGTCGGTGATGGACAGCACCACGGAAGTCAAGGCGATGCCGTCGCCGATGCAGTGGTGGATGCGCACCACCACCGCACTGCCGCCTTCGTAATGCTCGATGAAGTGGAATTGCCACAGCGGCCGTGTGTGGTCCAGTGGCGTGGTGGCCAGTTCGCCGCACAGCGCCTTCAGCGCGTCGCGCTCGCTCTGGCCCTTTTCGCGCGCCAGCTTGATGGGCACGACGTGGTGTTCGAGCTGGAAGTCCTCGTCGGCGACCCACTGCGCGCCCATCGCATCGGGCACCGCCTTCTGGCGGAAGCGGTCGTACTTCAGCAGCTTGTCGGCCACACGTTCGCGCAGCGCCTCGAGCGTGATCGCGGGCGTGAGCAGCCACACGCCGACGATCATCATCAGGTTGACTTCGTTGTCCATGCGCAGCCACGCGGTATCGACACGCGACATGCGTTCTGCGGCAACGGACATGAGGGAACTCCTGACGGATACGTTCTGAGAGGGCCGGGGGACGATGCTGGGTAACATGCACCCCGTCAACCAAGGATTTTCACCCACGAAAGCGCAGACCATGGCCAACCTCAAAGCCGCCTTCGAAACCGCCGTCGCCGCCAGCAAGCAGCTGCCGGAAAAGCCCGACAACATGACGCTGCTGAAGATCTACGCGCTGTACAAGCAGGCCACCGCCGGCGACGTCGAAGGCAAGCGCCCCGGCTTCACCGACATGGTGGGCCGCGCCAAGTACGACGCCTGGGCCGCCGTGAAGGGCAAGGCCAGCAACGAAGCGATGCAGGAATACGTCGACCTGATCGAATCGCTGCAGTAGGCGCAAGCCCACAATGCCGGTCATGAACACCCGCCGACAGACGCTGAAGCACCTGGCCGGCGCGGCCGCCGCCACACTGGCCGGGCCGGCACTGGCCCAGGGTGGGCGCCGCATCGTGCTGGGCCAGAGTGCCGCGCTCAGCGGCCCGGCGGCCCAGCTGGGCCTGCAGATGAACCGCGGCGCACGGCTGTACTTCGAGCGCCTGAACGCCGAGGGCGGGGTCAACGGCCGCAGCATCGAGCTCAAGGCACTGGACGACGGTTACGAGCCCGAGCGCTGCGCGGCCAACACCAAGGCCCTCATCGACGACGACGTCTTTGCGCTCTTCGGCTATGTCGGCACGCCCACCGGGTTGGCCGCGCTGCCGCTCATCAACGCCGCCGACATCCCGCTGCTGGGCATGTTCACCGGCGCCGAGGCGCTGCGCGAACCCTTCAGCCGCAACATCTTCCACGTCCGCGCTTCGTACTACGACGAGACGGCGCTGATCGTCAAGCAGCTCACCAACCTGGGGCTGAAGCGCATCGCCGTCTTCCGCCAGAACGACAGCTACGGCCAGGCCGGGCTCGACGGCGTGAACCGGGCGCTGAAGCTGCAGAACCTGCAGGCCACGGGTGTGGGGCTGGTGGAGCGCAACTCGGTCGACGTGGCCGCGGCCGTGAAGGTCATCCTGCCGACCCGCCCCGACGCGGTGGTGCAGATCGGCGCCTACAAGGGCTGCGCGGCCTTCATCCGCGAGGCGCGCAAGGCCGGCTACGGCGGCACCTTCTACAACGTGTCCTTCGTCGGCACGCAGGCGCTGGCCGACGAACTGGGCAAGGACGGCCTCGGCGTCGTCGTCAGCCAGGTGATGCCCTTCCCGTACACCACCGCCACGGCGATTGCGCGCGAGTACCTCGACGCCGTGAAGCGCGCCGGCGCCGATGCCACGGCGAACTACTCCAGCATGGAGGGTTACGTCTGCGCCAAGGTCTTCGCCGAAGGCCTGCGGCGCGCCGGCGGCAGCCCGTCGCGCGAGGCACTGGTGGCCGGCCTGGAAACGCTGCAGCGCTACGACGCCGGCGGCTACACCGTCAGCTTCGGCCCGCGCAACCACCGCGGCTCGAGTTTTGTCGAGCTGTCGATGCTGACCGGCGACGGCAAGGTCCGCCGCTAAAGGCAGCTGCCGGGCAGCGGCCCGTTCAGCGCTCGCCCGCGCCGCCCGCGACGCCCGCCATACCGCGCCGCCCGTGCGCGGCCACGATGGCACGGAAGACCGGCAGCGCCTGGATCAGGCGCTCGCGGTCGCTGGCATCGGCCAGTGCGTCGGCACGGGCCTGCACGTCGGCGTACAGCTGTTCCAGCAGCGGCGCGGCACGCGCGTCGCCCAAGGCCTCCAGCACCTGGTGGCAGCTCCAGCGCAGGGTGATGGTCTGGTCGGCGTCTTCCTGCGCCCGTTCGCCAGCCAGGCGGTCGAGCACGCCGTTCACCGTCGACAAGGCTGCGGCCGTCTGGCCGAGCCGCGTCTGGCAGAGCGCCGCGCAGGCCAGGTTGTCGTCGGCGTTGACCGACGGTTCCAGGCCCTGGAACACATCCTGCGCCTGCGTGTGCCACTGCAAGGCGGTGCCGGCATCGCCGGCGCTCCCGTGCGCCCGGCCCAGGCCGAACAGCAGCAGCGCCACCTTGCGCGTGTTCTCGGCAGCGCGGCAGGCAGGCAAGGCCTGCGTGTACCAGCGGATCGCCGCGGCGGTGTCGCCCAGCGACTCTGCCGCTTCGCCCAGGCTGTACAGCGCCACGCCGATGACGCCCGTGGCCCCCATCGAGCGCGCCACCGTCAGCAGGCGCGCCGACCACGCCCGCATCTGGTCGAACCGGCCCAGATCGGACGCGGTGGCGATGAGCCCGACCAGGGCCTGGTGCTGCGCCTGCAGGCTGCCGCGCGCTTCGGCCCACGCCAGCACACGCTGGTTGATCTGGCCGGCTTCGTCGTAGCGGCAAAGGTAGTACAGCACGAGCGCCAGGTTCGCCAGCGACCCCTGTTCGGCGCGTTCGCGTTCGGCCTCGTCCTCGATCCGGCCGGCCCACGCCACCGACTGCTCGGCCAGGCGCAGCGCGAGGACGAGGTCGCCCATCCGGGCATGCGTCCACGCCAGCAGGTGCAAGGCGCGCGCCGCCGCCCAGGCGTCGGCGCCGCGCTCGGCCAGTGCGGCAGCCTGCTCGACATGCCGCTGGCACGCGGCGCGGTCGCCGCGCCGTTCGGCCAGCAGCCCCCGGAAGACCAGCAGCCGGGCCAGATTCCCGTCGTCGGGGTGGTGTTCCAGCAGCGCCGCCATCTCGGCCTGCGCGGCATCCTGTGCCGACCGGTCGCCCGCGGTTTCGCCGATGTTCTCCTGGCGCTGCAGCAGCGCGAAGCGGCGTCGCGGCTCGGCTTCACCCAGCAGGTCCAGCGCACGGCGAAAGTACGACTGGGCGATGGCATTCGCAAAGCGCCTTTGCGCCTCCATGCCAGCCTGCTCGAAGCACTCGATGGCCAGCGCCGTGTCACCGGCACGCTCGGCGTGTTCACCCGTCATGGCCAGGAATTCGGCGCCGCGGCCCTTCGTGCGCTCGGCCAGCCAGCGCGCCGCCGCGCCGTGGCCCAGGCGGCGTTCGGCCTTCAGCAGCGTGTCGTAGGTCACCTGGTGCAGCAGGTGGTGGTCGAACTGGCGCTCGATGGTGCCTTCGAAATCGCTGGTCTCGTGGGTGCGCACGTAGGCCGCGCGCTGCAGCGCGGGCAAGGCCTGCGGCGCCCTGCCGTCCAGTGCCTGCAACGCGTCGTCCCAGAACACGTGGCCGATGACGCTGGCCTGGCGCGCGGCATGGCGCTCGGCGGCGGGCAGCGCGTCCAGCCGCGCCTGCAACAGGCCGACCAGCGTGGTGGGCAGGCGCAGGGCGTGCAGGCGCTCGGCCTGCACCGTCCACAGCGGCCCGTCGACGTGGATGACACCGTCGTCGATGAGACGGCGCACCAGTTCTTCCAGGTAGTACGGGTTGCCCTCGGCCTGGCGGGTGAGCAGTTCGATCAGGCGCGGTGGCATGTCGGCGGTGCGCTGCAGCAGGGCCTGCGCCAGTTCGTGGCTCTGGGCGTCCGCCAGCGGCGTCAACACCATCAGCGTGTCGGCCAGGCCCCAATCGGGCCGGCGTGCCAGCAGCGCGGGCCGGGCCGTCATCACCAGCAGCAGCGGCAGCTCGGTGGCATGGGCCTGCAGGTGCTGCAGCAGGTCCAGCGAGCTGTCGTCGCTCCAGTGCAGGTCTTCCACCAGCAGCACGGGCAAGGCGGGGCTGCGGCGTGCCAGTGCCTGCAGGTAGGCGCGGAACGCGGCCAGCGCCTGGTCGCGCAGCGCACGCGGGTCCAGGCCGCGCACGAGCGGGGTGTCGGCGAAGTCCAGTCCCGACAGCTGGCCGATGAGCTGGGCCTGGCGCTCGCCGCCTTCGTCGAAACACGGGCCCAGGCCGTCGACGACCTTGCGGCGCGCCAGCGCGGCGCTGTCGGTATCGGCCACGCCGCACTGCACGGCCAGCAGGCTGCGCAGCAGGCCCCAGGGGCGCAGCTGGCCATCAGGCTGCGCACGCACGGTGAGCAGCAGGCAGCCGGCGGGCTCGCCCAGCAGCGCGGCCTTGAACTCGCGCAGCAGCCGGCTCTTGCCCAGGCCGGCGTCGCCTTGCACCGTCAGCGCCTGCAACTGCCGGGTCTGGCGGGCCAGCGCCGCGGCCTGCAGCAGGCGCTGCAGTTCGGCCTGGCGGCCGACCATCGGCGTGGCCAGGCCCTGCAGCCCACGCTCGAGACTGGCCACGCTGCGCTCCAGCGCCGCCTGCACCAGGTAGGTCTGCATCGGCGCGTCCACGCCCTTGACCCGCAGCGGCGGCTGCGGCTCGACCTCGAACAGCCCGCGCACCAGGCTCCAGGTGTCGTGGCTGATGAGCAGCCCGCCCGGTGGCGCGCTCTGCTCCATGCGCGCGGCGATGTTCACGGCCGCGCCCATCGCCGTGTTGTCGGCATCGACACCGGCGCCCAGCGCGACATCGCCGGTGTGCAGGCCCACGCGCACGGCGAAGCCGCTGACACCGTGCAGCCGTTGCACGGCCTCAGCCTGTTCGCGTCCGGCCCGGGCGATCGCCAGGCCGGCGCGCACCGCACGTTCGGCGTCGTCTTCGCGCGTTTCGTCCATGCCGAAGGCCGCCTTGACGCCGTCGCCGGTGAAACGCAGCACGCGGCCGCGATGGGCCTGGACGATGTCGGCCATGCGCCGCAGTGCGCTGCTGAGGACGGCCAGCGTGTCCTCGGCATCGAGGGCGCTGGCCATCGCGGTGGAATCCACCACATCGGCGAACAGCACCGTCACCTGGCGGCGCTGCAGGCCGACAGGCCGCAGCAGGCTGGCCAGCCGCGCCCGCAGCGGTGCCGTGGCCAGTTCGAGCACCTCGTCGCCGAGCGTTGCACGCTGGCCCTCCAGCGCGGCGATGGCGGCGCGCAGCGCCTCGGTGTCCTTGTCGTGCATGCGGTCCAGCCTCTTGCGGCGCGCGATCATCGCAGACGACCGCCGTCGCACGGGAGCGACGGCGCTGGGCGCGGAAGCCACCGCAGCGGCGCACATCGCCGGGGGCATGACGCGGCCGCCGATGCCGGTGCCGATGCAGTCGAAGTTGCAGATGCAGATGCAGCCGCGAAGGCTGCGCGCGCGGCCGGCTATTTCGCGGCCAGCGCCTTTTCGATCTGCGCCACCAGCGGCGCGCTGGTGGGCGTGACGTTGCTGTCGTAGCTGCCCAGCGGCTTGCCGTCACGCCCGACCAGGTACTTGTGGAAGTTCCAGCCCGGTGTCTTGCCGGTGGCCTTGGCCAAATGCACGTAAAGCGGGTTGGCGGCGCTGCCCTTCACCGAACTCTTGCCGAACATCGGGAACTTCACGCCGTAGGTGTTGAAGCAGAAGTCGGCGATTTCCTTCGCGTCGTTCAGCTCCTGGCCGCCGAAGTCGCCGCTGGGAAAACCCAGCACCACCAGGCCCTGCGGGCCGTACTTGGCGTGCAGCGCTTCCAGGCCCTCGTACTGCGGCGTGAAGCCGCACTTGCTGGCGGTGTTCACCACCAGCAGCACCTTGCCGCTGTACTGGCACAGGTTCTGCGGCTTTTCATCCTGCAGGCGCGGAAAGCTGTGCTGCAGCAGCGCCGGGCAGGCGGCGGCGGCCGGGGCGGGGGCAGTCTGCGCCTGGGCGGCTGGCGCCAGCAGCGCGACGAAAAGGGCCAGGTTCGACAAGGTGGTGACGGCGAACTTCATGCGACGGGCCTCGGGATGGCGTCAGGGAGGCAGGATATTGCCAGCAAGCGCGGCCTGCAGTGCAGCCAGGGTCATCGGCGACGGCGACTCGAGGTCGTCGCGCACCCAGGCGGCGCCGGCGAAATCGGCGTCGGCGAAGTAGGCGCTGCGTGTCACGCCGCAGGCCAGGCCGGCGGCCACCGCCGCCTGCACGCCGTTGGGTGAGTCTTCCAGCGCAAAGGCTGCGCCCGCGGCGACGCCCAGGCGCTGCAGCGCCAGCCGGTAGGCCTGCGGGTGCGGCTTCTTCAGCGGCGCGTCCTCGGCGCAGACGACAGTGGTGAAGAGGCCCGGCCAGGCCGCGCCCCAGATGCTGCCGAACAGCGCGTCGACGTTGCTGCGGCTGGTGGTGGTGGCCACGGCCAGCGCCACGCCGGCGGCGCGGCACTCGTCCACCAGCCGCAGCACGCCCGGGCGCGGCGTGATGCCGCCCTGCGCCACCAGGTCGGCGTAGGCCGCGTTCTTGATGCCGTGCAGTTCACGCGCCAGCGCCTCGCGCTCGATTGCGAGGGCCGGCGCGTCGGGGCGCGTGGCCATGTCGTGCAGCAGGCGTTCGCGCCCGCCGGTGACGTGCAGCAGCTCGCCGTATCGCACCGCCTCCCAACGCCAGGGCAGGCCCAGCTGCTCGAAAGCCTGGTTGAAGGCGACGCGGTGGCCGTCGCGTTCGGTCTCGGCCACCGTGCCGTCGACGTCCCAAATCAGCGCGCGCAGCATGTCGCGCAAGCGTTCAGGCGCCGGCGTCCAGGCAGCGTTGCGCTGCGGCCACCACGGCCTCGGCGGTGATGCCGAAGTGCTTGTACAAGGCACCCGCCGGGGCCGACTCCCCGTAGCTCGTGATGCCCACCACGCCGCCTTCGCGGCCGACGTACTTGCGCCAGAAGTCGGGCTGCGCCGCTTCCACCGCCACGGCGGGCAGGCCACGCGGCAGCACGCTGTCCTGGTAAGCATCGTCCTGGCGGTCGAAGACGCTGGTGCAGGGCATGGACACCACACGCACCGGCACGCCCTGCCCGGCCAGCAGCGCCTGGGCTTTCAGGGCCAGCTGCAGCTCGGAGCCGGTGCCGATGAGCACCACACGGGCCGCACCGCCGACGGCTTCGCTAAGCACATAACCGCCACGTGCAATGGCGTCGGCCAGGGCCGGCGTGGTGGCCACCGGCAGCACCTGGCGCGACAGCGCGAGTGCCGCGGGGCCGTCGCTGCGGCGCAGCGCGCTGGCCCAGGCCACCGCGGTTTCGATGGTGTCGGCCGGGCGCCAGACGTCCAGGTTGGGCATCAGGCGCAGGGAAGGCACGTGCTCGACGCTCTGGTGCGTGGGCCCGTCTTCGCCGAGGCCGATGCTGTCGTGCGTGAAGACGTGGATCACGCGGCGTTTCATCAGCGCGGCCATGCGGATGGCGTTGCGGCTGTAGTCGCTGAAGGTCAGGAAGGTGCCGCCATAGGGAATGAGCCCGCCGTGCAGCGCGACGCCGTTCATGATGGCGGCCATGCCGAACTCGCGCACACCGTAGCTGATGTGGCGGTGCTCGCAGCCGGGGAAGTCGGTCAGGTTGCTGCCCGTGAGGTCGGCGCTGCCGCCCAGCATCTCGGGCACTTTCGGCGCCAGCGCGGCCAGCACCTTCTGCGAGCTCTTGCGCGAGGCCACGGCCTCGGGCTTGTCGCCGAAGGTGGTGATGGCGGCCTGCACCCGCGCGTCGAAGTCGGCCGGCAGTTCGCCCGCCATGCGGCGTTCGAACTCGGCAGCCAGCCCCGGGTGTTCTGTGCGGTAGGCTGCAAAACGTGCCTTCCACCCGGCTTCGCGCGCCTGGCCGACCTCGGTGGCGTGCCACATCGCCTGCACCTCGGTCGGGATCTCGAACGGCGCATGCGGCCAGCCGATGGCGGCGCGTGTCTTCGCGATCTCTTCCGCACCCAGCGGTTCACCGTGCGCCCTGGCCGTGCCGGCGCGCGACGGCGAACCCTGGCCGATGGTCGTGCGGCAGACGATCAGCGTGGGCTTGTCGACGCTGGCCTGCGCCTCTTCCAGCGCGGTGCCGACAGCGCGCACGTCGTGGCCGTCGATGGGGCCGATGACGTTCCAGCCATACGCCGCAAAGCGGAGCGGCGTGTCGTCGCGGAACCAGCCGTCCACCGGGCCGTCGATGCTGATGCCGTTGTCGTCGTAGAGGGCAATCAGCTTGTTCAGCCCCCACACGCCGGCCAGCGAGCACACCTCGTGGCTGATGCCTTCCATCAGGCAGCCGTCGCCCAGGAAGACGTAGCTGCGGTGGTCGACGATGTCGTAACCGGGACGGTTGAATTCACGCGCCAGCAGCTGTTCCGCCAGCGCCATGCCGACGGCATTGCTCAGGCCCTGGCCCAGCGGGCCGGTGGTGGTTTCGACGCCGGGCGTGACGTCGACCTCGGGGTGGCCCGGGGTCTTGCTGTGCAGCTGACGGAAGCGCTTCAGCTCTTCCATCGGCAGCGCGTAGCCGCTGAGGTGCAGCAGTGCATACAGCAGCATCGACGCGTGGCCGTTGCTCAGCACGAAGCGGTCGCGGTCGGCCCAATGCGGGTTGGCCGGGTTGTGGCGCAGCACGCCGCAGGCCCACAGCGCGGTGGCCATCTCGGCCATGCCCATGGGCGCGCCGGGGTGGCCGCTGTTGGCGGCCTGCACGGCGTCCATCGCCAGCGCACGCAGGGCGTTCGCACGCACGTCGGTGGCGCCGGCGCTGCCGCGCAGGATTTGGGTGGTGGAGTTCGATGCCATCAGAGCGCCCCCAGCGCGCGCTGGCGCCGCTCCATCATGCGCCAGATGAAGGGCGTGAAGATCAGCTGCATCGCCAGGTCCATCTTGCCGCCGGGCACCACGATGGTGTTGGCGCGGCTCATCCACGACTTGTCGATCATGTTCAGCAGGTAGGGGAAGTCGATGCCCTTGGGCTTGGCGAAGCGGATGACGACCATGCTCTCGTCGGGCGCCGGGATGTCACGGGCGATGAAGGGGTTGCTGGTGTCGACCACCGGCACACGCTGGAAGTTCACGTGCGTGTGCTCGAACTGCGGGCAGATGTAGTGCACGTAGTCGGGCATGCGGCGCAGGATGGTGTCGGTCACCGCCTCGGTGCTGTAGCCGCGCATCTTCTTGTCGCGGTAGAGCTTCTGTATCCATTCCAGGTTGATGACCGGCACCACGCCGATCAGCAGGTCGGGGTGGCGGGCGATGTTCACCTCGGGCGTGACCACGGCACCGTGCAGGCCTTCGTAGAACAGCAAGTCGGTGCCCTGCGGCACGTCTTCCCAGGGTGTGAAGGTGCCGGGCTCCTGCTTGTAGGGCGCGGCTTCCTCGGGGTCGTGCAGGTACTTGCGGCGCCGGCCGCTGCCGGTCTCGGCGTAGCTGGCGAACAGCTGCTCGAGTTCGGGGAAGAGGTTGTTCTCGGGGCCGAAGTGGCTGAAGTGCTTGTCGCCGGCCTTCTCGGCCTCGGCCGCGCGGGCCTTCATTTCCTTGCGGTCGTAGCGGTGGAAGCTGTCGCCTTCGATGACGGCGGCCTTCACGCCCTCGCGGCGGAAGATGTTCTCGAAGGTGCGCGTCACCGAGGTGGTGCCGGCGCCCGACGAGCCGGTGATGGCGATGATCGGGTGGCGGTGGGACATGGCGGTGTCTTTCGGAGCGTGTGGAAATCGGTGGCGCGGCTTCAGTCGCGGAAGAGGCTGCGTTCGGTGAACAGCGGGCTGGCGCTGTCGGGTGTGACGGTGTCGCGGTGGTAGCGCTCGATGCGCTCGACCTCGTTCCGGCTGCCGAAGACCAGGCCGATGCGCTGGTGCAGTTCGCTCGGCGCCACACCCAGCACCGGCACGCGCCCGGTGCTGGCGCGGCCGCCGGCCTGTTCGATGATGAGGCCGATGGGGTTGGCCTCGTACAGCAGGCGCAATCGGCCGGGCTTCTTCGGGTCTTTCGTGTCGCGCGGGTACATGAAGACACCGCCGCGCATCAGGATGCGGTGGGCTTCGGCCACCATGCTGGCGATCCAGCGGGTGTTGAAGTCCTTGCCACGCGGGCCGGTCTTGCCGGCCAGGCATTCGTCGACGTAGCGCTTGACCGGTGCTTCCCAGAAGCGGCTGTTGCTGCTGTTGATGGCAAATTCATGCGTGTCGGCCGGCACCTCGATCTTCGGGTGCGTGACCTTGAACTCGCCCAGGTTGGGGTCGAGCGTGAAGCCGACGACGCCGTTGCCCACCGTCAGCACCAGCATCGTCACCGGCCCGTAGAGCGCGTAGCCGGCGGCCACCTGCTGGGTACCCGGTTGCAGGAAGTCGGCTTCGACGACGTCGCGCCCGCTGTCGATCACCTCCTGCGGCGCGCGCAGGATGGAGAAGATGCTGCCGACGCTGACGTTGACGTCGATGTTGCTGCTGCCGTCCAGCGGGTCGAACACGAGCAGGTACTTGCCGCGCGGGTAGGCCTTGGGGATCTGGTAGGGCGTGTCCATCTCCTCGCTGGCCATGCCCGCGAGGTGGCCCGACCACTCGGCCGTGGCGATGAACATCTCGTTGCTGACGACGTCGAGCTTCTTCTGCACCTCGCCCTGCACGTTGACGGCGCCGCCGACCGTGCCCCCCTGGTTGCCCATGACATCGCCCAGCTCGCCGAAGGCCACCGCACGCGCGATCGCCTTGCAGGCGATGGAGACGTCGAGGATCAGCGCGTTGAGCTCGCCGCTGGCGCCGGGGAAGCGTCGCCGTTGGTCGATGAGGTACTGCGTGAGGGTCTGGCGCTTGGACAGGGGCATGGCCGCTCTCGATGGCCCCGCGGGGCCTAGGGTGTCGTTGGGGTGGTGGGTGGCTAGGGCGCCAGCGGCTGCGTGAACACGCGGCTGGCCAGCAGGTCTTCGGGCATCAGTGTCGTCAGGTCCTCGGCGGTGAGTTCACGGTCGCCGTCGGCGTAAAGCCGGCTGGCCTGGCGCAGGCGTGCGCGGTCGAGTGCGTTGCGCACGCTGCGCGCGTTGGCAAAGTGCGGCTGCAGCTTGCGCCGCGCCAGGTAGTCGGCCAGCACCTCGCGGGTGCCTGCGCCGAAGCGGTAGTTCATGCTGGCCAGCATCTTCTCGCCGATCTGCAGCAGCTCGCCTTGTGCGTAGTCAGGAAAGTCGATGTGGTGCGCGATGCGGCTGCTCATGCCGGGGTTGCTCTGGAAGAAGGTGTCCATGCGGTCCTTGTAGCCGGCGAGGATCACCACCAGGTCGTCGCGCTGGTTTTCCATCACCTGCAGCAGGATCTCGATCGACTCCTGCCCGTAGTCGCGTTCGTTCTCGGGGCGGTAGAGGTAGTAGGCCTCGTCGATGAAGAGCACACCGCCCATCGCCTTCTTCAGCACTTCCTTGGTCTTGGGCGCGGTGTGGCCGATGTACTGGCCCACGAGGTCGTCGCGCGTGACGCTGACGACGTGGCCTTTGCGCACATAGCCCAGGCGGTGAAGGATCTGCGCCATGCGCAGCGCCACCGTGGTCTTGCCGGTGCCGGGGTTGCCGGTGAAGCTCATGTGCAGCGACGGCGTCTGCGCCTGCAGGCCAAGGTTCAGGCGCAGCTTGTCCACCACCAGCAGCGCCGCAATGTCGCGGATGCGCGCCTTCACCGGCGCCAGACCAATGAGGTCGCGGTCCAGCTCGTCCATGACCGCCTCGACATGGCTTTGGGCCAGCACTTCGTTGACGGTGCGCGCGCCGCTGTCGGCCACGGCCACGGC
>CAMTUD010000088.1:0-51991 GCA_947084805.1 uncultured beta proteobacterium | reverse complement strand
TGGAGTTCAGACGTGTGCTCTTCCGATCTTGGCCGCTGGCGCTGGCCGCGGCGGGCGGAGCCCTCGGCGCTGCGCTGCTGGGGGCCTGGCTGGCGCAGCGCACGCGACGGGCGTTGACGGACATGGCCGACGCTGCACACGCCCTGCGCCGCGACGACGCGCCCGACACGCTGGAGATGCCGCTCTTCGACTGCAGCGAAGAACTGCGCCACGCCAGCGTCAACCTGCGCCGCATGGTCGAGGCGGCGCGGCGGCGCCAGCGTGCGCTGGAAGACCGCAACGCCGCGCTCGAGAAGCGCCTGGCGGTGCGCACGCACGAGCTGTCGACGCTGCAGGACCTGTCGATAGGGCTGGCGACGAAGTCCGACGTGGTCGGCCTCGTCGACGAGGCGCTGGGTGCGCTGGGGCAGACGATGGAATACGCCAGCGCCTCGCTGTGGGCGCGCAGCGACCGCGCCGCCGGCGGCCATGTGCTGCTGCTGGGCTACCGCACCGGTGCCGATGCCGCGCCGCCCGACGCGCAAGACCTCACCGGCATGCGCCTGTCGCGCGCCAACCTGCAGCGCTACGAGCAGATCGAACGCGACCGCGAGCCGCTGATCGAGAACCGCGCGCGCCAGAGCCTGTTCTCCTGGCTGTGGTCCAAGGTCACCGACGACGCGCGTTCCTCCGAGCTCTACCGCGCCAGCCGCTCGTGGATGG
The DNA here is from genome assembly GCA_947084805.1 of uncultured beta proteobacterium. GTDB lineage: Bacteria > Pseudomonadota > Gammaproteobacteria > Burkholderiales > Burkholderiaceae_C > Rubrivivax. The sequence continues at coordinate 51,289 of CAMTUD010000088.1, read as the reverse complement.
CGGTGCCGCTGCGTTACCGCGACGACGTGCTCGGCGTGATGCGTGTCGACCACCAGGAGGCCGACTACTTCGACCCCGAACGCGCGCGGCTGCTCACCGCCGTCAGCAGCCAGACGGCGCTGGCCATGCGCCATGCGCGGCTGCAGGAGCAGCAGCGCGAGGTGGCGGTGGCGGCCGAACGCAACCGCATCGCACGCGACCTGCACGACGCGGTGTCGCAGACCCTGTTCGCTGCCAACGTGCTGGCCGGCACGCTGGCGCGCAGTGCCGGCCGCGAGCCGCCGCCCACCCCGCAGGCGGTGGCCGCGCAGGCGCAGGCGCTGGAGAAGCTGAACCGTGGCGCGCTGGCCGAAATGCGGCTGCTGATGTTCGAGCTGCGCCCCGACGCGCTGCCCAAGACGCCGCTGGCCGAACTGCTGCGCCACGCGGTGGAGGCGCTGGCCTGCCGCGGCGACATCAGCGTCGACGCGCAGCTCGACGAAGGCGACACGCTGGCGCCCGAGGTGCGTGTGCAGCTCTACCGCATCGCCCAGGAGGCGCTGTCCAACGTGGCGCGCCACAGCGGCGCGCAGCACTGCCGCATCGAATGGGTGGCCGGCGGCACGCGGCCGCTGCTGCTGCGCATCAGCGACGACGGCCGGGGCTTCGAGGTCGATGCGGCGCGGCCCGGCCACTTCGGGCTGGAGAACATGCGCAGCCGCGCGCAGGAAATCGGCGCCACGCTCACCTTGTCCAGCACGCCGGGGCAGGGCAGCGAGGTGCGTGTGGAATGGAAGGAAGCGCAGACATGAGTGCGGCACCGATACGTGTTTTCATCGTCGACGACCACCCGATGATCCGCACCGGCCTGGCCGCGATGATCGACGGCGAGAGCGACCTGCTGCGTGTCGGCGAGGCCGCCCACGGCCAGGACGCGGTGCGCCTGATTCCCGCGGCCGCGCCCGACGTGGTGCTGATGGACCTGGTGATGCCGCAGATGGACGGCGTGGCCGCCACCGCGCTGCTGCGGCCGCTGCTGCCTGCCACGCGTTTCATCATCCTCACGAGCCTGGTCGACCCGGGCGAGGCCGAACGCGCCTTTGCCGCCGGTGCCGACGGCTACGTGCTGAAAAACGCCTCGGCGCAGGAACTGGTGTCGGTGATCCGCAGCGCGCACACCGGCCGGCGCACGCTGGCGCCCGAAGTGACGGACGCGCTGATCGCGCGCCGCCAGCAGCGCCCGCCGGGCGGCGACCTCACGGCGCGTGAGCGCGAGCTGCTCGCGCTGATGGCGCGCGGCTTGAACAACCAGCAGATCGTGGCCGAACTCGGCATCGCGATGCCGACGGTGAAGTTCCACATCACCAACATCCTGGGCAAGCTGCAGGCCGACAACCGTACCGAGGCCGTGCTGACGGCGCTCAAGCACAAGCTCGTGCCGGCGCCCTGAAGCGGCGCTTCGCGCCGCGCGCTGCTGGCGGCTAAGCCCGCCGTGCGCTGCCTTCCCCTACCGCGGTATGGGCCGGCCCCCGACCGCAGGCCCGTGTGCCGGCGTGACCGAATTCCTACGATGCGCCTGCGCTTGCGGCAGAGGTTCGCACGACACAACCCACACAACCCACCCAGGAGAAACACATGAGCATCGGCAGTGAATTCAAGGAGTTTGCCGTCAAGGGCAACGTCGTCGACCTCGCCGTCGGCGTCATCATCGGCGGCGCCTTCGGCAAGATCGTCGATTCGCTGGTCAAGGACCTGATCATGCCGGTCGTCGGCCGCATCTTCGGCGGCCTGGACTTCTCGAACTACTTCGTGAAGCTGGCCGACGTGCCGGCCAGCTTCACCGGCCCGCAGACGCTGGAAGCGCTCACCAAGGCCGGCGTGCCGGTGTTCGCCTACGGCAACTTCATCACCGTGGCGGTGAACTTCACGATCCTGGCTTTCATCATCTTCATGATGGTGCGCCAGATCAACCGCATGAAGAAGGAAACGCCCCCGCCGCCGGCCGTCGCGCCCGCGACGCCGGAAGACGTGCTGCTGCTGCGCCAGATTCGCGACGCGCTCGCCAAGTAAACCCGCCAGCGGGCAGGCCCGCACCGGCGCCAACCTGGCGCCGGCCGCTGGTGTGCCCGCCGGCTCCCGACGACCCCCCTTCTTGCATCAGGAACCTCTCATGAACACGACCTTCTTCAAGGGCTCGCTGCTGGCCCTGGCCTGTCTGTCCGGCGCGACCGCGATGGCACAGGTCAAGACCGACGGCCAGTGGCGTGGCGCCGGCGGCGCCGCGCTGTCGGCGACCTCGGGCAACACCCGCACCAGCAGCCTGCTGGTCAACGCCGAGGCCGCACGCGCCACGGCTGCCGACAAGATCACGCTGGGCGGCGCAGTGAACTACGCCAAGAGCAAGACTGGCGGCGTCGACCAGACCACGGCCGACAAGTGGGTCGGCAACGCCCAGTACGACTACAACCTGTCTCCGCAGCTCTTTGTCTTCGGCAGGCTCGGCCTGGAGTCCGACAAGCTGGTCGACCTGAACCTGCGCACCTCACTGGCCGCCGGCCTGGGCTACAAGCTCGTCAACACCGAGCAGACCAGCTTCGAGGTCTTTGGCGGCCTGGGCTACACGACCGACAAGTACGACATCCTGCGCACCATCGCGGGCAAGACCGACACCACGTTCTCGCGCGCCAGCGTGTACCTGGGCGAAGCGTCGTCGCACCAGCTGTCGCCGACGGTGTCGGTCAAGCAGCGCCTGGACCTCTACCCCGGCGTGAGCGGCGACAAGGCCGTGCTGGCCAAGTTCAGCGCCGGCCTGGCCGTGGCGATGAGCAGCACGCTGAACCTGACGGTGGGGCTGACCAGCGTCTACAACAGCAAGCCCCCGGCGGGCACGAAGTCCAACGACGTCGGGCTCTTCACCGGCGTCAACGTCAAGTTCGGCGCGATCTGACAGGTCCCCGCCCAGCGCTGAACAACGCCCTCGGGGGAACAGGCATGCAACAGAACGTGATCATGGTGCTGGCGACGATGCTCGCCATCGTCGCGGTCGTGTTGGTCCTTTTGCTCTGGCGTGCCTATCGCCGTTCCGCTTGGCGGCAGCGCTGGCAGGCTATTGGCTCGATGGGCTGGACGCGCGCTTCGTCGCGGTCCAGCGATCCGCCCGTCGCGCCGCCGGCGCACCCACCCGCGCCGGAACTGCCACTGTCGGGCAAGGATGAGTCCTCTGGACGAACGCTGCGCGCCGCTCTGTATCGTGCCGGCACCGCGGCCGCGGCGACCTTGCGCCAGTGAGGGCCGACGCTGCGGCGGTGTGAAACCGCCCGACCGCGGCGGATGGCGGACATCTAGGGCCTGTTAACACAACCGGAGTCCGTCGGCGACCAGGGCGAAGCTGATGAAGCCGAGGATCATGAGGTCGAGTTTCTCGAAGCGAGAGAAGATGCGGCGATAGCCCTTCAATCGTCGGAACAGACGCTCGACTTCATTGCGTCGCTTGTACATTTCGCGGTCGTGCTCCCATGGCTCGATCCGCGTGGCCAAGGGTGGAACGACGGGAATGAAGCCCCGATCGAGAGCGAGCTGCCGTGTCTTGTTGCCTTCGTAGGCTCGATCCATGAGCAGGTGCAAGGGTCGGGTGGGCGCACCCAGGCGCCTGAGCAGGGCGCGGCCCTCTGGGGCGTCGTGTGCTTGCCCGGGCGACAGCGAGAACGTTACGGCCGTTCGAGCATCCGCGGCAACCATATGAATCTTGGTGTTCCAGCCGCCACGGGACTTGCCGGTGGCTTGTGGGCCGTTCTTTTTGGCGCCCCAGTGCCGTCAGGATGAACCTTGATGCTGGTCGAATCCAGAGAAACGGCCTCTATGCGGATGCGCACAACCTGTGTCTTCTGAAGTTCTTCGAACATCCGGTCGAGCACACCAGCCTTGGTCCAGCGGTTCATGCGCGTGTAGATCGTGTGCCAATTGCCAAAGCGCTTGGGTAGTCCCCGCCACTTGCAGCCGTGCTCGGCCACGTACAGGATGGCGTTGACCACCTGTAAATTGCTGAGGCTGACATTGCCGCGCTGGACCGGCAGGCAGTGTTCGATCTGGGCGAATTGCTCGGGCGTGATCTCCATGCCCGCAGCCTCTGCCCTTCAGATCAGATCGGCAATAGTGTTAATACGCCCTAGTCTGTGCCGCCACATTACCCGCCCGACCCCGTCAGACGAGCAGGTGCAGTGCAACGCCGTCAGGCTGATGAAGCTCAGGACGCCGAGGCTCGACGGAACGATCCACCAGGTGATGTCTGCGATGAAGTTCATGCAACCACACATCGACGGGCAGCTTTGCGACATCGAGTTCTGCGAGCGCTACGTCAGCTGAGGGTCGGGTATTGCCGACCGCGGACGTCGGCTATCCGGTCGCTCAACTTGGGGGTCAGCTCACCGGCGCTGAGATCGCGCGCCCGACCGGCGCTTGACGACCCAAACCGGTCCAAGGAAAGGCCGAACTGGTCGCCTCGGAGCAGACGCACAGGCGTCTGCCGACCGGGCATGATGAGCCGGTCGTGAGTCCGCACGGGATGGCCCTGCGTGTCCACCTGTTGGCACGCTGGGATCGCCGGCTTTCGACCGTACGACCGGCCTAGCGCCCAGGTAACGCTGACAGGAGCTTGGCGCTGCCTTCAGTCGCGCGATTTGTGCATTGCCACGTTCAGCCGGTCGACCATGGGGGCCCAGTCGGCGTCCTGCGCCAGGCTTTCGCGCAACAGGCGCGCCTGCGCAGGTGTCCAGCACCTGGCTTGATCCAGAAGCACGTCGTCAGGCAAAGGGTGCGACCGGATGAACCGTTGGATTGACGCCTCGTCGCTGGGCAGACCCAACTGCGCGAAGAGGTCTGAAAACTCGGGTGGGGCACTGTTCATGCATGCAGCGTAGCGTGTCCTGGGCTGCGGTGTCTGGCGCCCAGCCCACACAAGGGCGCGGAATGCACAGGGTCTCACCGAGCCCACCACTCGCGTTCAAGCCCGGGGCGGAAGGCAGAAACCACGACCCGCCCTCAGAGCCATGTGCGATGCGCGGATGCGTGCCGCGCGGTGATTCACGCCGTGGCAAACGATGCGCACATTCAGCCAGCGATCGGGGTCCAGAAGCTCGGAGCCGAGACGTGAACAGGAGGCATCGAGACTGCCCAACTGCGCTGGAATTCGCCGGCCCACGCCAATCGCTTGAGATGACGCCGTCGACAGCGGGGCGTGGCGCGCCGGCACCGGGGGTTGCCGCCGTCTCGACAAGCGGGACGCGGACGCCCTTGTGGGGCATCGCACAGATGGCCGTGAATTCATGGTCTCAGACTCCAGACTCACCCGCCGGCCCGCGCGTCCGGCGAACTTGCACCGTGCCATCGTCGCGCGGCCGCCTTCATGCTGCCTCATTCCGCGTGCAAGCCGCCGCCAAAGGACCCGATGGACCCCCTTCTCAACCCCGCCTGTGTCGACCCAGGCAGCGACTTCGCGGCCGCGGCCCACCGCCGGGTCTTCGACGCCGAACACCACGGCATGCTGGTGGCCGGCACGGACGGCAGGATCCTGAATGCCAGCGCACCGCTGGAGGCGCTGTTCGGTTACTTGCGCGGCACGCTGAACGGCCGGCGTACAGCCAGTCTCCTGCCGAAGCGCTTGCGGCGCACCCACCTCGAAATCGACGCCGGGCCCACTGGACAACGTGCCGACTGGACATGGGAAGCCGACGACGGTCTGTTCGGTATTCGTCGCGACGGGAGCGAGTTTCCCATCGATGTCGCCGCTGCGCACTTGCAAGTCGGCGGCACGGCGCTGGTGTATGCGATCGTTCATGACCGCACGGCGGAGAACATGGCGCTGGACTCGTTGTTCGGCGAGTTGGAGCGCACCCGCGTGACGCTCAGCTCCATTGGCGACGGCGTGCTGACGACGGACATTGACAGCCGGGTCACCTTCCTGAACCCGGTGGCGGAGCGCCTGACCGGCTACTCGTGCGCCGAGGCGCGCGGGCGGGCCGTTACCGACGTGTTCAGCATCGTCGATGCGGTCACTCGTGTCGCGCAGCCAGATATCGTGCTTGCGTCGATGCTGCAGAACCGCACGCTGTGCCTGCCTGCCGGCACTGTGCTGATCGGTAAGGATGGGCGCGAGATCGCGATCGAGGACTCGACCGCACCCATTCGCAACCGAGGTGGGCAAGTCGATGGCGCGGTGGTCGTATTCCGTGATGTCACGGCGGCGCGCGCCCTGGCGGCCGCGATCGCGCACTCGGCGGGGCACGACACGCTGACCGGCCTGCCCAACCGAACGCTGCTGACCGACCGTCTGGAGCATGCCATCGACCTGGCCGCCCGGCGCCATGGACGCCTGGCCGTGCTGTTTCTCGACCTCGACGCCTTCAAGCACATCAATGACTCGATGGGTCACACCGCCGGCGACGAATTGCTGCAATCGGTCGCCCAGCGGCTGAAGGCCTGCGTGCGACTGTCCGACACCGTCAGCCGGCAAGGCGGTGACGAATTTGTCGTTCTGCTGTCCGACGTCACCACCGCACAAGCCGCCGGCCACATCGCCGACAAGATCGTCAAGTTGCTGGCCACGCCGCACTTCATTCGAGGACAACCCCTTACATTGAGCGTGAGCGTCGGTATCAGCCTCTATCCCGACGATGCCGCGAACCCCGAGAAGCTCCTGCAGTACGCGGACCAGGCGATGTACCAAGCCAAGCAGATGGGCCGCAACACTCACTGCTTTTTCGAGCGCGAGCTCAACAGCAGGGCGGTCGCAAGGCAGTCCATCGAAAGCGAGCTGCGTCGGGCGCTGGAGATGCAGGAGCTGGTCCTGCAATACCAGCCGAAGTTCAACCTCGTCAGTGGCCGGGTCAATGGTGTCGAGTCTCTCGTTCGGTGGCAGCACCCGACGCGGGGCCTGCTCGCGCCGGTTGAGTTTCTGAGCGTGGCCGAGGACTGCGGTCTGATCGCGCCGATAGGTCGTTGGGTGCTCGAGCAGGCCTGCCGCCAGGCGAGGCTCTGGCTCGATGACGGCGTGCCCTTCGGCCATGTCGCCGTCAACGTGTGTGCGCGTGAGTTCCAGGGGAAGAACTTCCTGCAGAACATCTCGAGGACGCTGCACAAGGCCGGCCTGGAGGCCAGGCATCTCGAACTGGAGCTGACCGAGGGTGTGCTCATGGCGGACACGGGCGCAAGCGTCGCGACGCTACAGGCCTTGAGCGCCATGGGCGTGAGCATCGCAGTCGACGACTTCGGCACCGGCTATTCGAGTCTGAGCTACCTGCGGCGTTTTCCCATCGACGTGCTGAAGATCGACAAGAGCTTCGTCCAGGATCTCGGCAGCGGCGATGGCGATTCGGCCATCGTGCGCGCCATCATCGGGCTGGGTGAGAGCTTGAACTATCGCGTGATCGCGGAGGGCATCGAGACACCGCAGCAACTTGCGCTTCTCAGTGCCCAACATTGCGGCGAAGGGCAGGGCTACTTGTTCAGCCGACCGCTGACGGCCGATGTGCTGGCGCAGCTGCTGCGCACGTCACGACCTGCCGCGCTGTTGCGCGCATAGCCACATCATCGTCAGTGAGGGTCTGCGCCTGTGTCCTCGCCGGCCTGAAAGACGGCGCTTCTCGCGCAAGCGCGTCGATGACGCCTGCGTCGAGCCCTCGCCCCGGCCCGATCATTGGCCACGATGGTGGCGTATTTCATCGTTGAGGCAAGGGAAGCAGAACGAAGACTGCACATGGAGTGCGGCAGTCAGTCGGATCGGCATGCATTGCGCTCGAATACTGATTTGTTTGTTGCCGCAGTCGTGGCAGCGCTCGATGTCGCGTTGCGCGCGCCCGGTGAGACTGGGCTTCCCGCTCAAGGCGGAAATACCACGGAAGGCAGTGCGGTGAACAGAACCGCCGCCGTCGCGATGGCGACCCATGCCCCCGCTGGGCCGATGCCAGCGATGCGATCGAGATCGCTGCGGGTCACCAACACCTGCCGCGCCGCGGCGTACGGGATGAGGATCACGGGAACACCCGAGGCCAGGACGACCGCGACCGCCTGGGGGTCGAGCACGGCGTTGAGATCCCGAAAGATCGGCCCGTGACCGAACAGCATGGCGCCGGTGGCGCGGTTCTCACTGGGATGGAAACGATGGCCAGGCCGGCGCCCCATGACGGCAATGACGCGGGACACCCGAGCTGCCAATGCGGGTTCACGGGCAAGCACGGCCGCCAGGTTGGTCAGCGGTCCGAGCGCCACGACATCCAGGCTGCCTTCCTGCAGCGCCTGCTGCAGTGCGCGCTGGGCGTCGAGGCTGCCGCCGTCTTCGAGACACTTCGACGCCGCGGCGCCGCAGCCCTTGAAGACGGGTACGGTTGCGGACACGGCCCGCCCGGGGCGGCCTGTGCCACCGCCCAGTATCTGCACCAGCGCGCGAGTCACTTGGTCAGCTTCGGCAACGGGCGCGTTGCCGAAGACTGTCGAGATGCCGGCGATGTCGATGTGGGCTGCACCCGCCAGCGAGAGCAGCGCAAGGCAATCGTCCGGGTCTCGTCTCTGGCCGGTGCCACAGGCGGCATCGGTATCGACCCACACCTGCCGGGGCTGCACGGTGTCAGGAGCCGGTAGCAGGTGCTCCAGTTCGGGTTGGGGCACTTCGCCGGTGCGCCACAGTTTCACCGGCAGAGCCAAGGCTACTGTGACCAAGATCGCGAGGATGCCGATCACGATCAGTGCCCATTTCAACGCTGTCCTGGCCATCGGGGGGGAGGGTGGCGTTGTACGAAGTGAAGCGGGGGGCTTCCTGCGGACAGGTTGGGATACAGATGCCTGCGATGCCGAGCATCTGCACCAGCCTGCAGCTTGCCGTGATCTGACTGGCTAAACCGTACGGCGTAGAACAGACCGGGCCGCGCCTTGCAGCAGATATTCAATCGCCCGTCAGCACGATGCATGGGCTTGCTCGGCTCAATAACTGGAGGATTGGTCATGCCACAGAAGACCTGGACCGCGAAGCGCGAGCGCCAGTACGTGCACATCAAGGAGAGCCTGCTCGACCAGGGCAAGCCCCAGCCCCTGGCCGAGGAGATCGCGGCACGCGTCGTCAACAAGGAGCGTGCGCAACACGGCGAATCCGTCGAAGCCAGCCCTTCTTCGATCAACGACATGTCGGCGGGCCGGCGCGGCGGCCTGCGCTCGCACCAGGGGCCGGGCGGCCGAACCTTGCTTCAACTTCGTAACGAGGCCCGACAGCGCGGTGTGAAGGGGCGCTCCGCGATGAACAAGGCACAGCTTGAAGCGGCGCTCAAGCGGTGAACGTGCAACCCCGAGTCAAGGCAGGTGGCCTGACTCCCGAGACCCCGTCGGAGGCGGGAGATCGGTGAAGGCCGATCGCCGTTCGTAGGCAAGAGGTTTGCCCATATCCACGTCGAACAACTTCGAGAGTCACACATGGAACCAGAAGAGCACACCAGTTTCGGCGTCTTCAAGCCCGTAGGGCACACCGTCATCTCGTTTCCCAGCGCCGGTCAGGCCGCCGAGGCTCGCGCGGCACTGGGCCGCCTGGGGGTCGCCGGTGACGCGATCTTCGGCTATACGGACCGAGAGATGCTGTCGCAAATCGACCGCGACATCCGGGCGGCCAGTCCGCTCGCGTCCATCGGTCAGGAGATGAACCTGGTACTCGCTCACAAGGCGCTGGCGGAACTGGGCTACCACTGGCTGATCGTGCACACGCCCGAAGACGAACTGGCGCGGCAGGTTGCTGCGTGCGTCAAGCCGCTCGGGGCCGAACGCGCACAACTGTATGGCCACTTCATCATCGAGGAACTGATCACTCACGTTGATTCACCGCCCCAGGTGGCCGAATCGCCCGACCGCAAACTCGATGCGGCGACACCATCGGGGCGCGAGGAAGAGCGCGCGGAACTGCGGCCGGCGAAGTCACCGCGCCACGATCCAAGCTGAGCTCAAAGACCGCGGATGCCACGTCTCGAAGCCGGAAGCGCGTCGCGTTTGCGCACCAGGGAGACACCGGCCACTCCCTGGGCTGCCGAGATCTGCGGCGCACGATGTTCGGCAACGAACGGACGAGCCCTTCGTCAGGCTTGACCATGCCACGCAGCATGTTCCGAACATCGCGACGTGATATGGGCTGAGTGTCATCCACTGGACAGTGGCGCGTCGCGAGATCACTTCCAGGCTTGGCCCCGTCACGGTCCCTACGGCTTTCACGAGCGACCGGATCCGCAACAAGGAGAGCGTCTGGCCATGACCAAGATACGCACAGGACAGGCCCCGGCACCGCTGACGCGAGCGCAGTTTCACGAGCGCTTCAATGTGCGCTTCTACGACCCTGCGTTCGAGCCTGAACGTGACGCCATCGCACGGCTCGAGGTCATCGCCTGGAGTGCCTTGCAGGAGGGCCGCAAAGCGCCCCTCACCCGGCCTGCCGGACGAGGCTTTGCTGACCCCACCTATGAGCTTTCGCTGCAGTGGCTGGACACGCGCAAGCGTCTGAAGGCGGCGCAGAAGCTGTGGGGCGACAGCGCAGCCCTGTCGCGCGTGCTGCTGGTCTGCGGCAGTGCACGCAACGACGGCACCTGCCCGGGCGAAGTGTCGAAGACCTGGCGCTTGACCGAAGTGGCGCAGCGCGTTGTCGAGCGTGCAGGCATGCAGGCCGACGTGCTGGACCTGAGCCTCGTCACCTCGGAGTACGGCCGCAACATCCACCCGTGCAAGGGCTGCGTGTCGAGCGCGATGCCGCTGTGCCACTGGCCCTGCAGCTGTTACCCGAACCATGCGCTGAACCAGGCCGACGACTGGATGGCCGAGATCTACGAGCGTTGGGTGGCGGCCCACGCCGTGGTCATCCTGGCGCCGACCTACTGGTACCAGTCGCCGAGCCCGCTGAAGCTGATGATCGACCGCATGGTCTCGGCCGACGGCGGCAACCCCGATCCGACGAGCACCCACGGCAAACACGTGGCCGAGGCCAAGGCCCTCGAAGCGAAGGGGTGGGACTACCCCAAGCACCTGGCCGGCCGCGCCTACGGCGTCGTGGTGCACGGCGACGTGGCCGGCGTCGAGGCGCACCGGCGCAACCTCACGGACTGGCTCGAATGGATGGGCCTCGTCGATGCCGGAGCCGCGGCCAAGCTCGACCGCTACATCGGCTACTACGAGCCCTACTTCAACAGCCACGACGCGCTCGACCAGGACAAGGCCGTGCAGGAAGAGGTGCGCAACGTCGCACGCTCGGTGGTTCAGGCCGTGAAGGCCCTGCGCGCCGGGCGGCTGAGCCAGCCTGACCGGCAGATCAAGTGGCCACGCGCGAAGTGAGCCCCCGTCATCACCAGCGAAAGGATTCACCATGACCGAGAAGACTGCGAGCGTGCTCTGGACGGGCGCCGGCAAGCAGGGCCTGGGCAAGATCAGCACCGAGTCCGGGGCGCTGATGGACTATCCCTACGGCTTTGCCAGTCGCTTCGGGGACGACCGTCGCGGCACGAACCCCGAGGAGATCCTGGGCGCCGCGCATGCGGCCTGCTTCACGATGGCGTTCTCGTTCGCCTGCGACAAGGCAGGCTTCGCGACCACCACGGCCGACGCGCAAGCCCATGTGCAACTGTCGGCACAGGGCGAAGGCTTCGTGATCGACCGCATCGCGCTGCACCTGAAGGCCGTCGTACCCGGCCTCGATGAAGCCCGCTTCCAGGAGATCGCTGCGGCGGCCAAACGTGATTGCCCGCTGTCCAAGGCGCTGGCCAGCGTTGCCGAGATCACTCTGGTGGCCACCCTCGAACAGGGTTCGCCGCCTTGACGGTGCTTGAGCACAGTAGGAAGCCGATATGACCCTGCCTTTTCAAGAGTGGACCGTCCTGCCCCACGGCAAGCTGGTGCAGATCGACGAGCACATCCTGACCGTCGTGGGCGAGATCCACATGCCGCTGATGGACCTGCCGCGGCGCATGACCGTGGTGCGCCTGGCCGACGCCCGCCTGGTGGTGTTCAGCGCCATCGCGCTCGACGAGGACGAGATGTCCGCGCTCGAAGCCTACGGTCGTCCGGCCTTCCTGGTGGTGCCGAGCGACAAACATCGGCTCGACGCGAAGATCTGGAAAGACCGCTACCCCGAGATCCAGGTCGTGGCCCCCGAGGGGGCGCGCGCGAGGGTTGCGGAAACGGTGGCCGTCGACACGGTGGCGCCGCAGTTCGATGACCCGAACGTGCAATTCGTGACCGTCGCTGGCACCCGCGGCCGGGAGGCGGCGTTGGTCGTTCGCACGCCGAAGGGCACGACGCTGGTGCTGAACGACGTGGTGGGCAACATCCGGGACGCAGCCGGCTTCGGCGGCTGGCTGCTGCACCTGGCGGGGTTTGCCGGCGACGAAGCGCAGATTCCCGCCGTCGTGAAGATGGCGGTGATCGAGGACAAGAAGGCCTTGCGCACCCAGCTGTTGCAGTGGTCCGAGATCGACACGCTGGTCCGCATCCTGGTGTCGCACGGGTCGCCGATCGAAGACGCGCCCGGCCAGGTGCTGCGTGATCTGGCGGCATCACTGACGTGAGCCTCGGGCGGACCCCTGCTGCACGGCGGGGCCGGCCGGGCCTCGCGCCCGTTTCACCTTCAACTCACTGAGGATCGACACATGAACCCCATCGTCACCCCGGCTTCGACCGCGCCCCCTGCGGACCAGGATCTGGCTGAGCAGGCCCGTCCCGGCCACGGCATTCCGTCGCAGGATCCTGGCCCCGGGTCGCAACTGCCACTGGAACCCGGGGAGGCCGAACGCGAGGCGAAATCGGTGCTGATGGGGGGCGGCATGGTGGCGGGTGCGGCCACGGGCGCCGGCATCGGCGTTGCGTTGGCCGGGCCGGTGGGGGTTCTGGTCGGGGCCACGCTGGGTGCCGTAGCCGGCGCCCTGGGCGGCGCCGCCGCGGGCGCCACGGCCAGCCCGGAATCTTCGGGCGATGCCACCGCGGTACCGGCAGACAGCGTGCGCCTGCATGTCGACGACAGCGGTGGCGACGGCCGGCCGGTGGTGCTGATCCATGGCTGGCCGCTGTCGGCGCAGGCCTGGGCGCCGCAGGTGCCGGCGCTGCAGGCCGCCGGCTACCGCGTCGTGGCCTACGACCGCAGGGGCTTCGGCCGTTCCGACAAACCGGCATCGGGTTACGACTACGACACGCTGGCCGACGACCTGCAACGTGTCATGGACCAGTGCGGGCTGGACGATGCCACGCTGGTGGGCTTCTCGATGGGTGGCGGCGAGGTGGCGCGCTATATCACTCGGCATGGCGAGTCGCGCTTGCACAGCGTGGTGTTCGCCGCAGCCGTGCCGCCCTGCCTGATGCAGTCGGCCGACAACCCCGACGGCCCGCTCACGCCCGAGAAGGCGGAGCAGAAGAAGCACGCGTTCGAGCAGGACCGCGATGCCTACTTCGACCAGTTCACCACGGCCTTCTTCTCGGCCGACGGGGTGCTGCAGGTCACCGAGTCGCAACGGGCCGAGGCGATCGCCCTGTGCCAGCAGTCGGCGCAGCACGCGGCGCTGGCCTGCATGGACGCCTTCGCCACCACCGACTTCCGCGACGACCTGAAGCAGCTGACGGTGCCCACGCTGGTGATCCATGGCGAGGCCGACGCGATCGTGCCCATCGAAGGTTCGGGCGAACGCACGCACCGCGCGGTGCGCCACAGCAGACTGGTCAAGGTGGGTGGTGCACCGCACGGGCTGAACGTGTCGCACGCGCAGGCGTTCAACGATGCACTGCTGACCTTCCTGCGCGAGTGACGCTGGACCCGCAGATCCGCTGCCGCCTCCTGAAGCGTGTCGAACGATCCGGCGACCCCGAGCGCTCGACGAGGCCGCACACGGTACGGTCCACTACAGCGAGGCTGCGGCGGCGAACACTGCGGTCCAGTCCCGCGTTTCCGGCATTACGTAGACCACGCCGCGCTGCCGGCCCAACAGCGGCGCCACGATGCTGTCGTAGAACGTCACGCTGACGACGATGCAACCCTGCGAAACGCGGTTGTCGTCTGCCGACGTGGAGGCCAGGCGCTGCGCGCGCTGCTGCTGGTCTGGCGACGGACGAAGGCGGTGGATGGCCACGGCGGCGTCGTAGTCGACCCAGACGATGGCTTCGCCCTGGAGGTTGTGCCCCGGCAGCGATGTGAAGCGCCCGGCCGGCGTCGTGCGCTCCTGCGCGGGAATGCCGGACACCACCCGTGTGCCGACCCCGGGGGCCGAGCTGTCGCCGCGCGCCTGCCCCAGCAGCACCGGGGAGCTGCCGGCAAGGTGGCCGTCGGCAGCGAAGACGAAGATACGCGCTTGCGGCTTGTCAACCACCGCGAACGGCTGACCGGCCGCGTCACCGCCGCCGTAGGCCCAGCGGGCCACTGCCTGCACCGGAGGTGGGGCGAACTGCCCCTGGAACTCAGGTGCGGCGACGGCCGGGTCGGCCGCGGCCGCGCCCGCCATCGCCGACAGCCCCGCAACCGTCCACGCGGCCATGCCGCAACGCCAGGCACCCATGTCCACCGCCATCCCGTGTCTGCCCAAATGCGCCGAGCCGGGTATCGCCCGACCCGTTCCAGGCCGAGCCTAGCGGCACAGAGCGACCGGGCCTGACGGAGGCAGAGACAGAAGACTGTCAATTCGGTGCATAGTCGCGGCGCGGCCAGCGGCGCAGCGTCCGGACGGCTCAGCCGGCGATGGCGGGGGCTGCGGCAAGCGCAGGGAAGACCTGCTCCAGCGCCTTCTGCTCGGGCAGCACGTAGACCACGCCGTTGCCGCCGCGCAGGTGCGGCCACAGCGTCTGCTCGAAGAACGCCGCCGGCATGTTGATGCAGCCGTAGCTGATGCGGTTGTCGGCGGCGGTTGGCGACGACAGGCGCTCGGCCCGGCGCTCGGCCGGGTCAGTGAGCCTGACGCGGTGGATGGAGACGGCTGCGTCGTAGTCGACCCACAGGACCTCTTCATCGAGAGCGTTGCGCCCCGGTACCGAAACGAATCGGCCCGCCGGCGTGGTGCGCTCTTCGGGGCGCACCGACTGGATCGGCCGGTTGCCGATGCCCGGCACCGTGTCGTCGCCCTGCGCGTAGCCCAGCAGCACAGGCGTTGCACCGAGCAGACGGCCGCTGGCGGCGAAGACGAAGACGCGCGCGTCCTGCTTGTCGAGGATCACGAACGGCCGCGTGCCGTTGTCGGCGCTGGCGACGACCCACTGCGCCAGCCGACGGGCGGCGCCCGTGGCCGGCTGGCCGGCGAAGTCAAGTTCGCGATGCAGCACTTGCTGCGCTGCCTGGGGTGTTGCCACCGGACTCGAACCCAATCGAAGCGGCAGCACGACCACCAGCACCAGCGCACCGGCCAGCAGGCCGTAACGCAGGCCCTGCATCAGATCATGGTCGAAGAATCGCTGCAACGGCATGTCGTTCTGGGGCATCCGAAAGTCCCGACGCCACGACCTTGCGCGGCGCCGGGTGGGCTCGAATGTCAGTTGCGGTCCGCCCTCGGTGCCGGCTCGGTGACGTTGCCGGTCAGCGCGTCATTGGCGTTGGTCGATGGCGTCGACGTCGGCGTCGAGGTCGTGCCCGGGCTGGTGGTTGCGGCAGTCTCGCCCGGCATGACGGTGGTCGTCGCGGGTGCCGTGTCGCTCGTGGCCGGTGGGTAGGTCGACGTCTGGGCGTAGGCCAGGCCAATCGCGCTCACGAGAGCAGCTGCGGCAACCGCTTTGGTCAGGGACTTGATGTTCAGCATGTGAATCTCCTGGGTATCGACCCCGTTTGTGCGCGGTCAGGTGGGCCATAGGCCAGCAATTGCTGGCTGTGCATCAGCTTAGGCTGGCGCGGGTGCGGAACGGGTCGGCCATCGGCGCAAACACGCGTAGGACCTTGCCTGTCACCACATGTGTTGGCCGGTCATCGCGAGCCGGCGTCACGCAGGGAAGGTGCGGCCAGGCCCATCCGCTCGACAGCCTCGGCACGGGGCCGACCACGCGTCGCGCGAACCCCTGTGGATGGCTCCGACTTGAATGCCCGCAGCCGTCTCAACAGTTCGTTCGTGGCGCCGACGGCAGGAGCCGATTGCATTCACGCTTGACGACCTGGTAGCACTCGCAACTCGTTGCCTCCAGCGCGGTGCGGTCCCTCAGCGTGATCCGACCCTGTCGATAGGTGATGGCCCCGCTCGCGCTCAGCGCCATCGCCGCCGCCGTGACCTCGTCGCTCTGGACGCCGAGCATCTTCGAGATCAGCGTCTGCGTCATCACCATCTCGTTGCCGCAGAGGCGGTCGAAGCTCAGCAGCAGCCAGCGGCTGAATTGCTGGTTCAGCGTGTGATGCCGGTTGCAGGCGGCAGTCTGCGTCATCTGCGTCACCAATGACTGCGTGTAAAGGAGAAGCAATCGAAGCGTTGCGCCACCTCGAGCGACCGCCGCCACCAACTCGCCGGCAGGCAGGCGGTAGCCCATGCCCGCGCTTTGCACGACGGCCCGGATCGTCGTGGAGTTGCCACCCATGAACAGGCTCATGCCCAACATGCCGTCGTTGCCCACCAGGGCGATCTCCGCTGACTCACCGTCGTTCATCACGTAGAGCAAGGAGACGATGGCGGTCAGGGGAAAGTAGGCGAACTCGAGTTCACAACCTGGCTCGGAAATCACCTGCCCGAGAGACAGCGACACGAGTTCCAGGTGTGGCTTCCATCGTCGAAATTCGCTGTCGGGGATGGCCGCCAGCAGTCGATTCGCCGAAGTGCCGACACCCTCGTGGCGGGTTGGCTCAGCAGTCGTCGGCAGCGTAGGTGTCTGGGGCATCGTGGTGTGCGTCATTTTTGTGATGGTGTCTTCGTCGCCATGCGCGCCTGGCTGATCCTGCGTTGTCACGTCCAGCGTCCTCACGAGCGTGGCGGCAGTCGCCATGGCCGCTTTGCCCGGGGCGAGCGTCGATGCCACCCCGAATAGGGTGCGGCCCGAGTTGGTGGTCAGCGCAGCGACGCGCTCGCTGCGTCTCGGTTCCGGTTCGGCACTTGCCACGCCGGGCTGTCGTGTGCAATGCCGTACGCGGCTGCGGCAACGCGGTAGGTGGGACACCACTGAACCAGGCAGTCTTCCAGATCCTGATCCTCGCAGGGCTTGCTGAGGCGGCCGCCGATGCCGTGCCTCGCCAGGAGTCCCGCACTCAGGCAGGTGCTGGAGTAGGCAACGATGGGGACCGCAGGCCGTGACAGGGTGCTCTCGACGTGCCGGATCGCTGATGCCGCCCCCAGTCCGTCGAGGATCGGCATCTGCAGGTCCATCAGGATGAGGTCGAAGTGCAGTTCACTGGCGAGCGCGACGGCTTCGGCACCATCCGCCGCCAGCAAGGGCACGAGCCCGCGAGATTCCAGCATCGCCGACATCACCATCAGGTTCGCTGGGTTGTCATCGACGACCAGCACACGAACCGGCCCGCGAATGTGCGTATCCGGTCCTCCGGTGTCGCCCAGGGGGCTCTCGGACACGAACTCGCTCTCGCGCGGCCAAGTGCGCAGCCACGATCTGAGTGTGCCGAGCAGACTGCTCTGGGCAGGAAAACCGCTCATGGAGGAAGCTCCCACGAAGAACAGAGTGCTCAGGTTCGCATTGCCGGCGGCCGGTGTATGTGCGCGGGCGCACCTGGGTGCGATTACCGACTTGGGCCACCTCGACGCAGCTGGGGTCCGTTCGACTTCTGCGACGAGACTTTGGGTGCAAAGCCGCATCCGTGGCATCGGTCAATCGGACGGGCCATCGCTCAGGCGTCTCCGGCGTGGCGACAACATCGATGCCGACATCGGTAAGGGTGACTGATGCGTCGGTCTCAGTCAGGCGCGGCCATACGCCGCACATCCACCCAGGCGTCGAACTCGGCGGCGCTGACACCGCCGACCTCGAGCGCGGCCTGCCTCAGGTCCAGACCCCGGGCATGCGCATGGCGAGCGACCTGGCTGGCGCGGTCATAGCCGATGTGCGGCACCAGCGCGGTCACGCCCATCAGCGTGTGCGCGACCATCGCCTGCGCACGCTGGGCATCCACCTCGATGCCCTCGATGCAGTGGGCGCGAAAGCTCGCCATGGCGTCCGCAAGCAGGCGCAGGCTGTCGAGCATGTCGAGGGCGATCAGCGGCTTGTAGACGTTGAGTTCGAACTGCCCCTGACTCGCTGCGATGCCTATCGCCACGTCGTGACCCATCACCTGGGCGCAGACCATCGTCAGCGCCTCCACCTGCGTCGGATTGACCTTGCCCGGCATCATCGAACTGCCCGGTTCGTTGGCCGGCAGCTTCAGCTCGCCCAACCCGGCGCGCGGCCCGCTGCCCATCAGGCGGATGTCATAGGCGATCTTGTTGAGTGCCACGGCCAGCGTTCTCAGCGCGCCATGCAGGCCCACCAGGGCCTCGTGCCCGGCCATCGCCGCGAACAGGTTGTCCGCCACGACAAAGGGTGCGCCGAGCCGCCTGGCCAACACCGCGGCGACCCGGGTGCCAAACTCGCGGTGCGTATTGAGCCCGGTGCCCACCGCGGTGCCACCGATGGCCAGCGCATGCACATCGGGCAGCGCCCGCCGGATCGCGGCTTCGGCCAGTGCAAGCTGGGCCTCGTAGGCGCCGAATTCCTGGCCGAACGTGACCGGCGTGGCGTCCTGCAAGTGGGTGCGACCGACCTTGAGCACGTCGCTGTACGCTGCAGCCTTGGCGCGCAGAGCGCCACGCAGCGCCGCCAGTGAGGCCAGCAGCGGTTGCGCGCGCAGCACCGCGGCAATGTGCATGGCCGTCGGGAACACGTCGTTCGATGATTGCCCCAGATTCACTTCGTCGTTGGGGTGCACGCGGCGCGCGTGGCCGACGCCGGCACGCAGTGCGTTCGACGCGAGATGGGCAATGACCTCGTTGACGTTCATGTTGCTCTGCGTGCCAGAGCCCGTCTGCCACACCGACAAGGGGAACTGCGCGTCCCACTCGCCGGCGGCGATACGCGTTGCGGCCTCGACCACAGCCGCCGCCCGCACGGGTTCCAGCAGGCCGAGATCGCAGTTCACCTCGGCTGCGGCGCGCTTGACCTGCGCCAACGCATGCACGATGTGCAAAGGCATGCGCTGCGCACCGATGGCGAAGAAACGAAGGCTGCGTTCGGTCTGTGCACCCCACAGGGCATCACCCGGCACGTCGATGGGCCCGAAGCTGTCCGTTTCCGTGCGGGGCGCGGGCGGCGAAGTCATGGCCAGCCGGTGCAGCCGACGGTGGGTGTGGGCGTGCTCATCGCGTCACGGCCGCTTCGAGCGGCGCTTTGTTCATCGTCGGACTGCCCTTCGGGCCCCGCTGCCGCGCCTCGTGGCGAAGTTGGCGCAGCGTGCGGCCGTCCGGCCTCGGGTGCGAACCTCCGCCGCCGCGCCGGCCGGTATTGGCGCTCGCGCTTCGCGCTCGGCGGGCCGGGTCGGCCAGTGCCTATTTGCTACCAGCATCCTTGACGAGATCCTTGAGGTCTCCCACCGCCTTCTGCGTCTGCCCGGCGATCTGCTTCTTGATGCCTTTGACGCGCTGATCGCTGCTGCCGATCACCTTTCCGGTCGTCTCCTGCAGCTTGCCGGCGGCGTCCTTCAGCGTTCCTTTGACTTGGTCCTTGTTCATGCTGTCACTTTCATTCGCAGTTGAGGGAATTGCGTGGCCATCGGTGCACGGGAGGTTGACTCCACTGCCCCGCGGCGTGCGTGCCTTGCAAGGCGCACGCACCCCCCAGTGTGCGAGTGACGCCGGCCGCAAATCTGTGCGACGGCGTACGCATCCGTGGCGACGTCGGCGCATCACACTTTCTGCCGCGGGCGATGTTCTGCGGCGCACCGACGATGCGCTCTGCCCTGGTCATGATTCAAGCCTAACCCCTGAGACGACGACGTGAGGCCGCGATGCCTCTCGGCGGCGGTGCGACGTCCGACCCGGGTGGTGCACTTCATCGAGAAGCCGTGGTCAAGAAATCGGGTGCGCCGCAACGCGTGTCTGCAAACAATCCCTGCCCTTTCCTGCGTGGGCTCGTGGCGACCGGCAGGCTGGCCGATGACCGTGAACCACTTGCGAAGGTCGCGGCCGTCGTAGCGGCCACGGCCCGCGCTGGCGATGGCCATCCCGTGCTGCCGCGCAAGGCGGTCTTCGCCATCGGCTCAATCGCCAATGGAATCGATCCGCTCTCGCTGGTCGACACCCAGTGGCACGGCCTGCAACTGAACGCCCTCCGCGGCGGGCCGCTCGACAAGAAGGGTGCGGGATCCCGGATCCTGAACGCTCGAGGGGCTGTCGATGAGAAGGAAGTGTCGAGGCTGCGGGGGTTCGCGAAGTCAAGAACGGACGGCGAGGGATCGTCGGAACTCGGCCTCGGCCTGCCCGAACTTCGCGCCTACATGAACGCCAACTTTGCGCGCGCTGCCGGGCGCAGACGGCTCATCGACCGTACGCTGATGGTCGGCGAGTGGCCCGTGCTGCTGAAGGTCATGGGCAAGGACGGGCCGGCTGGCAGGTATCTGGCCCTTCAGGACGTCATCGACCTCTTCAGGAACCGCCGCTTCCCGGACCGCATGAACAAGCGCCTGCAAGCCGTACCGTAGACGCCAGGCCGAGGCGCCGACGCATGTTTGGCGGCTTGTCGCATGGGCGGGCACGAGGCGCGCGGTGCAGCCGGCAATTCCACGACGGAACTGAAGATCGCCATGACAAGGCCGGCAGGCGTTGCAGGCCTTCATCCCGGTCTGGTCAGTTCAAAGGCCGCACCGGAGGTCGACGGATCGTTCGCGCCAACCCTGCTGGCCCCAATGCACGGGCGGCCGGCGCATGTATTCCTTGCTGACGACATCGTGGCACGCGCAACTCCTGTAATTCAGGCCGGCGCGGTCGAGTACCGTGATGTGGCCGCGTTGGTAGGCGATGAGCCCCGTCTGCATGATTCCTGGCATGAGTCAGATGGTCTGTGCGCCAGCCAACTCGCCGCCCCAGCTGAGGTCACGCAAGACACGGCCCGCCAGCGGGCGCTCGGCGATTGCCGCCAGTTCGTGGGTGAAAAGCTTGTGGTTGTGTCAGGCGCAGCGTTGACGAGACAAATTGCCAGGAAGCTGCCGGGCGCCACCATCAGCTGTTTGCCGGGAGTGTGAGTGCGCGGCGATGCCTGTCAGCAGCCCTCCGAGCCGAACGCGCAGGGAACTTCGCCGCCGCCCGGGCGGCACTCTCGTCCATGGGAACCCAGGTGCGGTTGGCGCGGCGCGGCGCCATGCCAGGATCCGTGCCGCCGCGCCTGCGATGCCCGGCCGCTGCCACCTGCTTGCAATTCGCGACACCCTGAGACGGATATGCGTCGGCGGGGCGATGTAAGGTGAACCTCGAGGCTCCCCCCTGCTGGGGCTGAAGAAGGTGCACACGGATGCTACCGACCCGACAACGATGGATCCCGCCACTGACCGCGCCCATCCTGCTCCACGCCCAGGCCGTTTTGGCCACCACTGAGCATGCCTGGCGGATTCGGCAAGTTGTCCCAGGTACCACGGATCAGGCGGGCCGCGGGGTGCCTCGGAGCCTGCGCGGCCTCGACGTCGCGGCCGCCCGGTTGGTGGCGCGCATCTACCGCTATGCCAGCGTGCCGTTGCGAGCCGAAATGTTGGCCTGTCTGCTGCGGCCGCTGGGGACGCTGAGCTTGGTTGCCGTAGCCTCGGGTGCTTTCGCGACGCTTCTTCAGCGTGACGGCGGAGCGCTGGTCACGATCCCGATGGAGATGGCGGCTCGCTATTCGAGCGAGCAGATCCTCGAATTGACGCTCTTCGTCCACGACGTGAATCCCGGTGCGCTCGAACAACTGACCGCGCTGCTGGGCGTCGGCGCCACCGGCGCGTTCGCATTAAGTGCGTCGGCGCTCGTCCTGCTCTCCCGCAGGCTAGGGTTGGCGCGGGCAGCGACCGCAACGCGCGCGATCGCGGCGCGCTGAGCCGAGGTTGTCGCGGTCGCCGCCGGCCCCCACCTCCGGAAAGCGTAACGGCCTAAAGCCGAGCGGTTCCGTGCCCTCATCCCCTGCGCTACCTTCTTGTCGGTGCCCCCCTCGGTTCGTCGATGATGTTGGGGCTGCCTGGCAGCAGTTGTAGGCACCTGAACCGGACGGTCGGGAGCAGCCGCAACTGGCCGATATGGCAAGACTTGCATAACGGCCATCAGCCGTTGCCGGCGACAGGCTGCTTGGCGGCCGTTCACTCGTTTCGCCAAATCTCGGCGTCAACACTGGACGTCGTGGCGGCGGCTGGCGACACACTGATCCGGTGGCAGGTGCCAATTCGAGCACGACTCGGGCAGCACTTGGATCCGCATGTACGCCACGCGTGTTTGCAAGGACTTGCGATGGAGCGTCGCAAGCAGACCGGCCCGCGCCGAAACTGCGGCAGCCCGCCCACGGAGTACGCCCACCGCCCCGAACCACCACCTGCCGCAAGCAGCGGCGCCCGCGGATCTGAACGCCCGCTCGCGGCGGGCTGCTCATGCCGACTGCAATCACCAAGATTGAACCGCTGGCGATCGGTACTCCAATGTGAGCCGCAGCCGGTCGGCAACGCTGGTTCGCACACGCCCCGGCAAGCCACCGCCCAGCGCGAGGACCGCTGGCGAGCCAACCGCGCAGCGCGGCGCCGTACGGGGTCCCCGCGCGCCGTCAAACGCAGGCGCATGGCGCACACTGTGGTCATCAGCACCGCCGACATCAGGACTGCCACGGCAGCCCAACTGCCTTCCGGCCCGGCCATCGACCCGGCTGAGCGGCTGCTATTCATCATCAACGCCTCCTCGGGGCGCCACGATCCCGAGGCGACGCGTGCGGCCATCGAAGAGGCGCTACAGGCCGCGGGCAGAACCGCCGAACTGAGGTTCACACGCCCCCAGGACCTGGCCCGCGTGGCGCGTGAAGGCGCCGCGGCGGCTGGTGCGCGACGCAGCGCGATAGTGGCCGTGGGCGGCGACGGCACGATCAATACCGTAGCCCAGGCCGCGCACGCCCAAGGCTGTGCGATGGGCGTGGTGCCACAGGGCACCTTCAATTACTTTGCCCGCACCCATGGTCTCCCGACCGAGACCGTCGAGGCGACGGCGGCGCTGCTTGGCGCGGCGCCGGTGCCCGTGCAAGTGGGCCTGATCAACGACCGGGTCTTCCTGGTCAATGCCAGTCTGGGCCTGTATCCCGAACTGCTGCAGGATCGCGAGGCCTACAAGGCCCGCTTCGGCCGCAGCCGTGTGGTGGCCTTCGCCTCGGCGCTGGTCACGCTGCTGGGCAGTCACCGGCAACTGCGGCTGCGCATCGAACACGACGCGGGCGCGCGCGACGTCACCACGCCGACGCTGTTCGTCGGCAACAACCGGCTGCAGCTCGAGCAGGTGGGCCTGCGCGAGGCCCCGACTCTCGACGCCGGCCGCATTGCCGCGGTGATGCTGCGGCCCATCGGCGCGCTGACGATGTTGGGTCTGGTGTGGCGCGGGGCCATGGGCACGCTGGGCGAGGCCGACGCGGTCGAGAGCTTCGAGTTCCGGCGCATGGTCGTCAGTACCCGGCTGCTGCTGCACCGCCGCGGCATCAAGGTGGCCGTGGACGGCGAGGTCGGCTGGATGCATCAGCCGCTGGTGTTCCAGGTCTCCGACAGGCCGCTCTACCTGCTGAGACCGCAGGTGGCCGGACAGGTCACGGAGCGCGGGGAGCCCTCGTGACGGTGCTGCTGCAGGTCTCCGACACGCATTTCGGCACCGAGCAGGCGCCGGTGGTCGAAGCGCTGGTCGCGCTGTCGGCCGCGCAGCAGCCCGACTTGCTGGTGCTGTCGGGCGACATCACCCAACGCGCCCGCCGCACCCAGTTCCGTAGCGCCCGGGCCTTCGTCGACCGGCTCGGCGTGCCGCTGCTGGCCATCCCGGGTAACCACGACATTCCCCTGTTCGACCTGCTCTCGCGACTGTTGCATCCCTACGCAGCTCATCGCGAAGCCTTCGGTGACGATCTCGAACCGGTGTACTCGTCACCCGACCTGCTGGTGGTGAGCGTCAACACGACACGCTGGTACCGGCACGAGAACGGCGAAGTCTCGGCGCGGCAGATCGAGCGCGTGGCTGCGCGCCTGGCCAAGGCGACAGTGGACCAGTTGCGCGTCGTGGTCGTGCACCAGCCGGTGGCCGTGCCGGGGCCAGGCGACGCGCACAACTTGCTGCGCGGCCGCACCGCGGCGTTGCGGCGCTGGGCTGAAGCCGGCGGTGATCTGGTGATGGGCGGGCACATCCACCTGCCCTGCGTCATCCCGTTGCCGGGCCTGGCGCGACCGATGTGGGCCGTGCAGGCCGGCACGGCCGTGTCGTGGCGCGTGCGCGACGGCCAGCCGAACTCCGTCAACCTGCTGCGCTGGGGTCGCGACGCGCCCGCCGGGCGCTGCGTGATCGAGCGCTGGGACTGTGGCGCCAGCGGCCCCGCCTTCGTGCGCGTGGCGGTCGTCGAAGTGACGCCCCGCGCGCCGCAGCCATGACCCCCGTGACCCTGCTTGAGCAGCGAGCGGCCTGGGCGGGCGCCCATGCGCTGCCGATCTTTCTCGTACTGCTGACACTGCTGGGGCTGCTGGTGCTGGCCGTCTGGCCCGCCGGCCGGACCTTGCGCCAGGCCGGCGCGGGGCGTTTACCGAACTGGACGAGGGCGTGGCCCGTCGGCGCCGCACGACTGCTGCCTGTTGGCACCGTCGTCGCGCTGGGCGGTGTCACGGTGGTCGAACTGGCCGAGCACCTGCGCCACGGCGTCACCTTGGCCCGCCTCGACTTGGTTTTCAACGCAGCGCTGCACACCAGCCTGCCCGGCTGGGCGCTGCAGGCCTTTGGCGCGCTGACGCACCTGGGCGACACCGCGACGCTGACGGCGCTGTGCATCGGCATCGCCGGGGCCCTCGTCGGCGCGGGCCGGCGCGGGCTTGCGCTGGGCTGGGTGGTGGCGGTGGCGGGCAACGGCCTGCTGAACCAGGGCCTGAAGCAGTTCTTCGGGCGCGTCAGGCCAGTGCAAGCGGCCGGCGGGGTGCTCGAAAGCGGCTACAGCTTTCCCAGCGGCCACAGCTCGGGTTCGCTGGTGGCCTACGGCATGCTGGCCTACTTGGCACTGCGCGTGCTGCCGCCGCGCTGGCACCTGCCGGCGATGGTGGTGGCCGTGACGCTGGCGTGGACGGTGGGCGCCAGCCGCTGCTTCCTGGGGGTGCACTTCGCCAGCGACGTCCTCGCCGGCTTCGCCTCCGGCGCGGCCTGGCTGGCGCTGTGCATCACGGGCATGGAGGTCGTCCGCTCGATGCAGCGGCCTCCCGCGGCCTGAGGGCAGGATCGCGCCGGCCTTCAGGCGGCATGCCGTGCCGCGCAAGGCGCTGCGCGATCCAGAGGAAGGCCATCAGGGGCATGCGCTCGATGCCGGCCTCTTCCAACATCGAGAACCGTGGCGCGATGACCATGGCACTTGGCGAAAGGCAGATCCGAGAGTCCGCGGATGTCGACGAAGGCCGCATCCAGGTCAGAACCCACCGCTGCCCACTTCCGACACCGACCGCTCGACTACTACTTCTTCTTCGCCTTCGCGGCTGCCGGCCCGTTGCCCTTGGGCTCGACATAGTCACCGATCACCGTCTTGACCGGGCAGACCGACACGATCGGACATTTGCGGCACGTGATGGCCATCGCAATGGGACAGAGTGTCATGGCCGATCCCTCCTTGAGCGGAACCGCGCGACTGCATCAGCCTGCATCGCTCAGCCCCTGGGTTGCAGGGTGAGGCGGTTATCGACATCGACCACGCCGTCAACGGCCTTGGCCATGGCCGTCGCGCGGTCACGCGCGCCGGTGTCGGGCGCGGCGCCGGTCAGCACCACCTTCCCATCCTTTGTGTCGACGTCGATCTTCAGCGCCTTGAGCTGGTCATCTGCGACCAATGCGGCGTTGATCTTGGTCGTGATCACGGCGTCCGTGGCAGCAGTGCCAGCGTTTGCCACCGCGGCCTTGGTCGCCTCCTTGGCGTCCTTCAACTCGGCTTTGGCACTGGCAACGCCCTTGTCGACGGATTGGCCCACCGTCTGGTCATCGCGCTTGTTGCAGGCCGACAAGGCGAGCATTGCGGCCACAGCCGCAGAGATGGTGAGAAGCTTGGAGGAACGGGTCATGGTGATCCTTTCGTGGGGGAAGCGCCTTCGGCCGGCGTTGTTCCAACAATGGGCGCTTGCACGTCCGAGTCGAATCAGCCGACTGCGCGTTGCACTGTCAGACAGGTCCGACGTGGGTGTGCCCATCGAGGCAGCCCGACCCAGCAAGGTGACCGCCGTGTCGGAGCGTGACCTTCGGCTTGTCTTCCACCTCGGCACGCAGAAACCGTGATCGGCGCCTTGCACACAGATCTCATGGCCGCAGTCTGCTCAGCACCGGTCTGTCTGGCACCGAACGGACCCGTGACCAGCCCCCGATGAGACTCGACGATGTTGACTGTGGGCGTCACAGCTTTCACGTTGTACCGGTAAGCGCCTGCGGCCCCCCTTCAGGAGAGTGATCTTGGAAGACCCTCCGCCGCACGACATCAAGCTCTACCCCGCGCCGCAAAGACCTGGTCTGCCCGAGCACGGAAACGGCTTGCACAAGGCCCACTTGGCCATGCGCAAGGACTTTCCGGTGGTTTGCGTGGGCGGCTCGGCCGGCGGACTGGACGCCTACATCCGGCTGCTGAAGTGCCTGCCCGCCGATCTGGGCGTGGCCATCGTCATCGTCAACCACGTCACCCGCTTCCCCACGCAGTTGCACACCATCCTGCCCAAGTACACGTCGATGCCCGTCGATCTCATCAGCGACCGATTGTTGATCGAGCCCAACCACGTGTTCATCATTCCAGAGAACCGCGACCTGCACGCCGAGGGCGGCGAATTTCAACTCAGGCCGATCTCCAAGCCACGCGGCTGGCCCGATGTCATCACGGTCTTCTTGCGCTCGCTCATTGCGCATTGGGACGGCAAGCTGATTGCCGTCATCGTCTCGGGTTACGACGGCGACGGTGCGGCTGCGTTGTGCGCCATCCAGCAGGTGGGCGGCCTGACCATCGCGCAGAAACTCGACACGGCCCAGCAACCCGACATGCCTGAGAGCGCCATCGGCACCGGATGCGTCGACCTCGTGCTGTCGCCCGAAGACATCGCCACGACCATCAGGCGCATTGCCGCCCAGCACGAGGCGAAGTCGGTTGCATGACGCCGCCGCGCGAGGACGTCTCCGCCGATGCACGCGGACCGGGAGCTTGCCCGACCACGTCCTGCACTTCGACCCCCTGCCACGAAGGGGGGTCAACTCCTCGTGTCGTCACGAGAACAGTTTGTCGTGTCGCCTGACACCAGGCGCATCCACTTCCGACTCACGAGGCGCAGCGATGCAAACAACAAGTCGGGCGTGCGGCGCTGCCGACCGCGCCGGCGGCTGCGCCGGGCACACGCCGGTCACTGGTCGTGTGTTGAGCCTTTGGTCGGGCCAGAAGTCCAAGTGAGACGAACCGTCTTACCAGTGATCTTGTCTGATGTTGCATTGTTCGAGGGCATACCAACGCTCCTGTCAAGATTGAACCTCAGCTTCGCGGAAAGCATGGTCGGGTTCTATGGCTCATTGCGCCGGGCCGCCGTAGGACAATGCCTTCAGGCACTTCACCGCAGCGACGCCTAACCCCTCTACCGGGACTTCCAGTCGCCTCAACTGTTTGTCGTCATCTTCACTGCCTTGCTGATCTCACCGATCTGGCGGACACCTTGCAGTTGCACCGCCACAGAGAACAGACTGCATATCTACAGGCGGTGATGCCACCCAAGCACGCCTCGCCGCCGCTGGAGTTCTGACACGGCACCAGACCCGGCCACGCGCCGAATTGCGCTGCGGTCTCGAACTGCCGGAAGTCACCCACGCTGGCGGGCAGCGCCGAATCGCGCTGCGTCATGCAGCGGCCAGCGCGGTGCGGCCAGGCAACGGCACGATCCTCATCTGCGGCCCGGCCCGCCGTGCCGCGGGATCCTGGGACAGCAGACGGTCGTACTCGTCCTTGACCACCGCGTGACACTCACAACATCGCCGTTCGAGCCCTGCACGGTCCAGCACCGCAATGTGGCCGCGCGCGTAGTGGATCAGCCCGGCGGCCTGAAGCCGGCCCGCGGCCGCAGAAACGCTCTCGCGGCGCACTCCCAGCATGCTGCCGAGGACTTCGTGCGTGACCAGTACTTCGCTGCCGCGCAGGCGATCCAGGCTGTACAAGAGCCAGCCGCACACCTGTTGCTCGATGGAGTGGTGCCGGGCGCAGGCGCCCAGCTGCGATATCTGGGTGGCCAGTGCCTGTGTGTAGCGCAGCAGCAGGTGCCGCACGGCGTCGGATCGCTCGAACTCGACTCTGAGCGTCTGCGCCCCGATGCGAAACGCCTGACCGGGGATCAGCACCGAGCCGTGGCTGATCGTGGTCGCACCCCCCAGGAACAGCGAGGTGCCGACCATGCCTTCGTTGCCCACGACGGCGATCTCAGAGGTCTCACCGCTGCGCAGCAGGGACACCAGCGAGACGATCGCGCTGGCAGGGAAGTACGCATGCTGTGGAACCCGGCCCGGTTCGTAGAGCACCTGTTCGCGCTTCAGGTCGACGCGCTCCAGATGTGGCTCCCAGCGCTGCCGATCGGCATCCGCAAGCGCCGCGAGCAATCGATTGCCGTTCGGATTTCCGGAATCGCTCATGACTCCGCTCCCGGCGCCGGGGAAGGCCCCTAAGCCATTGGAGGCGTCCCGGCAGGCGCGCCATTGACCCAGCGCAATCGCGGACGAATCTTGTGTTCGTTGGCGTACGGAGTTGTTTGTTCTAGGGGTGCAGATTGACGTTGCTGTTCGGTGGGCGACAGCCTCGGGCGCTCGAAGTGGATCGTTCGAGGCGCAGGCCCTTCAATCCTTCCTATTCAGAGAAACACACTCATGATCAAGCGCAATACTCTCAAGGCCGCTCTGCTGGCCGCCAGCCTGCTGGCGCTGCCCTTGGCCTACGCGGCCACGATGAGCAAGGCCGACTACAAGGCCGGCAAGACCCGCATCAGTGCCGACTACAAGTCCGACAAGGCGGCGTGTGCATCGCAGAAGGCCAATGCCAAGGACATCTGCGTCGAGGAGGCCAAGGCCAAGGAAAAGGTCGCGCTCGCGGAACTCGAGTACGGCTATACCGGCAAGGCGGCCGACCAGAACAAGGTGCTGGTGGCGAAGGCTGAATCGGCCTACGCCGTGGCCAAGGAAAGGTGCGACGACATGGCTGGCAACGCCAAGGACGTGTGCGTCAAGGAAGCCAAGGCGATCGAGATCAAGGCCCTGGCTGATGCCAAGTTGGGCAAGGAGATCGGCGCAGCCAAGAAGGACGCTGCCGCCGACAAGATCGATGCCGACTACAAGGTGGCCATCGAGAAGTGTGACGCGCTGGCGGGCGACGCCAAGAGCAGTTGCGTCGCGGCGGCAAAGACCAAGTTCGGCAAGACCTGACTCGCCGCCACGGGCCGGTTCGGAACGTCGGTTCCGTCACGGCCTGGGGGCTGCCTGGGCGCGCATGGTGCGTGCGGGCTACCACGCCAGCGGTGGCAGATCGTGGAACACCTTGCGCGTTCCTGCGATCCACTGCTGCTTGAGCATCTCGAAGTAGGGGTCGCCGCTCTCGAAGCGGCGCTTCATCGTGACCCTCAGGCTGTCTTTCGCATAGCACAGCAGGTCAATGGGCATGCCGACCGACAGGTTGCTGAGCATCGTGGAGTCATACGACACGAGCACGCACTTGGTAGCGTCCTCCATCGTGGCGCTGGGCGTCACCGCCAGGTCGAGGATGGGCTTGCCGTACTTGGCCTCGCCGGTCTGCAGGAAGCTGGTGTCGGTGCCGGCTTCGATGAAGTTGCCTTCGGCATAGATGCGGAACAGCCGCATCTCCTCGCCTGCGATCTGGCCGCCGACGATGAACGAGGCATTGAAGCTCAGACCCCCGCTCTCGAGATGAGGCCCGTCGCGGCGCTCGAGGTCGCGCATCGCGTCGGCCACGAGGTTCGCCACGTCGAACATCGAGGGCACGGTGTACAGGTGCGGCGGTTTGTCAGCCGCCCGTCTGCGCAACATGCTGATTACCGCCTGGGTGGCTGCCAGCCCGCCCGAGCTGAGCAGCACCAGCACGCGGTCGCCGGCCTTCTCTAACACCGTCATCTTGCAGAACTTGGCGTAGTTGTCCACGCCAGCGTGCGTTCGCGAGTCGCTGGCGAGGATCAGTCCTGCTTCCAGCTTGACACCCACGCAGTAGGTCATGCGGCCTCCACCACCTCGGTCCAGACCCTGAAGCCTTCCAGCGTGTTGGGGCCGAAGGTGGTGGACAGCGCGACATCGCATGCATCACGGCCGCGCGCGACCAGCACACGGCCGATGCGCGGCACGTTGTTGCGCGCATCGAAGGTGTACCAGCGGTCGCCTAGGTAAGCCTCGAACCAGGCCGCGAAGTCCATCGGCCCGTACGGCGGCTCGGTGCCGACATCGCCCAGGTAACCGGTGCAATAGCGCGCCGGAATGTCCATGCATCGGCACAA
This sequence comes from uncultured beta proteobacterium, assembly GCA_947084805.1. Taxonomy (GTDB): domain Bacteria; phylum Pseudomonadota; class Gammaproteobacteria; order Burkholderiales; family Burkholderiaceae_C; genus Rubrivivax. The sequence continues at coordinate 20,673 of CAMTUD010000088.1, read as the reverse complement.
GGTGATCGCGAGGTGGGCGTAGTCGCGGCAGACGCCGCGGCGCTCGGCATGGGCCTGCGTCGCGGTGCGCGTGTGGCGCGCGTGCGCGTAACCGAATTCGATGTGCCGGTGGACGTAGTCGCAGATGGCCTGCACGCGTGCCCAGCCGGCCGGTACCGAGGCGAACAACTGCCAGGCAATGTCCGACAGCAGTTCGGTTTCGCAATAGCGGCTGCCCAGCAGGTAAGTCAGCGTCGACGCCGGCAGATCTTCCACGGCAGTCTGTACGGCCGAAGGCGCCGCGATGTCGGGAGCGCCACTGTCGCTGACCACGGCGTCGCTGCTCAGTACGAACCGACCTCGCGACGCGACGAGGCGGCTGCAGCGGTTGCCGAACAGATCGAGGTAGCCGCTGGTTGGCACGACCGGATCGGTCACGAGCCTATCCGGGCTCACCAGGTCTGCCGCTCGATCGGGGTGAATGCTCAGGGCCAGCATCATCGGCGTCGGCTGCGCACATTGATAGACCATCTCGAAGCCCACGCGCAACTGCATCATGACCTTCCTCTCCTGCACATTGATCACCCCCAGCCGGGTTGAAGCACCCGCCAATCCGGCAGCCAAGTGTCGCCCTCGCGCGAGGCTTCATTCTGTGCGATAGAGAACAAACGGCACTGCAGCCAAGCCCTTAAAGTGCCACACATGAGCCCGGCGGCAGCGCGGGGCTGGCCCGACACCGATGACTGCCATGATTGAGTCTTTGCTGCTGACAACGGCCCGGGTCTCCACGTTCTTCGGGACGCAGGCGCTGACGGGTGCGAGCGGGTTCTTCTTTCAACGGGACGAACGCCTGTACCTCGTCACCAACCGACATGTGCTGATCGACAGGCCCAGCGCTCACCAGCCCGACCGCATCGAAATCGAGGTGCACACCGACGCCGACAACCTCACCCACGCGGCCGCTGTGTCGGTCCTGCTCTACCAGGACGGACAGGCCATTTGGCACCAGGGGCGGGACAGCGCAGGCGACATCGACGTTGCGGCGATCGAACTCGACCGCCGGGCGATGCCGGCAGCGGTGATGCTGCAGGCCTTTACGCCGGCGCACCTGCAGCACCGACTGCAGGAGGTCAAGGTCGGCACACCCTTGTTGGTGGTGGGCTTCCCGCTGGGCTTTCACGACACGCTGCACCACCTGCCGGTCGTGCGACAGGCCGTCATCGCGTCGTCGTTCGGCCTGCGGTTCCAGGGCCAGGGCTACTTCCTGACCGATGCACGAACCCACCGCGGCACCAGCGGCGCGCCGGTGGTCATGCAGGACGACGCCGGGGACGCGCAGTTGCCTTGGAAGCTCTTGGGCGTGCACTCCGCGCGGATGGAGATGCGGGGCCAGGAGTTCCCCGCGGAGGAGTCGCTGGGCCTGAATTGCGCTTGGTACGCCGACATCCTGCTCACCCTTACCGCTGCGCAGTTGATTGGGGACGTGCCCCAAACCTGAGTCGACGGGGCTGCTCGCAACCAGCCATTGGCGGGTACCCGCTTGTGGCCGTTATGGCAAGACTTGCATAACGGCCATCTGCGGGCATTCAGCAACGGCAGGTGCTAGGCGGCCTGATCCGGGGTCTTGCGGCGGATCAGTGAACAGTGTTCCCGACGGAGCACCGATCGAGCTGCGGCAGCGAGCTTCAGAGCATCGCGGCGATCGTGGAACAGCCAGTGATCGAAAGATCCGCAAGCTCCTGGGGTTGCAGGCCAAGGCGGCGTCGCGCGGCCGCCCCTGGTCACTGCCGATGGCGCTGTCTGCGCGCCATGCCAGCCACGAGCGCCAAACCCGCCGTGAGCAACACCACGCTGGCCGGCTCTGGCACGGCCTGCGTCGTGCTGAAGGTGTCGAGCGCAAGACCCGAACCGCCGGGGCCCGAGACGATGAAGCCGATGGCATCGATGTCGGCCCAGTTCACCGGGCTCGGGTTGCCGGCGTCGTTGACGAAGGCGCTGAAGGGGATCAACACCGTCTGCGCCAAAGACGCATCCAGCGTCATCGCGAAATCGGCCACGCTGCTGAAGCTGCCGGCGCCGTGGGCGGTGATGACGGTGGCGGTCAGCGACATGGGGGCGCTCACATAGCGGAAGTCGAGCTGGAAGGCCGACTCGGTGCTGAGGTCGATGGACAAGTCCCGGCCCAGCAGGTTGGCCATGCCATAGGTGAGATTGGTGTACAGCGGCAGGGCGGCGTCGGCCAGCGTGAAGTAGGCCCCCGCCTGGATCGCCGCAAAGGTGAACTTGCCGCCTTGCGCCACGGCGGGCTCGATGCCGTTGGCCAGGTAGCGCCCGCCGCCGGGGGCTTCGGCCGATGGCAGATAGATCTCGACGTAGGGCGCGGCGTCGGTCTGGATCAGGCCGGTGCCGTCGCTGAAGGTGTCGCGAATGGACGAGGCCTGTGCGGTGGTGACGGACAAGATGGTGGCGCCGAGCGCGGCGAGTTGGACGAGGTTCATGGGAGCTTCTCCTTGCGGTTGTGGACGGGTTGATTCAGGCGCGGATGCGTCGGCCTTGCAGCCAGCCCAGCGCCATCAGGCCGGCGCTGAAGAGCGCCCAGTTCGACGGTTCGGGCACGCTGCTCACGGCGAAGTCGTGGCCGCTGGCGCCCACGGTGTTCAGGCCCGCGACCGAAGGTGCCAGCGCGTAGCGGGCGGTGTGGAAGAAGTCGGCTTCGGCGCTGCGGCCGAGTTGCGCGTAGTGGGTGACACCGGCATAGGTGTTGAGCAGGCCCACGAACTGCAGCGTGTGCCCCACCTGGGTGGCCAGGGTCAGCGAGTACAGGCCGGTGGCCTGCTGGCTGGCCTGCCAGTTGAAGCTGACCTGCTGGCCGCTTTGCAGATCGGTCAGCCGTGCGGTGGCACCGGCACTGGCGCTGAGAAAGCCGCCGATCTCGAACGAGGGCGATGACAGCGTGCCGTCGATGCTGAACTCGACCCGGTAGCTCACCGGTGTGCCCACGGCCAGACCGGCGCCGGTGACATCGATGGCGTCGGCAAAACTGCCCTGCGCCGTGGCATTGGCATAACCCGTGAAGAGGCCGAAGCCCTGCGCGTCGTAGCCGTAGGGGAAGGCTGCGTAAGAGTAGGCCTTGAGCGTGCCGATGGAACCCTGGAACTGCGCGCTGGCGGTGCCGCCATTGCTGCCCGTGGCCAGCTGGCCCAAGGTGGTGGGCAGCAAGGCCTGGGGCTGGCCGTAGAAGCTGAAGTCGTCGACCTTGGCGATGGCCTGCTGGGGCTGGCCCGGCAGGTTCAGCACCGTGGTGGCATTGATGGCGCCCGATGCGCCCCAGCTTTGCGCGCTGGTGGCCAGCGGCTGCAGCAGGGCCGACACGGACAGGCCAAGGGCCAAGGCCCTGGGTGGAAGCAGCGGCAGGCGTGGCATGGTGAGTCCTTCTGAAGGGCAGCCGAAAACTCGACCTGCCCAGACCAACGCAAGTTCGCGCCAGATCCGGACAAAGAAATTTCCAGCAGACCTTGGGCGTCGCCCGCGCCTGAGTGAAGATGCCGGCCATGTCCGGCATTCCAGACCCCCCACGCGACCCCGGCTGGCCCGCCGCCTGGCGCGAGGCCTACCCCGAGCTGAAGAAGATCGCCCGCGCGCGGCTGCATGCGGCCGGCCCTCAGATGGGCGCGCACGCCGGGCTCAACACCACGGCCCTGGTCAACGAGAGTTACCTGCGCCTGGCCGGGCGTGTCGGGCAACTGGCCTTTCCCAGCCCAGGCCACTTCTATGCCTATGCCGCCCAGGTGATGCGCTCGGTGATCGTGGACGAACTGCGCACGCGCTCGGCCGAGCGCCACGGCGGCGGCGCTGCCCACGTGACGCTGGACACCGCAGTGTCGGACCAGCTAGCGGCCGACAACGACGAAGCGCTGCAGGTGGACGCCGCGCTCAACGCCCTGGCGCAGGTGGAGCCCCGTCTGGCCCAGGTGGTGGAGATGCGCTACTTCGGCGGCATGACCGACGCCGAGATCGCCACCGCCCTGGGGCTGACCGACCGCACCGTGCGCCGCGACTGGGACAAGGCGCGGGCACTGCTGCGCACCATGGTCTGACGATGTCCGCGCCGGGCCGCGAATCGCGTTGGTGGGGTCGATGACGCCTTCATTGCCGCCTTCATTGCCTTGCCCTCCCGCGCTGTGGCCGCGCTTCAGCGCCCGGCTCGACGAGTTGCTGGCCCTGCCCGAGGCCGAACGTGACGCCTGGATCGCGGCGCTGCCCGAAGACGACGCCGCGCTGCGCGCCGGCCTGGCCGCGGTGCTGGCCGGGCTCAGCGATGCGGACGCGGACTTTCTCAGCGCACCGCCGCCGCTGCCTGCGCCGCATGGCCCACACGGCGTGCACCAACCGGGGCAGCAGATCGGCCCGTACGAGTTGTTGCGCGAGTTGGGCCGGGGCGGCATGGGCGTGGTGTGGCTGGCGCGGCGATCGGACGGCGCCTTTGCGCGCGAGGTCGCGCTCAAGCTGCCGCACGCCCATTTGCTGGCCGGCGCTGTGCGCGAGCGCTTCGACCGCGAACGCGACATCCTGGCGGCGCTGGACCACCCCCACATCGCGCGCTTCTTCGACGCCGGCCTGGGCGCCGACGGCCAGCCCTACATCGCGCTGGAAGCCGTCGACGGCCAGGCCATCACCACCTGGTGCCGCGAGCAGGACCTGCCGCTGGCGGCGCGGCTGGGCCTCTTCGTCCAGGTGGCCGATGCCGTCAGCCACGCACACGGCCAGCTCATCGCGCACCGCGACCTCAAGCCCGCCAACGTGCTGGTGACGGCCGCGGGCCAGGTCAAGCTGCTCGACTTCGGCATCGCCAAGCTGCTGGCCCCCGAGCCGGGCAGCGCCACCGACAGCACCGCGCTGACGCGCGCCGAAGGCCTGCTCGCCACGCCGCGCTACGCCGCGCCCGAACAGCTCAGCGGCGGCCCGGTGAGTGTGGCCACCGACGTCTACGCGCTGGGGCTGATGCTGTTCGAGCTGCTGACCGACCGCCCACCGCCCCCGCCCGGCGAGCCGGTGCCACCCCCTTCACGCGCCGCGGCCGACCCGACCCGGCGCCAGGCCCTGCGCGGCGACCTCGACGCCATCGCCGACCGCGCTCTGCAGCCGCGCCCGCCCGACCGCTACGCCAGCGTCGCCGCCCTGGCCGACGACCTGCAGCGCCACCGCGAGCACCGCCCCGTCCAGGCCCGCCACCTGGGTGCGTGGTCGCTGGCATGGCGCTACGTGCGCCGCCACCGCCTGCCCGTGGCGATGAGCAGCGCGCTCCTGCTGGCCCTGGTGGGCGGCAGCGCAGCCGTGGCGTGGCAGGCCCAGGAGGCCCGCAGCCAGGCCCGCCGCGCCGAGGCGGTCAAGGACTTCGTGCTCGGCGTCTTCACCGCCGCCGACCCGCGCCTGGCGGGGGGCAAGCCCAACGGCCAGACCCCCGCCAAGACCCTGCTCGACCGCATCACCGCGCGCATCGACGGCCAGTTCGCCGACGACCCCATCTTGCGCATCGAGCTGCTGCGCACCGCCGCCGACATCTACCGCGAACTGGGCGAGGACGAAGCCTACGAAGCCCTGCAGGCGCGTCAGCTGGCGCTGGTGCGCGAACGCTTCGGGCCGCTGCACGACAACGTGCTGGACGCCGAACTGGAAGCCGCCCTGCGCGCCTACCAGCGCGGCGACATGGCCGGCTGCCGCGCGCGGCTGGCCGAGTCAGACATCCACCTGCGCGACGCAGGCCGCGACTCGAGCCCACAACGCGCGCATTGGTGGACGATGCGCGGCATGTGCCTGCGCGATCAGGCCGACCAGGCCGATGCCCGGCTCGACGCATTGCAGCGCGGCGTGGCGCTCTTTGCCCAGGCTGAACCCGGGCAGCGTGGCCATGTCACCGCCTTGTGCGAACTGGCCACCGAGCACAACGGCCAGATGCGCCTGACAGACGCCGCCGACATCAACCGCCGCGCCATCGCCATGTCGCGCGCCCTGCCACAGCGCAACGAGGCCGAGCTGCAGACCCTGCACGGCAACCTCGGCATGGTCTTGATGCAGCAGGGCGAGCTGGCCGGCGCGGCCGAAGCCTTCGGCGAGGCCGCCGCGGTGGCCCAGCGCACCACCGGCGCCGACTTCAGCACCGCGCTGCTGCTGCTGGCGCGCCAGGCCCGCACACTGCACCTGGGCGGCGAACGCGAGCGCGCGAACGCCTTGTTCGAGCGCCTGCTGGCCCAGGTGGTACGGCACGACGCCACCACCGCCGACGCCGACAGCGTGCGTGAAGACGCGGGCGAGCGTCTTGCCGCCGAAGGCCGCCCGGCCTTGGGTCTGCCGCTGTTGCAGCAGGCGCTGGCCGGCCATCAACGCCGGGGTCAGTTCGAGTTTGCCCAGCGCCGCGTGCAACGCCACCTGGCCGACGCCCTGGCCCGCCTGGGCCGCCACGATGAAGCCCTGGCGTTGCTGACCACCGCCCTGGCCGCCCACGGGGCCGCCGAGCCCGCCGACCGCCAGTCCACCGCTGCCACCCGCGAGCGCCTGGGCCGCCTGCTGCTGGACATGAACCGGCCCGACGCCGCGCGCGCCCAGCTGCAGCGCGTGCTGGACGACGCTGCCGTCAAGACCTGGAGCCATGTCGCGCTGGCCCAAGCCGGGCTGGCACGTGTTGCCCTGCTGCAAGGCGACCGCAGCGCGGCCAGCACACAAAGCCAGGCCGCGCTGAACACCTGGAGCCAGCTCACCGGCTTTCGCGACGTTCGCATGCAGGCCTACCTGTGGCGCGTGCGCGCTGCCGTGCTGGCGACGACGGGCGACGCGGTGGGCGCGCAAGCCCTTCGTGACCAAGCCCTGGCGGCAGCCCGGCGCACGGACGCGCCCGAAAGCCCTGGCGTCACGCAGCGTTCGCATCTGGGGCTTTGACGCGTTGGCTGGAGCCTGATGGCCCCCTCCCATTGGCGGGCCGCACTTCATCGGCGACGGCAGCATGCCGCTCTAACATCACGCCGGGCCGGCCAAGGGGTCGGCGATGGGATGGAGATGGCACTGAAACAGCGGCGCCGCGGTGCCTGGGTCGTGCTGCTGATCGGCATCGTGACCGGCTGCGCCGTCGGCCTTTCCGGCTGCAGCACGCTGCCGCTGTGGATGGTGGTGCAAGGCAAGGCCGAAATAACCGACCACCGGCACTTCGACAACGCGCCGATCACGCGCGCAGCCGTGCCGTCGGCCTTGCCCAAGCCGCCACCAGATGCACCGGTGGTGCTGCGTTGGCCGGGTGACTTGCCGGCAGAGGAGGCCGCGGCCCAACTTGCCGCACGTGACACCGTGGCGCTACTGGTCCTGCGCCGCGGTCTGCTGGTGCATGAGCAGTACTTCAACGGTTTCAGCCGCGACAGCATGGGCAGCTCGTTTTCCGTGGCCAAGTCCGTGGTGTCTCTGCTGATCGGCGTGGCCATCACCGACGGCCGCATCCAGAGCGTGGATGATCCCGTCACCCGCTACCTGCCCGAGCTGCTGGCACAAGACTCGCGCTTTGGGCAGATCACGCTGCGCCACCTGCTCACGATGCGCAGCGGCATCGACTTCCAGGAAAGCTACACCGTACCCTGGTCGCAGGCCGCGCGCTTCTACCTCGGCCCCGACCTCAAGGCCGAAGTGGCCCGGTTGCGCATCAAGACCGCGCCCGACCAAGCCTATTCGTACCAGAGCGGCGACACCCAGCTGCTGGCCATGGCGCTGGAGCGCGCCGTGGCCACGCCGCTTGCAGCCTATCTGCAGCAGCGGCTGTGGCAGCCGATGGGCGCCGAGTTTGACGCCAGCTGGAGCCTGGACAGCACCGCCGGCGGCATGGCCCGCGCCTTCTGCTGCCTGAACGCCCGTGCCGTGGATTACCTACGCCTGGGCCGACTGGTGCTGAACAACGGCCGCGCGGCCGACGGCGCCCCACTCGTGGCCGCTGATTGGCTGCACCAGAGCACTGCCGTGCAGCAGCGGCCCGGCGGCGACGCCGCTGCCCGCCGCAACATCGAACGTCCGTCTAGCCGCTTCCAGGCCTTCTATGCCTGGCAGTGGCGGCGCGCGCTGTCGCCGGCCCAGACCGTGGCCGGGCAGCACGCTGCGGCCAGCAGCCCTGGCGCCGCGGCCTGGCCCGACGCCCTCAGTGCCGAGCCCGGCGACGACTTCTATGCCGAGGGCCTGCGCGGACAGTACATCTACATCGCCCCGGCGACGCAGACGGTCATCGTGCGCCTGGGGCGTGAGCGAGGCGGGCTGTTCTGGCCCGCCTGGCTGGGTGAGCTGGCGCGGCTGAACCCCTGAGCGATCAGGCCGGTGAGCGCGCCCAGGGGCCAGGGCCGCGCCTGTGTAAGTCGAGTGCGCCCAGCGAAGCTGCGATCACCCCGCAATGTCGCGATGGCGCCCCGCACGCCGGCATTCGCGTGATCGGCGTCAGGCCATCGAAGTTCATGCTGCAGAAACCGGCGATCTGATCGAAGCCCAGCGAAGCTTCCACGCATTCACAACGATGCAGCAGCACCGACGAGGGCGAGCCGGTGCAGCTGGAGGCATCGCTGCCCCGGCTGCCGGAGACGGCGCTGCGCGGCGTGTTCGCGCGCCTCTTTCCCGGCGACCATGGCGCCGCGTGACGACCGCGTTGCCGGCGCCGAAGCGTGCCGTGAGGACCTGCGTCGGTTGCGCTGAATCAACGACGCCGGTCGGCTGTGGGCATCCAATGGAACGCATCTCACCAGCAAGTGGAGCGGAGATGCAATCGAATCGTTCGCGATTGTTGTCGCGCAGTGTCCGTGTCGCCCTGGCGGCGGCAGTCATCTTCGTCAACGGTGCCCTGGCTGCCGAGGCCGGCTACGCGGGCTCGGCCGCCTGCGCCAAGTGCCACGAGGACGAGTACAAGAGCTGGCAGCAGTCCTACCACTCGAAGATGATCCGGCCGAAGAACGACGCCATCCTGAAGGAGGTGGTGGCGCAATGGGCCAACGGCGGACCGACCAAGGTCAACCTGACCGGCGCGCCTGCCGGGCTCGATGACGTGGCTTACGTGGTCGGCTCGAAGTGGAAGCAGCGTTTCCTGGTGAAGAACCCCTCCACCGGCGGCCACCTGTTCCTCGACAAGCAGTGGAACACCGTCGTGCGGCAGTGGGAGAACTACGGCAACAAGAATGACTGGGACACCAACTGCGCCACCTGCCATGCGACGGGCTTCCGACTCACCTCGTACGACGACAAGAGCCCGGCCGCGCAGAAGTGGTCGATCGCGGAGATGAACATAGGTTGCGAGGCTTGCCACGGCCCGGGTGCCGAGCACGCCAAGTCGAAGGGAAAGAAGCCGATCTACACGTTCGCGGGCAAGTCGGTCGAGGAGCAGACGCGCGTCTGCGGCTACTGCCACATCCGCCTGGAGAACGAACAGTTCAAGACCGCGCAGGGCAACCCCTCGGAGCACCTACCTCACCCGCAGGTGGGCAGCACCTGGACGCCTGCGATGGACTGGACGAAGTGGTATCCGGAGCACGTGATCATTCCCGGCGTGCAGCCCGAGGACAAGATCGATGCCGTCTACAAGGGTGACCTGGCGGGCATGTTCAAACTCGACGAGCAATCCAAGGCCACGGGCGTTTACGACGCGGGCAAGCACCACCAGCAGTACCAGGAGTACCTCCAGTCCGGCCACTACAAGGCGGCGAAGGAGAAGGACCGGATGAGCTGCAACGCCTGTCACTCCGCGCACGTGACGGACGCCAAGCCCAAGCCGATCGTGGCCAAGGAGACCTGCAAGTCCTGCCACGACGCGAGCTACACGGTCGAGAAATACATGCCGGGCACCGGGCAGACCGCGCTCGGGCTGTTCGTTCGCACGCACACTTTCAACAAGGGGCAGGCGCGTCCGCCGCAGAAGACAGTCTCGGGCGAACCCATCTACAACAAGTAGGGCCGCGCGGGCGGGCTCCGGGCGCTGCCACTGGGGTGCCGCGCCGAAGGAGGGCCGCGGCGCTCGTCATGCCGCGAAGGCCATCGACTTTCCGCCGGGCCAGTGGACAAGGCACCGGGGTTCGACGGCACCACGCACTGGGTGACATCGCCGCCGGAGTTCATGCAGCGGCCGCGTTCGCTGGCGCCGGAACACGTGCCAGCTCGATCGACTGCTTCTAGGCGACAAGTCCGGGGCGGCGGGTGTCGCTGAAGGGTCGGGCGGCGCCTGTCGGGCGCGCGATCTCACCGCCGGATAGCTGACCCCCAAGTTCAGCGACCGGATCGCCGGCGCCCGCGGTCGGCAGTGGCCGACCCAAACCGGTCCAAGGACAGGCCGAACTGGTCGCCTCGGAGCAGACGCACAGGCGTCTGCTGGCCGCGCATGATGAACCCGTCGTGAGTCCGCGCGGGCCGGACTTGCGTGTCCACCTGTTGGCACGCGGGGACCGCCGGCTTTCGACCGTGCGACCGGCCTAGCGCCCAGATGACGCTGGCAGGAGCTTGGCGCTGCCTTCAGTCGCGCGATTTGTGCATTGCCACGTTCAGCCTGTCGACCATGGGGGCCCAGTCGGCGTCCTGCGCTAGGCTTTCGCGCAACAGGCGTGCCTGCGCAGGCGTCCAGCACCTAGCTTGATCCAAAAACACGTTGTCAGCCAAAGGGTGCGACCGGATGAACCGTTGGATCGACGCCTCGACGCTGGGCAGGCCCAACTGCGCGAAGATGTCTGAAAACTCGGGTGGGGCAGTGTTCATGTATTCAGCTTAGCGTGGCCTGGGCTGCGGTGTCTGGCGCCCAGCCCACACAAGGGCGCGAAGTGCACAGGGTCTCACCGGGCCCACCACCCGGGTTCAAGCCCGCGGCCGAAGGCATAAACCACGACCCGCCCTCGGAGTCATGTGAGATGCGCGGATGCGTGCCGCGCTCCGAATCACCCCGTGGCAAACGATGCGCAGATTCAGCCAGCGGTCAGGGCCCGGAAGTTCGGAGCCGAGACGTGAGTTGGGGGCATCGGGACTGTCCAACTGCGCTGGAATACGCCGGCTCACGCCAATTGCTTGAGATGACGCCGTCGACAACACGGTGTGGCGCGCCGGCACAGGGTGTTGCCGCCGCCTCGACAAGCGGGACGCGGACGCTCTTGTGGGGCACCGCACAGATGGCAGTGAAATCATGGTCTCAGACTACAGACTTATGCATGCGCACAATGCTTGCGATCCCCCAGTCTGGAGAAACCACGATGAAATCGATCTTTGCCATTGCCGTGGCCGTTGCATCCTTCGCGCTCAGCGGCGCCGCCTTCGCCAGCCCCGCTCAAGACCTGATCAAGGCCGGCAAGTGCGCCAGTTGCCACAAGGCAACGACGACGAAGAAGGGTCCGTCGTGGGCCTCGATCGCCGAGAAATACAGCGGCAAGACCGATGCCGAGGGTAAGCTGGTGGACATGCTCAAGACCGGCGGCGCCGATGACCACAACAAGGTCGTGGCCAGCGACGCTGACCTGAAGGCTATCGTCTCGATCGTGCTGACTTCGAAGTAAGCCGCACACCCTGTCGCAACGCTGCCCCGCAGACGCATGACGCGACTGCGAGGCGGTGCTGCTTTCGGGCATGGCGGAAGTTGACTGCTGCCCCGGGTCCACGCCACTGCAGGGTCGCGGCGCCTGCGCACAGCTTCGGCGGCCATCCGCAACAGCCGGCCGTCGATAGCGGCGGCCGGGCACGGCGCTACCCCGGCAAGGAGAGCCGATCGGGAAAACATCACCGACCGGCGCGACACGCAATGCGAGCCGTGAAGCCGGCAGTCCAACCTAAAGAATCAACGACTTGGGAACACCCACGACTCGGCGATAACGCAGGCAACCAACATCGAGAGTCCGCCTGTCGTTGGTTCGATTCCGCCCTAGCCATCAGGATTCTTGATTGAAGAGGACGGGTTGGAGGCTTCTGCCCTCAAGCCGTTCCGAGGTACCGCGGCTGACACTGCGTCGTTGACCCATGATTCACAGCACAGCGCCCCAGGGATCGGGGCGGGGCGAGAGCAGCGACTGCCGATGGCCGGCGCAGCCTTTCCACAGCCCAGCCCGGCAGCAGATCTCGGTGGCGAGCCGATCGCGCCACGACTCTGGTGCACAGTGGGCCGCTTGTGTTCCAAGGAGGAAGCTCTTGCTTGGCACAGCGGCAAGTCGACCACCGCCTCCACAATGTGGGACAACGGTGAGAAGCACTCCCTCCGATCGGACCCGCACGCCTTACCAGTGAATTCCCTCCATCCATGAATCGACTTTTTCTGGCGTTGCGCCTGCCTGTCGCCATCGGCAACGTGGCCGTTTTGACCGCTTGTGCCACCCCGATGCCTCCTGCACCGACACAAGTCGCACGAGGCGACTTCGCCGCCGTGCAGCGCTATGCAACCACGCTGAGCGAGCAGGCGATTGCCAAGCAATGGGCACAAGGCATCAGCATCGCGTTCGTGGACGACCAGCGCGTGGTGTGGGCCAGCGGCTTCGGCTATGCGGATGTGGAAGCCAGGCAATTGGCCACGGCAGACACGCTGTACCGCGTGGGCTCGGTGGCGAAGCTGTTCACCGACACCGCAGCCCTACAGCTCGTGGAGACGGGCCAGCTCAAGCTGGACGAACCGGTGCAGGCGGTGCTGCCTGGCTTCATGCCCAAGCAGTGGGACGGGTTGGCGATCCCTATCACCCCGCGGATGCTGATGACTCACCACTCCGGCCTGCCGCGCGATGTACAGAAGGCGTTTCAGAGCGCGCAGCCACCCCGTTTCACGGATGAAGCCGGCAACTTCGACGGCCATCTCGCGCACCGCCCAGGCCAGATGTTCTCGTACTCCAACGTCGGGCTCAGTGTCCTGGGCAGCATGGTGGAAAAGGTCAGCGGCACGCGCTTTGAAGACCACATGCAAAGCGCCGTCCTGAAGCCCTTGGGCATGCACCGCTCCGCCTTTGACGTGGCCGCATCGCAGGATGCCGCGATGGCCAAGGGCTACCGCGGCGACACGGTGCTGGCGCCAGTGCCGCTGCGCGATGTGCCGGCCGGCGGGCTCAACAGCAGCGCGACCGACCTGGCCCGCTTTTTGATGATGGTGTTCGCAGAGGGGCAGGCCGGCGGTCAGCGTGTGCTGCGCGCGGATTCGGTGGCCGAGATGCTGCGACCGCAGAACACAGCCGTGCCCCTGGACTTTGACAGCCGCATGGGTCTGGGTTGGTTCCTGCAAAGCCCAGACACGGCACGCGTCACTGGCGGCGGCTGGAATGCCAGCCACGACGGCGCGATCGACGGCTACCGCAGCACGTTGATGACCTTGCCCGCGCACAAGCTGGGCGTCGTGGTGCTGACCAATTCCGCCACGGGTGGCGGCATCGCGCGCACCATTGCCGCGCAAATGCTGAAGGTCGCGCTGGAGGCCAAGGCCGGTATCCCTCAGCGGGGCGCAGAGGATGCCGAGTCAGGCGTATCCATCCCCGGTTTTGTGAGCACGCCGCTCGCACCCGAGCAACTGGCCCGTTGGACTGGCCACTACAGCACAAGCATGGGGCCCGTGCGCATCCACACCACCGACAACAAGAGCCTGCGCGTCGATGCGCAGGGCTTCAGCGGTGATCTCGTGGAGCGGGAGGATGGCCGGTTCGGGCTTCGCATCAAGCTGGTCGGCTTGCTGCCTGCGCCGATCGGATCGTTGGGTCGACTGGGCTTTTCGCGCAGAACCGTCGAGGGGCGGGAACTCATCACCGTGCGCGAGCATGGGCGCGACTCGCTGCTCGGTGAGAAGCTGCCCGCTGCCGCGCTGATGCCGACCCTCACAGCTGAGTTGCGCAGGTTTGTCGACACCTACAGCGGCAGCTACACGGCGGTGGACACCGGCGATGACAAGGTGGAATTCAGTGGTGTGCGCTTGTTCGAAGACCAGGGCGTGCTGTTGGCTGAAGTGCAGTTCACAGGCAGACCGCAAACGCGCCGCATGACCCTAAGGCCCATCAGCAGCAGCCAGGCGATGGCCCTCGGGCCGCTGGCCGACGGCGGCGACGTGATTCAGGGAGTGCGTCGGGTAGATGGCACAGTGGAATTGCAGGCCATGGGACTGCGGTTTCGCAAGGTGATGTCAGCAAAGTCCTGATCGAGGGGCAAGCCGCAACGACGTTCAACGCGGTCCCGAGCCGCTTCAGGGACATATGGAACGTGCCAAGCGCAGACTGAGTCGGCGAGCTGAGCTCAATGGATTGGCTGCTCCATACCGGGCACCCACCAACTTCCGCTCGTGGCCGGCACTGTGAGGTCGGTCGAAGCCGAAGCTGACGTTCGCGATCAGCCGTCGAGGTCACGCGCCAGGAAGGCGACGGTCAAGGTCGCAGTTCGACCCTGCAGCCAATGGCGGCCCAAGTTGAGCGCGAATGACCGGTCATGGTCAGCGATCCGGGCCCTTCAGGTGCCGGTCCAGGAAGCGCTCGATGCGCTGCGCGAAGTCGACCTTGTTCTTCAGCAGATGCCAGCCGTGCCCCTCGCCGGCATAGGTGATCCACTCGGGTTCGTTGCCCGCCTTCTTCAGTGCGGCACGCATGCGCTCGCCGTGGGCCAGGGGCACGCGCAGGTCGGCCTCACCAAAGGCCAGCAGCAGCGGCGCCTATATCTTGTCGGCCAGCAGCACCGGCGAGTTGGCGGCGATCATCGCGGCGTCCTTCTCGGCGTCGCCAACCATCTCGGGAATGATGTGCTGGCGATTCAAGTCGTTGATGTCGTCGGTCACCCACCACGAACCCTTGACATGCAAGGACAGGTCGGTCACTGCCGCCCATGCAACGCCGCAGCGGTACAGGTCCGGGTGGCGGACCAGGCCCATCAAGGTGCTGTAGCCACCGTAACTGGCACCAGCGATGCACGCGCGGCTGCTGGCCAGACCCTGCTGCTGCGCCCATAGCAATGCATCGGCCATGTCGTTCTGCATGGCCTGGCCCCACTGCTTCCAGCCCGCCCGGTAGTGAGCATCTCCATAACCCGTGCTTCCGCGAAACTCGGGCTCGATGACGAGGTAGCCGCGTGAGGCCAGGAACTGCTTCATGGGGTCCCACACCCAATAGCCTCCGCGTGCCCAGGGCCCCCCGTGTACCAGCACCACGGCGGGCGCTGGTTTGCCCGGAGACACTCCCCTGGGCAACGTCAGCCAGACCGGCAGGTCGCGTCCATCACGGGCCTTGATGCGCTGAAAATCCACCGCAGCCATCTGCCGGGCATCGATGCCCGGCATCACCCGTGCCACCGCTTGCCACTGTGGCTGGCCCTCTGAAGGCTTGGGGCGATAGACCCAAAGCTGTCCCGGCTCGCGATCGGAATACGAGCGCACCAGAGCCGTCGCGTCGGACCGCGCGCATTGCCCGCAGCTGACGCGGTTGACGCGGCCAGGAAGGCGCTGGTCAACGACCGCCTGCAGCCGCTTCATGCCTTCGTCGAACCACACGGTCGTCTCGGCATCAATGTAAACCCGCACGCCTTGCGCCGGGCCGCCGCCGGGCGCGGTGAGAAGCTGACCGTCGAAGTCGAACCCTGGCGTGACGAGCAAGGGCTTGCTGATCGTCTTGCGGTCGAAGTCGAAGCGTGCAAGCGTCTGGAGCGCGTCCGGCCCATCCTTGTGCAGCACGTACAGGTTGCCGACGTCATCGACCGAGTGCGGCTCGAACGGCATGTCGATCAGATCGCCCTCGACGACCAATTGCCAGTCGGTACGGCCCGGGCCACGCCAGAAGACCGCGCGTTGCGCGCCCTTTCTGGTGAACACCAGTCGCGGCTCGCCCACGCTGTCAAAGCGCCACTTCACCGCGCCGGGTGGTGGCGTGAAGCCCGTTGATCGGCTCAGCCCGGTGCGAACGTTCAACCAGATCGGATGGATGTTCGTAATCAAGTAATCCTTGTCCAGGGTGAACTGCCCAACCAAGACCTCTTCATTCGATTCGCCGGCCCGTAGGCTGGGCACCGACAGCAGCAAGTGGTTCCAGTCGAGCGCTCTGCTGCCAAGGTCTCCATCGATGAGGAACGGGCGTTTGCGTTTGACCAACGCGCGAACTCTTCCGCCGTCGGCACTGGCCGAGTAGAGCCCTGGCCAACCATCGGGGCTGCCGCTACCCTGCGAATAGTCGGTGGCGCTGAAGATCAGGATGTCGTCGTTGACCCAGCGCACCGTCTCGATGTCTGCATCTTCGTACTGCGCCACCGCTCTCGGCTTGGAGGCCTTGGCCAGGTCAATGACAAACAGTCCAACACGCGTTCCGCCGCGCCCCGAGGTGATCGCCAGACGCTGCCCCGAGGGGGAGAGCACCGCTTCGGCGATGTCGGCTTCGCGAAAGAACTCTTCGGCCGCCGGCGGATTCGTCGCCGCGGCCGCCTGAGCGTTGGCCTCGCCAGCAGCGAACGCCAGCCCAATGGCCACCACCAGCAGCCTGCACGAGATTCCAAGTCCGATCATCCGCATCGACTGAGTCCCTGAGTTTCGAGTTGACCTTCCGCTCAGGATCCTATCGGAGAGCCTCTTGCGGAAACCCCTTGCACGGGAAGCAGGATCAGGGCCTGAAGAGCACCACCGTCGTCCCCCCTCGGCTGCCAGCGGACTCAGGCGCACCTGCCGCTGCCCGGCCGGGTGTGAAGCGGTCGCGGCTCGAGATGCGAAAGTCCTTCTCGACGACCGGCGGCACAAGTACGTGCGGACACGATCGGCTCGCCAGTAAGCAGCCAGTCGTGGGCGTCAACTCATTGCCGGGGCCGTGAGTTCACCGCCGAGCCGTACAGCGGCTCCTCGGCGGGATCACTCGGTACGCCATCGGCCGCTCAGGCCAGTTGGTCGACCGCCCGTTGCGCCTCGGCCGATGTCTTGCGCCACACCATCGCAACCGGCGTGGGGTCCGGGCCCACGGTCACCGGCAGTATCGAAGTCGCGTGGCCGCTCTGCAGCGCCGCCGAATGGGCGCAGCAGGTCAACAGTTCGGTCTGCGCCACCACCGACAGGCTGTAGAAGAACGACGGCGACTCCACCACCGGCAGGGGCGGCGCAAGCCCGCGCCGCAGGAACGCCTCCATCAGCGCCACCCGCGTAGTGGACTGCGTACCCGGCAATATCCACGGCCACTTCAGCAGTTCAGCCAGGGGTACGCTGCGCCGTCCCGCCAACGGATGGTTGCGCGCAGCCACCACCGACAAACTGCTCTCGTACAGCACCCGTTGTGCAAGACCCTCGATCGCTGGCGTGCCCGCCACCTGCTGCGGCAATCGCCCCAGCAGCAGGTCGATGTCGCCGCGCAGCAACAGTTGCAGAAGGTGGTCCGCGCTGCCGTCCACGATGTGCAGGCGCCACGCCGACGGGCCCGAAATCAGCCGCTTGACGATGCCGGGCAAGACGGTCGTCGTGGTGTGGGGGAAGGCGCCCAGGCGCAAGACGGGGTGACCCGCTCCGCTCAGGGTTGAGCCCATGGCGCCGACCTCGCCGAGTACCGTCTGGCAACGCGGCAACAAGGCGCGCCCCTCATCGGTCAGCGCCATGCCGCGTCCTTGCCGGCGGAACAACTTGGCGCCGAAGAGCCCCTCGATCTCCTTGAGCATCATGCTCGCCGCAGACGGTGTCATCGACAAGTGGTCCGCCGTCGCGGCCAGCGAGCCCTGAGCCGCCAGCAAGCTCAGGAATCGCAGTTGCCTGACACGCAGTTGATCGAGTCGTGGCTGGCGCATCAGACCTGCAAGAAGTTCAGCAAACGCTGATGATATGGTCTGAAACATTGAGCCCATCTTGATGTTCTACTTCTACAGTCCGGTCACCCTCACCAGCCTGGAAGCCGTATGTCCGCACCTCGCACGCTTTGGTCTCGACGCCTATCGCTGCTGACGCTGCTCGGCCTGGCCCTGGCACCCGTCGCGGGCTTCGCACAGGACTGGCCCAGCAAGGCGATCACGCTCGTGGTGCCGTTCCCGGCGGGCGGCTCAAACGACGTGGTGGCCCGCGTCGTGGCCGAAAGCGTCAGGAAACGCCTCGGTCAGACGGTGGTGGTCGACAACAAGCCCGGGGCCAGCGGTGCCATGGGTACCGATGCGGTGCTGCGCGCGCCCAAGGACCACCATACCTTTCTGGTGGCATCCGACTCGGTGTCCCTGCTGCCCTTGTTCAAGTCGACCCCCTGGGACCTGACCCGGTCGTTCACGCCCATCGCCGTGTTGTCCTACCAACCCATCGTCGTCGTGACGGCCGCATCGTCGGGCCTGAAGTCGATCAAGGACCTGCAGGCCGCCGCCCGCGCCAAGCCTGACCAGGTGCCCTATGCCTCATCCGGGCAAGGCTCCATCCAGCACCTGGTGGGCGAGCTGTTCTCGCAGAACCTGGGCATCAACCTGCTGCACATTCCCTACAAGGGCGGCGGGCAGGCGGTGAACGACGTGATCGCCGGACAGGTCACCGTGGCCGTCCTGGGCGCTGCGGCCGTGCTGCCGCACATCAAGTCAGGCAAGCTGATTGCGCTGGCCGTCAGCACGCGCCAGCGCTCGCCGATGCTGCCCGACGTCCCCACGCTGGCGGAAAGCGGCGCTGGCGACATCGATGTGCCGCAATGGTCGGCCATGTTTGCCGTTGAAGGCACGCCCGCGGCCGTGCTCACCCGACTGCGACGCAGCGTCGATGAAAGCCTCGCCGAGCCGGAGGTGAAGCAGCAGTTGCAGAACCTCGCGATGGAATCCGCCGCGACGACGCCGGAGGCGTTTCAGCAGCGCATGCTGAAGGACCGGGAGCGCTGGGCCAAGCTAGTCAAGGAACGCAAGATCTCACTGGATTGAGCATGCAAGCGACAAGGAAGCGTCCGCACATCGTCCTGGTCCTCGCCGACAACCTGGGCTGGGGCGAACTCGGCTGCTACGGCGGCGGTGCGCTGCGGGGCGCACCCACGCCGCGCATCGACGCGCTGGCCGAGGAAGGCTTGAAGTGCCTGAACTTCAACGTCGAGAGCGACTGCGTGCCCACGCGTTCGGCCCTGATGACGGGACGGCACCCGATACGCACCGGCGCGCTGCAGTCCGTGCCGGCTGGGCTGCCCCAAGGCATACATCCCTGGGAGCGGACCTTGCCGCAGGTCTTGAAAGAGGCCGGATATGCCACCGGCATGTTCGGCAAGTGGCACCTGGGCGACCGCGACGGGCGCTACCCGCACCAGCGCGGCTTCGACGAGTGGTACGGCATACCGCGCACGAGCAACGAAACCATGTTCACCAGCTCGCCCGGTTTCGACCCCACGGTCGTGGACGTGCCGCAGGTCATGGAAGGGATGGCGGGCCAAGCGGCCCGCAACGTGGCCGAGTACGACCTGGCCAAGCGCAGGCTGATCGACAGCGAGCTGACCGAGCGCTCCATCCACTTCATGCGTCAGCACGCAGCTGGCGAGCAGCCCTTCTTTCTGTATGTGCCACTCACGCACCTGCACTTCCCGACGCTGCCGCATCCCGACTTCGCCGGGCGCAGCGGGGTCGGCGACTTTGCCGATTCGATGATGGAGATGGATCACCGCGTCGGCCAGCTGCTGGACGCGGTAAACGAACTCGGCATCCGGGATGACACGCTCTTCATCTTCGCCAGCGACAACGGCCCCGAGTTCCGCCGGCCCTGGCGCGGCACGGCCGGGCCGTGGACCGGCACCTACCACACCGCGATGGAAGGCGGCCTTCGGGTGCCCTTGATCGTGCGCTGGCCGGGCCAGGTGGCCAGCGGCTGGGTCAGCGACGACATCGTCCATGTCACCGACCTCTACTCGACCCTGATCGCCGCCGGCGGCGGCACGGCACCCGACGACAGGCCGATCGACGGCATCGACCAGCTGGGCTGGTGGACGGGTGCCGCCAAGGCGTCTGCCCGTGAAGGCTTCCTCTTCTACATCAAGAGCGAACTGCGGGCCGCGAAGTGGCGTCACTGGAAATTGCACTTCGTCTTCGAGAGCGAGCCCAACCAGGGCACCCGGCATCTGGAAACGCCGTGGCTGTTCAACATCAAGCGTGACCCGAAGGAAGAGACCGACGCTGCGATGGAAGACGGTTGGGTGCGTGGCCCGATGCGACGCATGGTGATGGCGTTCGAGCAGTCGTTGCGTGAGCATCGGCCCATTGCCCCTGGCGCCAGCGACGACACCAACCCTGCTGCACCCGCCGGCCCGGCTCGGTGAGCTTCGGTGCCACGTCACTACCAAACACCGTTGGGCGCCAGCTCACTGGCACTGTTTCTTGAGGACTGCCCTTCCGCAGTAGATCGGCAGCGCCAGTTCAACTGATCGAACTGCGCGCGTGCGGCCCACATCCGGTGTCTACAAGCGCCGCCGGACCTTGATCGGCCGCTTTGGAGGATGCGCACCTGGAAGTGGCCGTCGACCTGTGGCGGCTGTACCTTCAAACCGGTCATTGGCATGGCAACTTCTTGGGCGATCGTATGTCTGCAAGTGGCCGGGACTTCCTGTTCGCGACCAGGACCGGCAGCGGACATTCGCGCCGACCCTGGCTGAACGGCCGGTCCCCGAGAGGGCGACCTCACCTTCTCGACCCCTATGCATAGCGCTCAACTATGCGTAGACGCAGTCGGCGAGATGGCAATTCATGAGCAACGAAGCGGGCAACCGTCGGTCGCTGCCTTGAGCCGCTATACATAGTTTTCTCGCCCAGGTGCACTGGCGTCTCCAC
>CAMTUD010000087.1:0-5913 GCA_947084805.1 uncultured beta proteobacterium | reverse complement strand
GCGGCGACGCCGGCAGCGCCGGACCGGCCGGCACGGCCGCGCCGGCCACCGCCAGCACCTACACGCTGGGCGCCATCAGCGGCTTCGGCTCGGTCATCGTCGGCGGTGTGCGTTTCGACGACAGCGGCGCCGAGTGTGTCGACGAAGACGGCAACAGCCGCGACCGCAGCGCGCTCAGGCTGGGCATGGTGGTGGCCGTCGACGCCGGCGCCGTGAACCGCGCCGACGGCACGGCGCTGGCGCTGCGCATCCGGCTGGGCAGCGAGATCGTGGGCCCGGTCGGCACCATCGACACCGTGGCGTCCACGGTGCAGGTGCTGGGCCAGACGGTGCTCGTCACCACCAGCACGCTGTTCGACGAAACCCTGGCCGGCGGCCTGTCGGCGTTGACCGCCGGCCGCGTGGTCGAGGTCTACGGCATCCTCGACCCCGCCAACGGCCGCGTCGTGGCCACGCGCATCGAGGCCGAGGACGGCGCGGCCGCCTACAAGCTGCGCGGTCAGATCACCAACCTCGACACCACGGCCAAGACCTTCACCGTCAACGGCCAGGTGATCTCCTACGTCGGCCTGCCGGCCGCGATGGTGCCGCCGGGCCTGACCAACGGCCAGATCGTGCGTGTGCTGCTGCAGACGACGCAGGTGGGCGGGGTCTGGGTGGCCACGGCGCTGCGCGGCGGCCTGCGCCTGCCCGACCGTTCCGGCGAGGCCCACCTCGAAGGCGTGATCAGCAACTTCACGTCGACCACCAGCTTCAGCGTCAACGGCATGCCGGTGGACGCCCGCAGCGCCAGCTTCCCCGACGGCAGCACCGGCATCGTGCTCGGGGCGCGTGTCGAGGTCGAGGGCACGGTGGTCAATGGTGTGCTGGTGGCCACCAAGGTCGAGATCGAGGAACGACGCAGCGCCGGCATGCGGCCGCTGGAACTGCGCGGTGAACTCGGCAACCTGAACACCACCGCCAAGACCTTCGCGCTGCGCGGTGTCACCGTCTGGTACGGTGGCACGGTGGAATGGCGCGAAGGCAGCGAAACCACGCTGGCCAACGGCAAGCGCGTCGAGGTGCGCGGTGTGCTGAGCACCGACCGCACCCGCCTGGAGGCGCGCCGCATCGACCTCAAGTGAGCGCCAGACCGTGAGCCCGAGGCCGGCCGCTACAGTGCGGCCGACCCCTGACCGCACGCATGGATTCCCCAGACACCCTTCCACCGCCCGGCCCGGCGCCCACGCAGCCCGCGCTGCACGAGGCCCTGGCCGGGCTCATGGCGTCGGTGGCGCGCCTGGGTGTGGCGCGCGGCCTGCCCTACGCCGAGGTGGAAGAGATGTTGCGGCTGGCCTTCGTGCAGGCCGCCGCGCGCGCCCACCCGGGCTTGCCCGAACACCGCAAGGTCAGCCGCATCAGCACCACCACCGGCATCAACCGGCGCGAGGTGACACGCCTGGTGCAGGCCGCGCAGCAGGCGTCGGCAGCGCCGCGTGCACGTTCCGTGGCCAGCGAGGTGTTCACGCACTGGCGCACCCAGCCGCCCTACCGCGGCGCCGACGGCGAGCCGCTGGTGCTGCCGCGCCTGGGCCCGGCGCCCAGCTTCGAGACCCTGGCCCAGGCCGTGACGCGCGACGTGCACCCGCGCAGCCTGCTCGACGAACTCTGCCGCCTGGGCGTGGCGCAATGGGACGCCGCGGCCGACCGCGTGCATCTGTGCCGCGAGACCTTCGTCGCCCACGGCGACCTGGCGCGCCAGCTCGGTTTCCTGGGCGACAACGTCGGCGACCACCTGCGCGCGGCGGTGGCCAACGTCATCGACGGCGACGACAGCCTGCACTTCGAGCAGGCGGTGTTCGCCGACGGGCTGTCGGCCGCGTCGATCGCCTCGGTGCGCCCGGCCGTGCGTGCGCAGTGGCGGGCGCTGCTGCAGGCGCTGGTGCCGGCGCTGGAAGCCCGCGTCGAGGCCGACGCCACCCTGCAGCCGCCGCCACAGGGCCGGCTGCGTGTCGGCCTCTACACCTACCACGAGGGCGCTGCCACGGCGCCCGCCCCGCCACCGCGCGAGCCTGCCCGTGCCCGCGCCAAGCGAAAGCCCTGAAATGAACAGCTTCGTGTCTCGAATCCCGCCCTTGCGTGGCCTGCGTGTCGGCGTGCTGGCGCTGCTGGCCGCAGCGGCCTTCGTCGCCGGCTGCGGTGGTGGCGTCGGCAGCGGGGGCACCGGCGGCTTTGCGTCGGGGCCGATCAGCGGCTTCGGCTCCGTCATCGTCGGCGGCGTGCGTTTCGACGACAGCACGGCCGAGGTCGAAGACCTCGACGGTGTGCGCCGCACACGTGACGACCTGCGCCTGGGCATGACGGTGGACATCGACAGCAGCGCCATCAGCGGCAGCGCGGCCACCGCCAGCCGCATCCGCTTCGAGAGCGAGCTGTCGGGCGTGGTCGGGCTGGTCGACCGCGCCGGTGGCAGCTTCACGCTGCTGGGCCAGCGTGTGACGGTAGACGACACCACCGTCTTCGACGAGCGCATCGACAGCGGCCTGGACGGCCTGGCCAGCGGCCAGCCGGTGGAGGTCTATGCCGTGTTCGACGCCGCCGCGCAGCGCTACCGCGCCACCCGCGTCGAGCCGGCGGCGCTGGCCCTGGGCCTGCGCCTGCGTGGCCCGGTGGCCGAGCTCAACACGGCGGCGCAGACGCTGCGTGTGGGCAGCACCAGCTACAGCTATGCCGGCGCCAGCAGCGTGCCGGCGGGGCTGGCGGTGGGGCAATTCGTGCGCCTGCGCCTGGAAGCCGAACTGCTGCCCGCGCCGCGCTGGGTGGTGCGTTCCTTCGGCACCGCACTGCGCCCCTGGGCCGACGCCGACGGCGTCAAGCTCGAGGGGCTGATCACGGCCTACTCCTCCGCGGCCGCGTTCAGTGTCAATGGCCGTGTCGTCGACGCCAGTGGCGCCGGCCCGGGCAGCGGCCTGGCCGCCGGGGTGCGGGTGGAGGTCGAAGGCAGCCTGCGCAACGGCGTGCTGCGCGCCACGCGTGTGGTGATCAAGAGTGATGCCGAGCTGCGTGACCGGGGTTTCGAGCTCGACGGCCTCATCACCGCCGTGAACGGCGGCGGCGCCAGCTTCGTGCTGCGCGGCGTCACGGTGAACACGGGTCGCACCGACCTGCGCTACGAAGACGGCACGGCCGCGCTGCTGGCCGTGGGCCGGCGTGTCGAGGTCAAGGGCATGTTGTCGGCCGACCGCCGCAGCGTCGACGCCACACGCATCCGCTTCCGCTGAAGGGGCAGCGGCTGCGGCCTACACTGAACGCATCGTCTGGGTCCTGGGGAACCGCCGTGACTGCAAACCTCCATGCCGCCGCCCACCGTGCCCTTGCAGGTTCTGCCGCCGCGCTGCTGGGCGCACTGGGTTGCATCGCACTGCTGCTGCCGCCGCTGGCCGAGCGCACGCTGGCCGCACCGGGGCGCACCACGCTCACGCTTTTGGTGCTGGGCGCTGCGATGGCCCTGCACTGGTGGCTGCTCGGACGCGCCGCGCGCCGCCTCAAGCAGTCGGTGGCGGCCTGGGTCGGCCTCTCGGTGTTGCTGTTCCCGGTGGGCAGCGCAGCGGCGCTGCTGCTGCTGGGCGGCGCGGGCCGCACACGTCGGCACACCGCCCACGCGGTATGAGCCTGGCCGGCATCTCGGCGCTGGCCGATCAGGTGCGTGCTGCAGAACTGGCCTTTGCGCGCAGCATGGCCGAGCGCAACCACGCGGCCTTCACCGCGCTGCTGTCGGCACAGGCGGTGTTTTTCGGCGCGAGCGGCGTGCTGCGCGGCCGGGTTGCGGTGGCCGCGGGATGGAAACCTTACTTCGATGCCTACGAGGCGCCCTTCTCCTGGCAGCCCGACCAGGTGCAGGTGCTGGATGACGGCACGCTGGCACTGTCCACGGGCCCCGTGCGCAACGCAGAGGGTGCCGTCATCGCCCGCTTCAATTCGATCTGGCGCCAGGAAGAGCCGGCGGTGTGGCGCGTCGTCTTCGACAAGGGGCAGCCGCCCGACGCGCGGCCCGCAGGCTGAGCGTCAGCCTGCCAGCCTCGCCCGGTGCCTTGCCACCTGCGCCAGCACCTGTGCCGGTGCTGTGCCGCCCAGCAGGTTGCGCGCGGCCATCGAGCCGCGCAGTGTCAGCACGGCGAAGACGTCTTCGCCGATCGCGGCGTTGAAACCCTGCAGCGTGGCCAGCGGCAGTTCGGCCAGGTCCACACCCTGCTGCAGCGCCACTTTCACGGCGTGGGCCACGGCCTCGTGCGCGTCGCGGAAGGGCAGGCCCTTCTTCACCAGGTAGTCGGCCAGATCGGTGGCGGTGGCGTAGCCCTTGAGCGCGGCGCGTTCCATCGCGTCCTTCTTGACGCGGATGCCGCCCACCATCTCGGCCATGATGCGCAGCGTGTCGGCCAGCGTGTCGACGGTGTCGAACAGCGGCTCCTTGTCTTCCTGGTTGTCCTTGTTGTAGGTCAGCGGCTGGCCCTTCATCAGCGTCAGCAGCCCCATCAGGTGGCCGTAGACGCGGCCCGTCTTGCCGCGCGCGAGTTCGGCGACATCGGGGTTGCGCTTCTGCGGCATGATCGACGAGCCGGTGCAGTAGCGGTCGGCCAGGTCGATGAAGCCGAAGTTCTGGCTCATCCACAGCACGATCTCTTCGCTCAGCCGCGACACGTGCACCATGGTGATGGCGGCGAAGCTGCTGAATTCGAGCGCGAAGTCGCGGTCGCTCACGGCGTCCAGGCTGTTCTGGCACACGCCGTCGAAGCCCAGTGTCTTCGCCACACGTTCACGGTCCAGCGGGTAGCTGGTGCCGGCCAGCGCGGCGGCGCCCAGCGGCAGCTGGTTCACGCGCTTCCTCACGTCCGCCAGTCGATCGGCGTCGCGCGCGAACATCTCCACATAGGCCAGCAGGTGGTGCGCAAAACTCACCGGCTGCGCCACCTGCATGTGCGTGTAGCCGGGCATCACGGTGTCGGTGTGTTCGGCGGCCAGTTCGACCAGCGCCAACTGCATTGCCATCAGCAGGCGCGAGAGCTTGTCGATCTCGCCGCGCAGCCACAGCCGCACGTCGGTGGCCACCTGGTCGTTGCGGCTGCGGCCGGTGTGCAGGCGCTTGCCGGCGTCGCCCACCAGCGCCGTCAGCCGCGCCTCGATGTTCAAGTGCACGTCTTCCAGCGCCAGCTTCCATTCGAAACGGCCCTGCTCGATTTCCTCGGCGATGTGCGCCATGCCGCGCTGGATGTCGGCCAGGTCCTGCGCGCCGATCACACCCTGCGCGGCCAGCATCTCGGCGTGCGCCAGGCTGCCTTCGATGTCGGCGCGCCACAGGCGCTGGTCGAAGCCGACACTGGCGGTGTAGCGCTGCACCAGTTCGCTCATCGGCTCGCTGAAGAGGGCGGACCAGGCCTGGTGTTTGTTCGCCAAGGGGTCGGTAGAGCGGTCGTCTGACATTCTGGGGCGCCTCGGCGGGCGTGGGCGGGGGTGAAGCTCCGTATTATCCGCAGCGCCCCTGCCCACGCCCATGACCACCCCGGCGCCCTCCGAGCCCGAGCTCGACCCCGACACTGCCGCCGGCCGCCCCGCCAGCCTGTGGCCGGAAAGCGTGCGCCCGTCAGACGCGCCCAGCACCGGCTTTGCCGTCACGCGCTTCGACCCGCTGGCCGAAGAACGCGGCCGGCTCAACGCGCAGACCGCCGCCAGTTTCGACGTCTGCCACCCCGCGCTGGCCCTGCGCGCGGTGCTGCTGGTGCAGGTGGCGCTGGCCATCGCGGCGCTGGGCGGCGCCGACACGCTGGCCACCTGGGGTGCACGCCAGGCCGTGCTGGCCTTCGGCGGCGTGGCCGGCACGCTGTTGTGGCTGGTGGCGGTGTGTGCGCTGCGCCGGCCGCTGCGCGCGATGGGTGCGGC
>CAMTUD010000086.1:0-18331 GCA_947084805.1 uncultured beta proteobacterium | reverse complement strand
GGGTCAGCGCGACGCGGCCGAGGCCGCCACCGCCGGAGCGGCGCGCCGGGCCTCGAATTCCAGCGGCGGCGTGTTGTGGAACGCGCCGCTGGTCTGCATGCGCAGCGCCAGCCGTTCGTCGGGCGGCTGGCCTCGCAGTTCGGCGCTGTAGCGGTGCGTGAGCTCCCGTGTTTCGCTGCCCATGGTCTGCTGGGTATGGGTCTCGAAGCGCAGGTTGCTGCCGTCGAGTTCCAGCTTCTCGATGGCGCGCGGATAGCTCAGGAAGGTGGCGGTGCCGGTCAGTTGCCCGGCATGGCGCTTGATCTCGAAGCGTTCGTCGTGCTTTGCGCCCCAACCGTACCGGACCTCGGCCTGCCAGCTGCCGAGCAGCCGCGCCGAAGGGTCAACCGGTACCCACGGTTTCAACCAGCACAGCGCCGCAGCCACGCTGGCGGCGACAAGCGCGCCACTCAGCGCCCAGGGCCAGACACCGGGCCGCTGCGGCAGGCCGATGGCTTCGGCCAGGCGGCCGATGTCGGCGGCCCAGTTCGTGTCGCTCAGGCTCAGCGCATTGCGTCGCGCCAGGGCTTGCAGCGGCTCGGGCAGGTCGGCGGCGGCCGGCATCTCGGCGCCGGGCAGCAGCACCGGCACCACACGCGCGCCGCTGTCCAGCGCCACCGCGACTTCCAGGCGCACGAAGTCGCCAGGGTTGTCGATGCGCCGCGGCCCGGGCGCTTCGCCGCCGGCCCAGCGCGGGCCGATCAGCACCAGCACCGTCTGCGCGCCTTCCAGCCGGGCGCGGATCGCGGCGACGAAGTCTTCGCCGGGCGGGATGTCGAGCACGTCGCGGAAGACGCTGCCGCGGCCGAGGCGCTTTTCCAGCGCTTCTTCCAGCCGGCCGGCATAACCGGCGGCGTCGTCGCGCCGGTAGGAGATGAAGACGCGGTTTGCGCTGTGGTCCATGCGGTGTGTGGGCGGCCGCGCAGTCGGGCGCGGCGGCGCCGCATTGTCGGCCGGGCCCGGAGAACGGCCAAGACGGGCTCGGCCGTGTGGCTGCAGGCGGGCCGGAAGACGCGTCAGGCCGCCGGCCAGGCGGTGCACGGCGGCAGCGGTTGCCCGCTGCCGTCGGCGGGCACGCTCACCGCGGCGCGCTCAAGGTGCCGAGAAAGCGCACCAGGTCGGCGATCTCGGCGTCGCTCAGTTCGATCGGCGCGCGCTCGGCATGGGTGGCGGTGGCCGTATCCGCATGCCGATGCGTCAACTCCGAATGGCCCACCGCCGCATGCGGTGCCGCGACGTAGTGACGCACGACCTGCTCCAGCGTGCTGATCTGCCCGGCATGCATGTAGGGTGGCCGGCCGGCCACGCCGCGCAGGCCCGGTGTCTTGAACGCCCCCTCCAGCGCCGGGTCGTCGGTCACCATGAAACGAAGCTCCTGGCACTGCTCGGGCCGGGCATCGCTGAACGGCCCCAGGCAGTTGAACTCGTCGCCGCGCACGGCGGCCGTCGCGGCCGCGCGCCCGCGGTCGGGCCGGGCAGCATCGCGCGGCGGCACGCCGGTGTTGTGGAACTGCTGGTCGCTGAAGAGCGGCCCGTTGTGGCAGCTCACGCACTGCGCCTTGCCGATGAAGAGGCGCAGACCCCGCGCTTCGTCGGCCTGCAGCAGGTTGCGGGCCGCCGCGTCGCCACGCAGCACGGCGTCGACGTAGCCGTCCAGCCGCGTCGGCGCGTGCTGCAGCGACTTCTCGTAGGCCGCAATGGCTTTGCCGATGTTCGCGAACACCCGCGACACGGCCTCGCGCCGGCGCGTGTCGACCGCCGCCCACGCCGCCTGCTCGGCCGCGCTGCCCTTGGGTCCGGCGTCGGCCGGCAGGCCGTCGAGCCGCGGCAGCGGCCCGAACAGGCTCTCGTAGTCGGGGCGGTAGTGGCTGGCCACGAGCTGCGCCACCCGCGTGCGGTTCGTGCCGTGCTCGGCGCCATCCTCGAGCGGGCCGAGCGCCTGCGCCCACAGGCTGTCCTTGCGGCCGTCCCAGAACAGCCAGGGGCCATGGCCCGCGCCGACGATGGGCATGGCGCGGCGCGAGCCCGTGCCCACGCCCTGGCTCACGGGAAGGCCGTCCTGGAACTGCCTGGCCGGGTCGTGGCAGCTGGCGCAAGCGACGGCGCCGTTGCGGCTGAGGCGTGTGTCGCTGAAGAGGCGCCTGCCCAGCTCGATGGCGGCGGGCTGCCGCTCCACCGCGTTGGATGGATCCGCCGGCGCCGGCGGCAGCCGCCGCAGGCTCAGCGAGGCCAGCACGGCCTTCTCGTCCGCACTCCAGCGCAGCGCGGCGGCTGCAGGCTGCTGCTCGCTGGCGTCGGCCAGCGTGACCGTCAGCGCCGCACACACGGCGGCGGCGGCGCTGCCGAGCATCCAGACCATCGATTCCAACCTGCGCATCGTCGTCTCCTCGGGTGGTCGACCCGTCAGGTCAGCGGCTCGCGCCGGGCTCGGCGACGACGGTGTTGAAGGTCACCCGGTCGGCGCCCGCCGGGCTGTCGATGGCGAGCTTGATCTCCCACCAGCCGGTCATGCTGAACTTCATGCCTTCGATCAGGTAGCCCCCGTCGGGCAGCTCACGTGTCACCTGCGGCCGCGTGGGCAGGCCGTGGCCGTGCTGCGGCATGCCGCCATCGACCTGGATGCGCGCATGCGGCACCGGCACGCCGGCCGGC
Source organism: uncultured beta proteobacterium (assembly GCA_947084805.1). Taxonomy (GTDB): domain Bacteria; phylum Pseudomonadota; class Gammaproteobacteria; order Burkholderiales; family Burkholderiaceae_C; genus Rubrivivax. The sequence continues at coordinate 15,640 of CAMTUD010000086.1, read as the reverse complement.
GTCGTCAACCTGAGCTGCCACGCATGCAGCTGATTGATGGCCGCCGGTCTGGCCGGCGGCTGCAGCGTGACGACGTACCGGTTGTCGACGGTCGGGCGTTCCAGCGCCAGGTCGAGGTCTTTCGGCGGCGACATGCAGCCGGTGGTGGCGGCGAGCGCCGCCAGCGAGAGTGCGGTGGTGATGTAGCGAACCATGGGGTGCTCCTGAACGGGTGGTCGGGGTTGAGTGGGGCCGACCCGCCAGCCGGGTTGGCGACGGGGTGGGTGCACTGTCAACGCCGCTGCGTTCGAGCAACAGCGTCAGGCGATCAGTGGTGCGCTGAGGTCCGGCAGCGGTCGAACGCGTCGACCGGGCGGTGGTTGCCGCGCCGCCGTCCGCACCGCATTCAGCGCGGCCTGCCGGCTACATCGGGCGGAAGAGATGCCCGAAGGCGCGGCTCACCATCAAGGGCCGCTGCGGGCCGCGCACGGCCAGGCTGCAGTGCCCGATTTCGTCGCGCGTTCACGTACTTTGCCGTCGCCTCGAAGCAGACCACGTCGGCCACCGGGATCATGCGTACGGTGTGGCCCACGCCGGCCCGGATGACCTTGATGCGATCGCCCGGCTCGGCCTGCGGTGCTGCGTTCGACTGCATGCGCTGCATCAGCGCGGCCCTCTCGCCGGCCTCGGGTGGCGCCGTGCGGCCGGCCAGCCGCGCCTTCAGCCGTTCCACCGTCTGCTGCAGTCGTTCCGCGGTGGCGGGCTCGAGCGCCACATGCACGCCGTTCGTCAGCCCGATGCGGGCGGCCAGCGATTCGGTGATGTCCATGAGGACGGCCCCGAAGATGCCGCCCAGAAAGGCCGGACCCAAGGTGTTCACGCGTCGCTTCCTGGGCGTTGACGCGTGGCCGGTACGGCCGCGATGGACCGGATGGACGGGGAGCCGGCGGCGGCTGCCTGCCAACCGCCAGCCGCTGCACTGAATGTGCCCGGTTCAGGACTCGGCGCAGGTGCAGGCGGGCCCACAGGGGCACTGAGGGCCGCAAGCACAGGGGGTCTGCGAGGCGGCTTGCGCGCGGCGCCTTGCCGCTTATCCGCCCCGCAGCCCCAGAGCCCGGATCGTCTTGCCCCAGGCCGCTGTATCGCGCACGACGATGTCGGCGAACTGCTGGCGCGACATGGTCTCGACCTCCAGGCCCTGCTGACCGAGTTTGGACGCGATTTCCGCGTCTTGCAGCGCCTTGTTGATCGTCGCGTGCAGCTTGTCGAGGATGGCCACCGGCGTGCCCCTGGGGGCGAAGTAGCCGTACCAGGGCGCGTAGTCGAATCCCTTGACACCGCCTTCATCGAGGGTCGGCAAGTTCGGCAACGCCGGGGTGCGCTTCAGGCCCGACGTGGCTATCGCGCGCAGGCGTCCTGACTGGATGTGCGGCAGCACGGCAGGTATCGTCAGCAGCATGGCCTGGATCTGTCCCGACATCAGGTCGTTGATGGCGGGCCCGGAACCCTTGTAGGGCACGTGCGTGAAGCGCAGGCCCGTGCTGGACTGCAGCACCTCCATCGGCAGGTGACCAGCGCTGCCCTTGCCGCCGGAGCCGTAGTTGATCGCGTCCGGGTTGGCCTTGGCGTAGGCGAGGAAGTCGGCGACGCTGTGCACCGGCAGGCCGGGAGTGACGACGAGCACGTTGGGCGTGGCACCGACGTAGGCCAGCGGCACGATATCGCGCGCGGTGTCGAAAGGCAGCTTGTCGTACAGGGACGCGTTGAAGGCCAGCCCGATGTGCTGCAGCATCAAGGTGTAGCCGTCGGGTGCGGCGCGAGCCAGCATGCCGGTGGCGATCGTGCCGCCGGCGCCACCGCGGTTCTCGATCAGCATCGGCTGCTTCAGCAGCAGCGACAGCTTCTGGCCCAGCAGCCGCCCGACGATGTCCACGGTGCCGCCGGCCGCGAAGGGCGCCAGCACGGTGATGGGTTTCGTGGGGTAGTCGTCCTGCTGTGCCCTTGCCCCGAGAGGCAGCAGGCTGACGAGCGCGGTACAGGCGTGACGTCGGTTCATGGTCATGTCGGTGTCTCCTTCGTTGTGCTCTTGCTCATCCATCGAACCGGTAGGCGTGGACCTTGGCCTCGTCGAGTTCGACGCCCAGGCCGGGGCCCGCGGGCAGGTCGATCCCGCCTTGGCTCAGGTCCAGCTTTGAAGTCACGATGTCGTCCGCGGTCTTCAGCGGCCCGACACATTCGAGGCCGGCGAGCACGCTTTCGCTGGTGCTGGCGAGCATGATTTCGGCCACCGTATTGATGCCGAGCCCGAAGCCATGCCCGATGACGACCTTCAGGCCCGCCGCGGTTGCTGTCTCCAGCATGCGCCGGCAGGTCAGGAACCCGCCCTGCTTCATGACCTTGAGCTTGACCAGGTCGGCGCAATCGGCGCGGATCACCGCGATCAGGCTCGCGTGGTCGGTGATCGACTCGTCGGCCATCACCGGAATGCCGATGGACTGCCGCACGCGGGCCATGCCGGCGAGGTCGTGCTCGGCCACCGGTTGCTCGAGCAGCTGCATCTGCAGCGGTTCCAGCAGGCGGCCGAGGGCGATGGCATCGGCCACCGAGTAGCCGGCATTGGCATCGGCACGCAACGCCATCTCGGGGCCGACGGCTTCGCGCACGGCAAGCACGCGGTCGCGGTCGGCCTCGATGCCGCCCCCGACCTTGATCTTGGCTGACCGGAAACCACGATCGAACCACTTGCGCGCTTCGGCGGCGGCCTCGTCGGGCGGCACGATGCCGATCCAGGCGTTGAAGGACAGGCGGTGCGTCACGGCGCCGCCCAGCAGTTCGTGCACCGCGATACCCAGGTGGCGGCCCATCATGTCGACACAGGCCATCTCGATGGCGGCCTTTGCGTCGAGGTGGCCCGCCAGCGCGGTGTCCATGGCGCGCAGCACCTGGTGCGGGTTGGAGGCGTCCAGGCCCTGCACCACGGCCGACAGGCGGTCACGCAAGGCGCTCAGGGACTGCTCGATGGTCTCCACCGAATAACCCGGCGATGGGTCGATGTTGCCCAGCCCCACGCAGCCGTTTTCGGCGATCAGCCGCACGAGTGCGCTCTTCTGAACCTTCTTGGTGATGTAAGCGTTGCGGAAGCCCGGACCCACCAGCGGAACAGCCACACCGAAGACATCGACGCGCCGGATGCGCAGGCCTTCCACCTCAGGCCTCCGTCATCGGCCTGAACGTCGAGGCCGGTGCCGTAAGCCTGCCGGGCGAACACGATCGGGTGCCACGGCCATCGGCCGGGTGCATGAGTGCAAGTGCGTTCAGGGGAAGGCTGCGCATCGGGTCGGTCCGGCACTCTCGGTGTTGATCGAGGGGCAACGGTAGCAACTGCAAAGGATGCTGTAAACGAAGCTTTTTATGCATCCTGTAATGCGCGATGCGTTATCCATCGGCAATACAAATATGGCATCACGCCTGGCCAAAGATGCCTCATTGACAGCATTACGCGTCGATCCTATGGTTGCCACCCGTCGATGCGGTGACGTGGCGCTCAAGCAGCGCTGCCGCCGACGCCGATGCCCCTGTGGAGAGGAATGGATTCATGGCACACGAAAGCTTGATGGCCGAACTGGACCGTCGCCGCGAGAAGGCCCGCAGCATGGGCGGCCCGGCGAAGCTGGAAAAACGCAGGGCCCGCGGGCAGCTGAATGCGCAGCAGCGCATGGACGCGCTGACCGACCCGGGTTCCTTCTTCGAGGTCGGCCTGCTGGGCGCCTCGGGTGTCTTCAAGGAAGACGAAGCCAAGACACCGCGCGATGGCAAGTTCGTCGGCTTCGCGAAGGTCGATGGTCGTGACATCGGCGTGGTCATCAACGACTTCACCGTTGGCGGCGCCTCCACCAGCGCCACCAACTCCAAGAAGATCGGCCACATCCGCCGAAGCGCCACCGACAAGGGATTCCCCTTCGTGCACATCGGTGAGTCCACCGGCGCGCGCCTGCCCGACGCCATGGGTTCACGCGGCATGGGCAACCTGCTGGGCAACGACCCGACGCAGTTCCGCCGCTCGCGCGAAACGCCCTGGGCCGCCGCCGCACTGGACACGTCCTTCGGCTCGTCGGCCTGGATGTGCTGCTGCTCCGACTTCGCGGTGATGAAGAAGGGCTCGATCATGGCCGTGTCCAGCCCGCGGCTGGTGTCGATGGCCATCGGCGAGGAGGTCGACCTCGAGGAACTCGGTGGCTGGCGCATCCACGCGGAATACACCGGCCTCATCGACCGCTTCGTGGACACCGACGAGCAGGCGCTGCAGGAGATCAGGCGTTTCCTGAGCTACATGCCTTCACACAACATGGAGCTGCCGCCGGCGCAGGCCCCGGCGCCCGACGCAGCGCAAGACCAGATGCCGCTGCTGGACATCCTGCCCGAGCGGCGCACGCAGGTCTACGACATGCGCAAGATGATCGGCATCATTGCCGACCGCGACAGCGTGTTCGAGCTCAAGCCGCGCTTCGGCCGCGCGGCGGTGACGGCGCTGGCCCGCCTGGGCGGCAAGGTGGTCGGCATCATCGCCAACAACCCCGGCGTGGGCGGTGGCGCGTTGTCGGCGGAGGCCTGTCGCAAGATCATCGACTTCCAGGTGCTGTGCGACAGCTTCAACATCCCGCTGCTGCGCCTCGTCGACACCCCGGGCTTCGTAGTCGGCAAGGACGCCGAGCGCAAGGGCGCGCCGGGCTGGATCATGAACATGATGAACGCCACGTCCTTCGTGACGGTGCCGTGCATCACGCTCATCGTGCGCAAGGCCTACGGACGCGCTTATGTGGCGATGGGGGGCGGGCGCCACAACGACGAGCTGATCGCCTGGCCGACGGCCGAGGTCAGCTTCATGGACCCGACCTTCGCCACCAGCATCGTGCACGGCCTGCAACCCGGTCAGGAAGGCTTCGAGGACGCGTTGAACCACATCCGCAAGGCCGACGAGGTGTGGGACATGGCCACCATCTTCTCGCTGCAGAACATCATCAAGCCGCAGGAGACACGCGACTACCTGATCAGGGCCTTCGACGTGTACCGATCGCGCAAGGGCGGGGGCGTCGGCAAACACCACCTGCAGAACTGGCCCACCAGCTACTGAGGGCCGAAGCATGATGATGGATGCCCAACAACTGATAACGCAGGCCCGCCAGGCGGGCCGGGGCTGGTTGAACGAGGCCGACGGCAAGCGTTTGCTGGCCTGCTTCGGCGTCGACGTGCAGCCTTTCGTGGTGGCCACCGGGCCCGATGGCGTGGCCGAGCAGATCGCCGGGCTGCAGGGCCCCTACGCGGTCAAGGTGCTGTCGCCCGACATCCTGCACAAGAGCGACGCTGGCGGCGTGGTGCTGAATGCCGCCGGGCCCGAAGGTGTGCGCGCGGCCATGGCGCAGATTGCCGCCCAGCCCCAGGTCCAGGCCGCACGCGTCGACGGCTACCTGGTGGAACCGATGTGCGCCGCCGGTGTCGAGGTCGTCTTCGGCGCCATGCAAGACCGCCAGTTCGGGCCGATGATCATGGTCGGCCTGGGCGGCATCTTCGTCGAGATCCTGCACGACGTCGCGTTCCGGCTGTGCCCCATCAGCCGCGACGACGCCGTGGCCATGCTCGACGACCTGCGTGGCGCCAGGCTGCTCGACGGCGCCCGTGGGCGCAAGGCCGCCGACCGCAACGCCATCGTCGACCTGCTGCTGAAGATCGGTGGCGAAGGTGGTCTGCTCATGCGCCTGGGCGACGAGATCGCCGAGCTCGACATCAACCCGGTCATCGTGCACGAACGTGGCGCCGTGGTGGCCGACGCGCGCTTCATCCTGACCAGCGAGGCGCTGGCCGCGCCGAAGGTCGAAGCCGCCATCGCCAGCGGGCCCGCCATCGTCGACCGTTTCATGCCCCTCTTCCAGCCGCGCAGCGTGGCCGTGCTGGGGGCTTCCACCACGTCCACCACCATCGCCAACACCTTCCTGCGGCGCATGAAGGATTTTGGCTACGCGGGCAAGCTGTACCCGATCCACCCCAAGGCCGCGGAAGTCGAGGGCCTGCAGGCCTACCCGAGCCTGGCGGACACGCCCGAGCCGGTGGACTACGCCTACGTCGCCATCGGCGCGCAGGCGATCCCCGGTGTGTTGCGCCAGGCGCGCGGGCGTGTGCGCTATGCCCAGGTCATCTCCAGCGGCTTTGGCGAGGTGGCCGAGGGCGAGGCGCTGCAGGCCGAACTGCTGCAGGCGGGCTGCGAAGGTGGCGCCCGCCTCCTCGGCCCCAACTGCCTGGGCCTGTATTCGCCGCGTGGCGGGGTCACGTTTTCCGTCGGCGCGCCGCGCGACCTCGGCGTCGTCGGCGTGGTCACGCAGAGCGGCGGCCTGGGCACCGACATCATCAAGCGCGGCCAGTGGCGGGGTGTGCGTTTCAGCGGTCTCGTGACGGTGGGCAACAGCGTGGACATCGGGCCGGTGGACCTGCTCGAGTTCTACCTGGCCGACCCGCAGACACGTGTCATCGGGCTCTACCTCGAGGACGTCAAGGACGGCAGGCGTTTCTTCGACCTGCTGCGGTCGGGCCGTGCCACCAAGCCGGTGATCATCCTGCGCGGCGGTCGCTCCGTGCAAGGGCGCGCCGCAGCGGCCTCGCACACGGGGGCACTGGCCGGTGACGGTCGGGCCTGGGAGGCCGTGGCACGCCAGACCGGCTGCATCATGGTCGACACGGTCGACGCCTTCATCGACACCTTGCTGGCCTTCCAGTTCGTCGACCTGGCGCCACGCACGCCGACGCAGCGTGTCGTGCTCTTCGGCAACGGCGGGGGCACCAGCGTGCTGGCCACCGATTCCTTCGCCGAATGTGGCCTCGACATCACGGCCTTCGATGCCACCACACTCGGCCAGCTCGAAGCCTTGAACCTGCCGCCGGGCACCAGCGTGGTCAACCCGATCGATGCGCCGGTGGCCACGCTGCAGGGCGAGCAGGGCCTGGTGGCCAACCGCATCCTCGACATCGTGTGCGCGTCGGGCCGACCCGATGCCATCGTCATGCACGTCAACCTGGCGGCCTTCGTCGGTCGCGGCGGTGGCGACCCGGTCGACAACCTGATCCAGGCCGTGGTGCGCGTGAAGCAGGCCCACTCCGGTGGGCCGCACCTCATGGTCGTGCTGCGTGTGGACGGCTCGCCCGAACTCGACGACAAGCGCCGTCACCACCGCGAGGTGGCGCTGGCCGCGGGCATACCCGTCTACGACGAACTGATCGACGCGGCCCGGGCGCTGCGCGGTGTGCGCCTGTACGAGCGGCACAAGGCGCCGCGCACGTCGGCCTTGCCACCCGTGGAGACGCCGACATGACCTCCGCCCTGATGGACGTCGTCGTGATGAGCGGCCCCGGCGGGCCGGAAGTGCTGCACCTGGCACAACGGCCGCGGCCGACACCAGGGCCCCGCGAGGTGCTCGTCGAGGTGGCTTACGCCGGCGTCAACGGGCCCGACCTGATGCAGCGCCGTGGCCTGTATCCGGCACCCGAGGGGGCTTCCGACCTGCTCGGGCTGGAGGTGGCCGGCGAAGTGGTCGCGGTGGGCGGCCAAGCGCATTCCTGGCAGGTGGGTGACCGTATCTGCGGCCTGACGCAAGGGGGCGGCTATGCCCGCTACTGCACGATCCTGGAAGACCACTGCCTGCCCGTGCCGCAAGGCCTGGACCTGGCTGAGGCCGCGTCGCTGCCCGAGGCCTACTTCACCGTGTGGAGCAACGTCTTCATGACGGCCCGGCTGGCCGCCGGCGAAGTGTTCCTGGTGCACGGCGCGGCGGGCGGGCTGGGCACGGTGGCCATTCAGCTCGGCCGGGCCTTCGGTGCGCGTGTCGTCGCCACCGACAGCCCCGCGTCGCGCCTGGCCGCCTGCAAGGCACTGGGCGCCGAGCGCGTGGTCGACTACCAGGTGGAAGACTACGTCGAGGTGGTGCGCTCGGAATTCACCGGGGCCGACGTCATCCTCGACATCGTCGGCGGCCCCTACGTGCAGCGCAACATGAAGGCGGCCCGCCACGACGCCCGCATCGTGCAGTTGGCCTTTGCGCTCGGCTCGAAGGTGCAAGTGGACCTGATGCCGGTGATGCTCAAACGCCTGCACTACACGGGCTCCACGCTGCGCACCCGCCCGGACGACTTCAAGGCCGAAGTGGCGCGGCAGTTGAAGGCGCAGGTGTGGCCACTGTTCGCAAGCGGCGGCCTGAAATCCGTCGTCGGCACCATCCTGCCGCTGGCCGAAGCGGCGCAGGCGCACCGGCTCATGGAGAGCGCAGGCCACTGCGGCAAGATAGTGCTCAAGACTTGAACAAGGGGAAACGAGACATGGCAACGATCGAATTGAAGGCCGACATCACCGGCAACGTCTGGAAGATCCTGAAGGCCGTAGGCGACACGGTGCAGGAGGAAGAGGACGTGCTGATCATGGAGTCGATGAAGATGGAGATTCCCGTCGGGTCGACCGAGGCGGGCGTGATCCAGGAGATCTGCGTCAAGGAAGGCCAGACCGTGGAAAACGGCACCGTGCTCGTGCGCGTCAAGGTCTGAGGGACCGGCATGAAAACCGTGCTGATTGCCAACCGGGGCGAGATCGCCTGCCGTGTGATGCGCAGTTGCCGCAGTCTCGGCCTGCGCACCGTGGCGGTGTACTCCGAAGCCGACGCGCATTCGATGCACGCCCAGACGGCCGACGAGGCGGTCGCCATCGGGCCGTCCTCGCCCCGCGAGAGTTACCTGAGCATGGAACGCCTGCTGGCCGCGGCCCAGGTGTCGGGCGCGCATGCGGTGCATCCGGGCTACGGCTTTCTTTCGGAGAACGCGGAATTCGCGCAGGCCGTCATCGCCGCCGGCCTGGTGTGGATCGGCCCCACGCCCAAGGTCATCCGCGACATGGGGGACAAGCAGCGCGCGCGCGAACTGGCCCGGGCCAGCGGGCTGCCCATCCTGCCGGGCAGCGCACGGTTTCCCTTCGGTGAACTCGAGTCGCTGGAAGAGGCCGGCACGCAGGTGGGCTACCCGCTGCTCGTCAAGGCGGCAGCCGGTGGTGGTGGCATCGGCATGCGGCGCGTCGACCGGCCCGAGCAATTGCGTGCCATGGCCGAAGCGACCCAGTCGATGGCGCAGAACGCCTTCGGTGACGGCGCCATCTACCTCGAGCGCTTCATCGAACGCGCACGGCACGTCGAGGTGCAGGTTTTCGGCTTCGGTGACGGCACGGCGATCCACCTGCACGAACGTGACTGCTCCACGCAGCGCCGCTTCCAGAAGGTGATCGAGGAGAGCCCGGCCCCCCTGCTGGCGCAGACCGTGCGTCAGCGCATGGCCGATGCCGCCACGCGCCTGTGTGCCGACCAGCGCTACGGCGGCGCCGGCACGGTGGAATTCGTGGTCGACGCCGACACGCACGAGTTCTTTTTCCTCGAGATGAACACGCGCATCCAGGTGGAACACCCGGTGACCGAAATGAATACCGGCCGTGACCTGGTGGCCATGCAGATCGAGCACGCGCTGGGCACGCTGCAGGCGATGGTGCAGTCCGACATCAGCGCCCACGGCCACGCCATCGAGTGCCGCATCTACGCCGAGAATCCGTTGAAGAACTTCATGCCCTCACCGGGCAAGTTGATGCGCTTCCAACTGCCCGAGTCCATGCCCGGCGTGCGCATCGACAGCGGGTTCCGCGGCGGCGACCACGTCACCCACTTCTACGATCCGATGATCGCCAAGGTCATCTGCCACGGCGCCACGCGCGAGGCGGCAATCGAACTCGCGCTCGACGTGCTCGGGCGCATCGAAGTCGAGGGCCCGCATACGAACCTGGCCTTCCTGCGGGCCACGCTGACACACCCCGCGTTCCGCGAGGGCCAGGTGTTCACGGGCTTCATCGACCGCTACAAGCGCGAACTCGCGACACCCTGAAGCGCCAGGACGGCCCGCTGCGGCAGCCGTTTGCGCAGCGGCCGCGCCGGCGCTGCGGCGGCTCAGGCCTTGTGAACCAGGCGCGCCGCACGTGTCACGGCGCTGCGGAAGGCCGCGTAGGCCGGATGCGCGCGCTGGCCTTCCCAATACTGCAGCATCACCGGGCTCGATCCGAGGGCGGGGCGGGTGGGCACGATACGCACCATCTTGAGCTTCTCGAAGCGCCGCGCCGCGAACTCCGGCGCCAGCGCCAGGTAGCGGGTGGCGGCGACGATCGACAAGCCGGTTTCGAAGTAGTTGGTCTCGATCACGGGGACGATGGGCGGCCGGCCCGCCGACGCCATCAGCCCGTCGATGAGATCCCGCGAATGGAAGCCCGACTTGGGCAGCACCCACGGTGACTGCCCAAGCTGGGCCAGCGAACAGGTGGTCTTCGGAATGTCGACGTTGTCCTTGCCGCACACGACCACGGTTCGCTCGCTGTAAAGGTCGTCCGCTTCCAGCGTCAGCGACTCGGCCACCGTGGTGGCGCGCAGGGCGATGATGAAGTCCAGCCGCGCGGCCTCGAGGTCGGCGGTCAACTCGTTGGACGTGCCTACCGACACCCGCAGCTTGAAGCCGGCGCCGCCCTCGGCCAGTTGCGCCAGCAGGTGCGGCAGCAGCACGTGCGTGACGCGCGGAATGCAGCCCAGCCGCACGATCGGTTCGGGCTCCGTCGCCACCTGGGCAACGTCGCGCAGGGCCTGCAACGCGAAAGTGATCTGCCGCACCACGCGCTCGCCAGTCTCGGTCGGCGCCGTGCCTTGCCGCGACCGAGAAAAGAGCGTGACGCCCAGCGTGCGTTCGGTGGCGGACACGAGCCTGGAGACCGCGGGTTGTGGAATGCCGAGTTCGCGAGAGGCCGCATGCACGGAACCCCAGCGCGCCACGGCGACGACGGCCTCGAGCTGGCGCGGCGGCAGAAGGGTGATACGACTCTTGGGCATCGGCGAAGCAGCGGTGACTACCGATCGATTATGGCGATCGACCCCCGCACCCGGCCCCCACCGGGTGGCATCAGGACACCGCCTGGTAGTACAGGTTCTGCGGATGGTTGGCCTGGGCGAAGAAGAACCAGCGTTCGGCCAGCAGCCCGAGGTACTGCACGACGAAGGCCAGCGCCAGCAGGCCGGGGGAGGCCGAGCCCAGCCCTGTCCACAGCAGCGCCATCGGCAGCACGAAGGCGCCGAGCAGGAAGGCCCACTTCACTTGGCGCAGCACACCGCCGCTGCGGCCGTGGAAGAACTCCCGTGTGTTGAACGAACCGCCCATGAAACCCATCGCGCGCTGCCGGATCTGCGGGTGGCGGATGCCGATGGCCGACTGCAGCGTCGACTTCGGCTTCAACTGCGCATTGCGCCGCAGCGACAGACCGCGGCCGACGAAACCCGCCGCCGTGAAGACCAGCGCCGCCGTGCCATAGGCCGCCACCAGCGCCGGTGCACCCCAGGCGGCCAGGGCGGTGGCCAGCGTGCAGCCCGAGGCCAGGCCCAGCAGCGTGTAGTTCAGCACCGTGTAGGGGCTGGCCCATTCCTGCAGGAAGCGCACCGACGCGTAGATCATCGCCGTGCACAGGAAGAGCGCGGCGCAGGCCAGCGCTGCCAGCACGCCCAGCGCCAGCGTGCCGCCGCGGCCGCTGTAGTGCAGCAGCGCCCAGAAGAAGAGCGTGGCCATGAAGAGCGGCAGCGCGATGACCTCGCGCGACAACCACGACGTGCGCCACATCGCCGCGCTGCGCCACGCGCGCTCGGGCCGGCCGAGGTGGAAGAAGGACGCAACGAGCCCGCCTGCGCACAGCAGCAGTGCCACGCCGCCGCCCAGCGCGAGAAAACCGCGCTCGGCGTCGATGCGCCCGAAGCCGGCCAACTCGGCGCCGAAGAGCGCCAGGAACAGCCCCTGGCCGGCGCCGATCAGCGTGGTGAGAAAGATGACGGACCAGGCCGGGTTCATGTTGCGTAGTCCTCGCGCCCGGCGCCTTGCGGTGGAGGTTCGGGTGCGGGTTCGGGCGCGGGTGCGGGCGGTCGGCCGTCGATCTTCAGCGGGTTGTCCACGCGGTGCAGGTCTTCGGCGCGCACCGTCTGGCCCGTGCGGTGGCGCGGCAGGTAGTGGTTGGCCGGACGGGTGTTCCATTCCGGCATCAGCGCGTAGCCGCCACGTTCACGGATGGCCACGCTGACCACCGATTCCGGGTCGTGCACGTCGCCGAACAGGCGTGCGTTCGACGGGCAGGCCAGCACACAGGCGGGCTTGCGTTCGGCCTCGGGCAGCGCCTGGTCGCTGATGCGGTCGACGCACAGCGTGCACTTGGTCATCACCTGGCGTTCCTCGTCGAGCTCGCGCGCGCCGTAGGGACAGGCCCAGCTGCAGTACTTGCAGCCGATGCACTTGTCGTAGTCGACGAGCACGATGCCGTCTTCCTTGCGTTTGTACGAAGCGCCGGTGGGGCACACCGGCACACAGGGCGGGTCTTCGCAGTGCAGGCAGCTCTTGGGGAAGTGCACCGTCTGCGTGTTCGGGTACTCACCCACCTCGAAGGTCTGCACGCGGTTGAAGAAGGTGCCCGTGGGGTCCTTGCCGTAGGGCTGCTCGTCGACCAGCGGGCCGGCCGCGCCCGAGGTGTTCCACTGCTTGCAGCTCGTCACGCAGGCGTGGCAGCCGACGCAGACGTTGAGGTCGATGACCAATGCGAGCTGCGTCACAGCTTGCCCTTCTGATGCACGAGCTGTGTCACAGCTTGCCCTTCAGCCCGGCCATCCAGCTGCGGCGCTTCGGCGCACTGCCCATGCCGGGCACCGGCTGCATGGCTTCGGCCTGCGGCCAGGTGAGCTTGGCCTCCTCGGGCCCGGCCGGGCTGATGCGCACCCGCACGTCGTACCACGCGGCCTGGCCGGTGATGGGGTCGCTGTTGGACACCGTGCCGCCACCCGCAGCGGGCAGTTCCTCGCGGATCAGGTGGTTGAGCAGGAAACCCCGCTGCGACTCGTTGGCGTCGGGCGCCAGCTGCCAGGCACCGGGCGCCTTGCCGATGGCGTTCCAGGTCCACACCGTGCCGGGCTCCACCGCTTCCGAGTGGCGGCACATGCAGCGCACCTTGCCCCAGGGGGACTCCACCCACATCCAGCCGCCGTCGGCGATGCCCGCAGCGACGGCGGTCTTCGTGTTGACGAAGAGGTAGTTGTGGGTGTGGATCTGGCGCAGCCAGGCGTTCTGCGAGTCCCACGAGTGGTACATCGCCATCGGCCGCTGCGTCACCGCGTTGAGCGGAAACTTCGCCAGGTCGGTGGCCTGTTCTTCCAGCGGCGCGTAGTAGAAGGGCAGCGGGTCGAAATAGGTGGCCACGCGTTCACGCAGGCGCTCGGGCGGCTGCTTGCCTTTGTGTTTGCCCTGGGCTGCGAGGCGGAAGCGCTGCAGGAATTCGCTGTAGAGGTGGATGACGACGGGGTCGCGGTCGCGCCGCAGGCCCACGCCCTGCGCCCAGCGCATGTAGCCGTCGTTCCAGTTGCGCATGTACTGGTGCTCGGGCGGCATGTGGTGCTGGAAGACGCAGTTGTTCTGCTCGTACATCGCCCACTGGTTGGGGTTGGGCTCGCCGCGCATCGACTTCTCGCCGTCCTTGCCGCGCCAGCCGGCCAGGAAACCGATGCCCGAGCCGGGCGCGGTCTCGTAGTTGACGATGAAGTCGGGGTAGTCCTTGAACTTGCGGCCGCCTTCGGCGGTGGTGAAGGCCGGGAACTTCAGGCGGCCTGCGAGTTCCACCAGCACCTCCTGGAAGGGCTTGCACTGGCCCGTGGGCTTGAGCACCGGGATGCGCACGGCGTCCACCGGGCCGTCGAATTCCGAGATCGGCCGGTCGAGCATCGACATGCAGTCGTGCCGCTCCAGGTAAGTGGTGTCGGGCAGGATGAGGTCGGCGTAGGCCGTCATCTCGCTCTGGAAGGCATCGCAGACGACGAGGAAGGGGATCTTGTACTGCCCGTCCTTCTCACCGCCCTGGTGCTTGTCGTTGAGCATCTTGCGGACCTCGGACGTGTTCATCGTCGAGTTCCAGGCCATGTTGGCCATGAAGATCAGCAGCGTGTCGATGGGGTAAGGATCCCCGCGCCAGGCGTTGGTGATGACGTTGTGCATCAGCCCGTGCGCCGACAGCGGGTGTTCCCAGCTGAAACCCTTGTCGATGCGCACCGGCTCGCCGGCCGCATCCACGAACAGGTCGTCGGGGCTCTCGGGCCAGCCCAGCGGCGCGCCGGCCAGCGGCGTGTCGGGCTGCACGGCCTCGGGGCCCTTGGGCGGGCGCGCGTTGGGCGGCACGGCGCGCGGGTAGGGCGCCTTGTGGCGGAAACCGCCGGGGCGGTCGATGGTGCCCAGCAGGCTCATCAGGATGGCCAGCGTGCGGATGGTGTGGAAGCCGTTGCTGTGCGCGGCCAGCCCGCGCATGGCGTGGAAGGCCACGGGGTTGCCGGTGACGGATTCGTGCTGCTTGCCCCAGCTGTCGGTCCATTGAATAGGCAGTTCGATCTTCTGGTCGCGCGCGGTGATGCCCATCTCGTGCGCCAGGCGCCGGATGGTCTCGGCCGGGATGCCGGTGATGCCGCTGGCCCAGTCGGCCGTGTAGGGTGCCACGCGGTCCTGCAGCAACTGGAAGGCGGGCACGGCGGGGGTGCCCTGCAGCGGGCCGTCGGGCATGCTGAAGCGGCCCAGCAACGCCGGGTCGGTGCCTTCGGTGTGGTCGGCCACGGGCTGGCCGCTGAGGCGGTCCCACCAATAAAAATTGTGCGGGCGCAGCGGGTTGACGACGTCGCCTTGCGGGTTGCGCAGCATGAGGCCGAAGTCGTCGCTGGCCGCGTCCTGGTTCACCAGCTGGCCCGCGTTGGTGTAGCGGGCCAGGAAGTCGCGGTCGTACAGGCCCAGCGCCATGATCTCGTGGACGAGGGCCAGCAGCAGCGCGCCGTCGGTGCCGGGCTTGATGGGCACCCACTCGTCGGCGATGGCCGAGTAACCCGTGCGCACCGGGTTGATGGTGATGAAGCGGCCGCCCGCGCGCTTGAACTTCGAGAGCGCGATCTTCATCGGGTTGGAGTGGTGGTCCTCCGCGGTGCCGATCATCACGAAGAGCTTGGCGCGGTCGAGGTCCGGGCCGCCGAATTCCCAGAACGAGCCGCCGATGGTGTAGATCATGCCGGCGGCCATGTTCACCGAGCAGAAGCCGCCGTGCGCGGCGTAGTTGGGCGTGCCGAACTGGCGTGCGAACAGGCCCGTCAGCGCCTGCATCTGGTCGCGGCCGGTGAAAAGCGCAAACTTCTTCGGGTCGGTGGCGCGCAGGTGGCGCAGCCGGTCCTCGAGCATCTTGAAGGCGGTGTCCCAATCGATGGGCACGAACTCGCCCGCGCCGCGTTCGCTGCCGGGCTTGCGCATCAGCGGCTGCGTCAGCCGCGCCGGCGAGTACTGCTTCATGATGCCGCTGGAACCCTTGGCGCAGATCACGCCCTGGTTCAGCGGGTGCTCGGGGTTGCCCTCGATGTAGCGCACCTCGGGGCCATCCACCCCCTCGCGCAGGTGGACGCGGATGCCGCAGCGGCAGGCGCACATGTAGCAGGTGGTGTTGCGCGTGGCCGGGCTGGCCGCAGGCAGCGGCGCGGCGGTGGGGTCGTGCAGCGGTGTGGCCGGCATCGTG
>CAMTUD010000085.1:0-22875 GCA_947084805.1 uncultured beta proteobacterium | reverse complement strand
CCGATTGCCCAAGGGCGTGTCGCCCTCGCTCGGGCCCGATGCCACCGGTGTCGGCTGGGTCTACCAATACGCGCTGCTGGCCAAGAACAAGAGCCTGGCCGAACTGCGCACGATCCAGGACTGGTACGTGCGCTACCAGCTCACCAAGGCGCCGGGTGTCGCCGAAGTGGCCTCGCTGGGTGGCTTCGTGCAGACCTACCAGGTCACCGTCGATCCGCTCAAGCTGCGCAGCTACGGCATCCCGCTGATGAAGGTGTCGCAGGTCATCCGCGACAGCAACCGCGACGTCGGCGGGCGCGTGGTCGAAATGGCCGAGACCGAGTACATGGTGCGCGGCAAGGGCTACCTGCGTGGCAAGGCCGACATCGAGATGCTGGTGGTCAAGAGCGAGGGCGGCACACCGGTGTTGATCCGCGACATCGCGCGCGTCGAGATGGCGCCCGACGAGCGGCGCGGCCTGTCCGAGCTGAACGGCGAGGGTGAGGTCGTCTCGGGCATCGCGATGTCGCGCTTCGGGCAGAACGCGCTGGAGGTGATCCACAACCTCAAGGCCAAGGTCACCGAGATCTCGGCCGGCCTGCCCGAAGGCGTGACGATCCAGGCGGTCTACGACCGTTCGGACCTGATCCACCGCGCGATCAAGAACCTGTCCTGGACGCTGTTCGAAGAGAGCGTCATCGTCGCCGTGGTGTGTATCGTGTTCCTGATGCACGTGCGTTCGGCGCTGGTGGCCATCCTGATGCTGCCGGTGGGCGTGCTGATCTCGATCATCGCGATGCGGCTGCTGGGCATGAACTCGAACCTGATGAGCCTGGGCGGCATCGCCATTGCCATCGGCGCCATGGTCGACGCGGCCATCGTCATGATCGAGAACGCGCACAAGCACCTGGAGAAGCTGGACCGGCGCAAACCCGTTCACACCTTCAAGGACCGTGCCGACGCGATGATCGCCGCCTGCCAGGAGGTGGGGCCGGCGCTGTTCTTCTCGCTGCTCATCATCACGGTGTCGTTCCTCCCGGTGTTCACGCTCGAATCGCAGGAAGGTCGGCTGTTCTCGCCACTGGCCTACACCAAGACCTTCGCGATGGCCGGTGCCTCGCTGCTGTCGGTGACGCTGGTGCCGGTGCTGATGCTGCTGTTCATCCGCGGCAAGATCATGCCGGAGGCGAAGAACCCGGTGAACCGCTTCCTGATCTGGGTCTACCGCCCCGTCATCGAAGCCGTCATGCGCTGGAAGAAGCTGACCGTTGCGCTGGCCGTGATCACGATGGGGCTGTCCTACTACCCGGCGTCCCAGCTGGGCAGCGAGTTCATGCCGACCCTCAACGAAGGCACCCTGCTGTACATGCCGGCCTCGCTGCCGGGCATGTCCATCACCAAGGCCGCCGAGGTGCTGCAGACGCAGAACAAGATCATCAAGAGCTTTCCGGAGGTCGAGTCGGTCTACGGCAAGGCGGGCCGCGCGAATACCGCGACCGATCCGGCCCCGACGGAGATGTTCGAGACCATCATCAACCTGAAGCCCGAGGACCAATGGCGGGCCGGCATGACCATCGACAAACTGATCGCCGAGCTGGACAAGGCGTTGCAGTTTCCCGGTGTCTCCAACGCCTGGACGATGCCGATCAAGGCGCGCATCGACATGCTGTCCACCGGCATCCGCACGCCGATCGGGATCAAGGTCTTCGGCAAGGACCTGGGCGAGATGGAGGGTCTGGCCCGGGAAATCGAGGCCGTCGTCAAGACGGTGCCGGGAACGACATCCGCCTTCGCCGAACGGCTCACGGGCGCCAGCTACCTCAACATCGAGCCTGACCGCATGGCACTGGCGCGCTACGGCTTGACCGTGGGCGAACTGCTCGATGTGATCGGCACAGCGCTGGGTGGCGAGATGGTGACCACCACCGTGGAGGGCCGCGAACGCTTCGGCGTCACCGTGCGCTACCCACGCGAGTTGCGCAGCAACCCCGAGCAGATCGAGCGCGAGGTGTTGGTGCCCGTCATGGGCGGCGCGATGGTTCCTTTGGGTCAGGTCGCCAAGGTGGTGGTGGCACGCGGCACGCCGGGCATCCGCACCGAGAACGCGCTGCTGTCGGCCTACATCTTCGTCGACATCCGGGGCCGCGACATTGGCTCCTACGTGGCAGACGCGCGCAAGGCGGTGGCCGAGCAGGTGAAGTTCCCAGCGGGCTACTACATCACCTGGAGCGGCCAGTTCGAAGGCATGGAGCGCGCCGTCGAGAAGATGAAGATCGTCGTGCCGGTGACCCTGCTGCTGATCTTCCTGCTGCTCTACCTGAATTTCCGCCGGCTGCCCGAGACCTTCATCGTGATGCTGTCGGTGCCGTTCGCGCTGGTGGGTGGCGTGTGGTTGATGTGGTGGCTGGACTACAACCTGTCGGTGGCGGTGGCCGTCGGATTCATCGCACTGGCCGGCGTCGCGGCAGAGACCGGCGTGGTGATGTTGATCTACCTCGACCACGCCTGGGTGGAAGCGAAGGAACGCTGCCGCCATGAAGGACGCCTGCCCGGGCCGACCGACCTCTACGGCGCGGTCATGGAAGGTGCCGTCGAACGTGTGCGACCCAAGATGATGACGGTGGTGGCCATCATGGCTGGCCTGTTGCCGATCATGTGGGGCACGGGCACGGGCTCGGAGGTGATGAGCCGCATTGCCGCCCCGATGGTCGGCGGAATGATCTCGTCGACCGTGCTCACGCTGGGCGTCATTCCGGCGCTGTACGCACTGGTCAAGCAGTGGCAGCTGCGGCACACCCCGGTTCAAAACAGTGCGGCGCCCACGCCTGTGGCGCCAGCCACCCCCCTGCCCCCCCTCACCACCTCCTGAGGACCGATTCATGAATCGACGCCACTTCCTCCCGAGCACCCCGGGGCGAAAGGATCCGCACGGCATGATGCTCATCGGCAAGCAAGGGCGATCCAGTGCCTTCGCGACCGACCCAGACCGTGCATGGCCTGCCTGACTCCTGCGGTTGGCTGAGATCGAACTGATTGTCTGGAGTCGCCGTGAACGCAAAACTGACAACGGCAGGCAAGTGCATCGACGAACGCAGGCGGATCCTGCTGTTGGGCGCAGCAGGTGCGTCGCTCGCGCCGCTCGCGGGCTGCGGGGGCGGCGGCTCGTCGTCGATGATGGACCAGGGCGTCACCCCGGGCCTCGTCGATCCGGCTGCTGGTACCGCCGAGCGCATCCTGCCCATCGTCCAGCAGGACGTCGGGATCGCAGATCGCAGCGGGGGACGGCAGTTTGCATTGGCCGTGCAACATGGCAGCTCGCAGATCCTGAGCGGCGTCACTACGCCCACACTGGGCTACAACGGCGCGCTGCTGGGCCCCGCCCTGCGCTTGCGCACCGGGGAACGCACCACGATCCGGGTTCGCAACGATCTGGACGAGATCACCACGACGCACTGGCATGGCCTGGTGGTGCCGCCAGAGGTCGACGGCGGCCCGCACCAGCCGATTGCGCCTGGCGCCACCTGGGAGGCAGGTTTCACGGTCGCGAACCCAGCCTCCACCTGCTGGTTCCACCCTCATGCCCATGGGAGCACCGGACGGCAGGTGGTGTCTGGCCTGGCCGGCCTGCTGATCATCGACGACGGCACCGTCACGCCGACGGTGTTGCCCGACACCTGGGGTGTCGATGACCTGGCGCTGGTGCTGCAGGACAAACGCTTCACCGCAGACGGAAGGATCGACTACACGCTCACGGCCCGCGATCAAGTCGTTGGGTACGCAGGCGATCGGCTGCTGGTGAACGGCATGTTCGGCCCGACGTGGCGGGCACCTCGGCAGTGGGTCCGGCTGAGACTGCTGAACGGCTGCAATGCGCGCATCCTGGTGCTGCGACTGAGCGATGCAACGCCGCTGCTGCAGATCGCCAACGAAGGCGGCGCGCTCGCCGCTCCGGTGGCACGCGGCACGCTGACGCTGGGCCCGGGAGAACGCGCCGAAGTCCTGGTCAACTTCGGCAACGCCGTTGCCGGCCAGGTGACTCGGCTGCTGGCCAGCACGGCCGGAGGTGGCATGGGCATGGGCATGGGCGCAGCAGCCGACACCGAGGTCACGGCATTGACGGTGCGCGTCGACCTGCCCCGCCAGCCCGGGGCCATGTCGTCACCACCCACCCGGCTGACACCCGCGTCGGCCGTGTCGGTCGGCACTGGAGCCACGGTCCGGACCTTCACCCTCGATGGCGGGATGATGGGCAGCCCTTTCACCATCAACGGTCGACGGTTCGACATCGGGCGCATCGATCTGGCGGTGCCGGCGGGCACGGTGGAAATCTGGCGCTTTGCCAACGCGACCGGCATGGCCCACCCGATGCATGTGCATGGGGTCGGGATGTCGCTGCTTGCGCGTGATGGCAGCACGCCTGCCCCTCACGAGCAAGGCCTGCGGGACACCTTCGTCGTGGATGCGATGCAGTCCATAGACGTCGCGGTGCAGACGCCTCCCGTGGCGTCGCCGGTACCGCTCATGTTCCACTGCCACATCCTCGAACACGAGGACGCGGGGATGATGGGTCAGTTCATCACCAGTTGACCGCAAACGCTGGATGAGCCGTCGAAGCCCGTTTCGAGCAGCACCTCGGAACGGTCGCCCAGCGCGAGCGCTCAGCCGCGATCAGGCCGCTTCCTGCTCATCTGCAGCCAGACGGCCACAGCGGCCAAGGCGGTGTAATTGAACGCCATGAACCAGGGCGTGATCCATGCGATGCCATCGAAGCCGCGCTCCGTGAAGGGATAGAGCACCGGCACTGCGTAGTAGTCGGCCGAATGCGTGAAGACATCGATCACGATGTGCGACCACCAGCCCAGCAGCGGGATCCAGAATGTGCGTCGGACCCACCACAACGCCAACGTGACAAGACCTGCGATCGGTGCGCTGTGCATCACGCAATGCAGGTGGTGCGACAACAAGCCGACCAGCGGCGGCAGACCGGGCTCCTGTCCGGGCACCGCCACGGCATAACCCCGCAGGGCGGCAAAGGACCCGTCGGCGAACAGCCACCAGCCCGCGATGGGCAGCAGATGGATGACATCAGGCAACGCCGCCAGCACCAGCGTGACCAACACAGTGCTTCGCGTCAGCGGTCGCTGACGATGGATCATCGTGGCTCCCGCAGCAGCCCACAGCGTGTGCGCAACGATGTCCATTGCAGTGCCTGTCGTCAGTCCGGCTTCAATTCAGCACCCCGCAGGCGCAGCGCATTGCCGATCACCGACGCCGAGCTCAGGCTCATGGCCAGCGCCGCGATCATCGGCGACAGCAGCCAGCCGGTGAACGGGTACAGCAGCCCGGCGGCCAGCGGAATGCCGAGCGCGTTGTAGACGAAGGCGAAGGCCAGGTTCTGTTTCATGTTGGCCACGGTGGCCACCGACAGGGCAGTCGCCGTGGCAATGCCACGCAGGTCGCCCTTGACGAGCGTGAGCTGCGCGCTGTTCATCGCCACATCGGTGCCGGTGCCCATGGCGATACCGACATCGGCGCGGGCCAGCGCCGGGGCGTCGTTGATGCCGTCGCCGGCCATGGCGACGACACGGCCCTCGGACTGCAACTTCTCGACGAGCTTGAGCTTGTCGGCAGGCTTGACTTCGCCGTGTACCTCTTCGATGCCCAGGCGCTGCCCCACGGCCTTCGCCGTGGTCAGGCCGTCACCGGTGGCCATCACGACGCGGATGCCGGCCTTGCGCAGCGTCGCCAGCGCTTCGGCGGTGGTCGCCTTCACCGGATCGGACACAGCCAGGATGCCCGCGAGTTTGGCGTCGACGGCCAGGTGCATCACGCTGGCTCCCTCGGCGCGCAGGGCCTCGGCCTGCGCCGCCATCGGCGCCACGTCGACGCCGAGCTGCGCCATCAGCGCGGTGTTGCCCAGCGCCAGTGCCTTGCCGGCCACCGTCCCGCGCACGCCGATGCCGGACGCGGAATCGAACTGCTCGGGCTTGTCGAGCACGAGCTGCTTCTCCCGCGCGGCCGTCACGATGGCCGCGGCCAGTGGATGCTCGCTGCCCTGGTCGAGGCTGGCGGCCAGGCGCAGAACCTCTTCAGCGTCGAAACCGTTCGCGCCGACTGCCTGCTCGAAGCTGGGCCTCCCTTCGGTCAGCGTCCCCGTCTTGTCGACGATGAGGGTGTCGACCTTGCGCAGGTTCTCGATCGCCGCCGCGTCGCGGAACAGCACGCCGTGCGTGGCGCCGCGGCCGGTGGCGACCATGATGGACATCGGTGTGGCCAGGCCCAGCGCACAGGGGCAGGCGATGATCAGCACCGCCACGGCATTGATCAGGCCGTAGACCCAGCTCGGCTCGGGCCCGAACAAGCCCCAGCCGAAGAAGGTCAGCAGCGCCGCCGCCACCACGCCGTAGACGAAGTAGCCGGCCACCGCGTCGGCCATGCGCTGCATCGGCGCACGCGAGCGCTGCGCCATGGCCACCATCTGCACGATCTGCGACAGCACCGTGGCCGAGCCCACATGCTCCGACTGCATGACCAGCGCGCCGCTGGTGTTCAGCGTGGCGCCGATCAGCTTGTCGCCCACGCGCTTGGTCACGGGCAGCGGCTCGCCGGTGAGCATCGATTCGTCGAGCGCGCTGCTGCCCTCGACCACCACCCCGTCGACCGGCACCTTTTCGCCGGGCCGTACGCGCAGCTTGTCGCCGACGTGCACGTTGGCCAGCGGGATGTCCTCTTCCGATCCATCCGCCGCGATGCGGCGTGCCGTCTTGGGCGCCAGGCCCAGCAGCGACTTGATGGCCGCCGAGGTCCGCGAACGCGCCTTCAGTTCCAGCAACTGCCCCAGCAGCGTCAGCGAGATGATCACCGCGGCGGCCTCGAAGTAGACGGCAACACGGCCCATCGAGACGAAGGAGTCCGGGAACACCTGTGGCGCGACAGTGGCCACCACGCTGTAGACGAAGGCCGAGCCGGTGCCCAGGCTGATCAGCGTCCACATGTTGGGACTGCGGTTCACGATGGACTGCGCACCGCGCACGAAGAAGGGCCCGCCGGCCCACAGCACGATGGGCAGCGTCAACACCAGTTCCAGCCAGCTTTGGGTGTCCATCGCCATCCAGCCCAGCTGATGGCCGAACATCGCCAGCACCGTGACCACCACCGTCAGCGGCAGCGTCCACCAGAAGCGACGCGTGAAGTCCGCCAGCTCCGGGTCGGCCTCGTCGTCCAGGCTGGGCAGCACGGGCTCCAGCGTCATGCCGCACTTGGGGCAGTTGCCGGGACGGTCCTGGCGGATCTCCGGGTGCATCGGGCAGGTGTACACCGTGCCGGCTACGGCTACGGCTGCGGCTGCGGCCGCGGCTTCAGGCGCTGGTGCCATCTCTGCGGCCGGGGCGGGCGGATCGGCAGCGACGGGCTCCAGGTACTTCTGCGGGTTCGCCAGAAACTTCGTGCGGCAGCCGGCGCTGCAGAACCAGTAGGGCCTGCCGGCATGCTCGGCTTTGTGCGTCGATGCTTCGGTGACCGGCATGCCGCAGACCGGGTCTTGAAGCGCAGGGGGGGCTCCGCCGTCGCCGGCTTGGTGCGCAAGCTTCGGCACGTCGGTCTGGTCGCCATGATCGTGGCGGTGGGCGTGTGTGTGCATGTCCACGGTGCTACTCCTTTTCGGTCCGGAGTCCATGTCCCCCGTGCCGATGAAACAGGTGCATGAAGGGACAGGCCAGAAGCAACACGTAGGGCCAGGAGCCGGCGATCTGCCCCCAATGCTCACGCAGCACGAAGAAGGCTGCGATCAGCACCACCATCAACAGCGCGGCCCTCCAAAGGCGACGCCAGGGGGCTGCGCCATTGGGCGCAGAACTCTCGTTGTGTGCGGTGTGGTCCATGTTCGTGTCCTTGCAGCGCATGTGCGAAGTGACAGCGCATGACGAGCCTGAACCCTTCCATCGTTGGAATGTCAAGCCCCGTCGTGCATGGCTGCCCTCAGGCCCTCGGTTCCCTTCACGACACCGAGCGGCCGGCGGCTCAGGCAGAGCCCGCCGTGGTCAGCGCCGAGCGCACACGCTCGAGCCTGGCGCGAACTTCTTTCGCCACGGCCGCGACATCCGGGTTGCTGGTCATCTGCAGCACCGCCACCGGGTCCATGAAGGCGACGACGAGTCGGCCGTCCTCCTCCTCACGAACGACCACGTTGCAGGGCAGCAGCAACCCGATATCCGGCTCCGCCGTGAGCGCGCGGTGCGCCAGTGGTGGATTGCAGGCGCCGAGGATGCGGTACGCGCGGCCATCGATGCCGAGTTTGGCCTTCATCGTCGCCTGGACGTCGATCTCGGTGAGGATGCCGAAGCCTTCGGTCTTGAGGGCCTCGGTCACCTGGGTCACGGCCTGGGTGAAGTCCTGCTTGGGCAGAACACACTGAAAGCCGTAGCTCGAAGTCGCGGCAACGCCGGGGGTGATGGGCATGTTGCTCAAGGCGCCGGTGCTCACTGGGCAACCGCCGACGCCGGCATGCGCTGCATCATCATGTCCATCATCATCTGCATCATGGCCATGTGCTCCGTCATCATCTGATGGCGCTGGGCCATGCCGGCGGGCATGCCTTTGCTGTGGTCCATGCCGGCCATGCCGGCCATGCCGCTCATGCCACCCATGCCGCCCATGCCGCCGTGCATCTCCTTCATCATCGCCATGCCTTCCTGCATGGCCTTCATGTGGTCGGCCATCAAGGCCTGACGTTCCGCCGGACTCCTGGCGGCCATCATCTTCTGGTGCATGTCCTTCATCGCCTTCATGCGGGGTTCCATGGCGGCCATGGGCATGGGTGCGCCGCCATGGGACATGCCAGGCGACATGCCCGCCGCAGGGGCGGCATCGGTGGCACCCGGGCTGGCACAGGCGGTGGCAAGGGCAGCGAGGGACAGCGCAGCAAAGCTACGGATTGCATTCATGGTGAACTCCTGGTGAGGTGCTGGTCCTGGACGGACCAACCAATGGAAGTCTGGAAATGGGGTGGGTCGCGCGTCGGCCATCGGATGGCGGCACAGGGCGTAGCCCGGCTATCGACCTGCACGGCGCCGGCGGCGTATCGCCGCGACGGCCTGGAAGCTCACGCTAGATCGTCAGGCGTAGCAGGCGAAGGAAGAGCGGCGGGCCGACCGATGCTGGCCGCTCGACGAGCCACCACTGCGCGGCCGCAGCAACGTGCACGGCCGGCGACCACGGAGCGCCGACCAGGAGCACCGGGCCCGGAAGGTCGGCCTTTGAGGCCTTGCTCTTGGCCAGGGCAGAAGACTCGTCGGCACAGAACTTGAGACAGACCGCCTTGCCGCCATGCTCTGCGGGCTCACCGCGCGTGCTGTCAGCGTGGTGGTGGGCCGGCCCGGCAGCGTGCGCACATGGCGCGACGCCTGAATCGCATCCGCCTGTTCGTGTGCCTGCAGAGAGGGAGAACGCGGCCGCGCCAGGCTCGGCGGCCTGGACCAGGCAGGCGTTCGCAACCCCGGACACCCACGCAAACACCCACGCGAACAACGCAACACAGGCGGTGTGTCGAAGCTGATGACGGGTGAAGTGCACGGGCCGCATCAGAACAGTGGGTTGGCGCGCCAGAAGGCGCGATCAGACATCGCCGCGCTCTGGTTCGGGTTCATTGAGTCACCGGGAATGTCGATGCCGCGGACCTCTGCAGCACCACGTGTAAACCGCAAGGCGACTGCTGGAAGGGCAGCTGTCACTTGCGTCCCCGCACGACGATCCAGGCCACGAGACCGACCACGACAACCAGCAGAAGAGGTCCCCAGTAGCCGCCGTAGCCACCCATCCAGCCAGCGCCACCCATGCCACCGTTCATCATGGTTCCGCCCTGCGCAGCAGCCAGGCCGCTCAGCCCCAAGGGAGAGATCCCGGCAACCCTGGTCAGCAAGTTCTTCATGGCCACCCCTCGTGAAAGCGCTGGACCCCTGCACGCCCCAAGGCGACGTGCATGTCGCCGTTGTGGCACCAGCCCCTGGACGCGAGGTCTTCGGGGCAGCAGTGGAACGACCGAACGTATGCCTGCAGCGAGCGGCGGTCTGTCTGCCAGCGAACATGAGTGCGCTGTGGCGCCCCCCGCTACCTGATCGGCGACGCCTTCCAGGGTTGATGCTTCGGCTGGGTCAACGCCGCCAACGCAACGGCAGCAGCGATGCGCATCACGTTCGCCAACCGCAGGATCTGGATGTTCGACCCGAATGTGTCTCGGTGCCAGCCGGGGGCCTCCTGGCCCGCAGCCAGATCGCGCAAGGCGGCGACATGACACGCCCCGCACGCAGCCGGATCCCAACCCGGTGTCCGATGGGCGCCGGCCGCATCAGATGGCCGGCCGGCCACGGACGAATCGCCAGGCGGTGGGCGGTGGGCGGTCGAGTGATGTGTCAGAGAAGCGGCGCCGCGCGCCTTTTCCCCTCGACAACCGCGGGATCGAGATGCGGACCCAAGCACCGCTGACCGTCGAGCGGCCGGCCCACAGTGAGCAGCGCCACCGTATCGACGTCGGCATCGGGTCGGGACCGGCGCTGCCGAGCAACAGCTGCCAGGCCACCTGGATCTGGACGCGCTCAGCGATACGACGAAAGTGTCGGCCGGTTCCGCGATCGGTGGTGGCATGGCGCATGAACAGCGGTGCTCGATCGCACTCATGTCGTCTGCGGACTCAGTCCACGTGCGGTGGTCCGCTGCGGCCCCCGCGGCGCCTGACCCGGCGCTTCAGGGTCCTCGTGATCACTCCGCATGATCGTCAATCGATCCGTGCTGCGCAGCAGAAGCTGAGTTCGACCCGCGCGCCATCCGGGTCGGTGAGGAAGATCTGCCAGATGCCGCTGTCGGCCAGGGGCTTGGTCTCGAAGCGCTGGCCGGCGGCTCGCAGCCGCTGCTCGAAGGCGGGCAGGTCATGCGCATTGAAGGCGAAGTGATCGATGGTGCCCTCGGCGCCGTGGGGCGCGTCGGCCTTGCAAGGCAGCACGTGCAGCACCGCCTCGTCGCCCACGTAGAACCAGCGACCGGGCAACGGGATGGCCGGGCGGGGCCCGGGCTGCATGCCCAGCAGATCGCAGTAGAAGCTTTCGGTGCGGGCGAAGTCGGCGCTGCGTACCGTGACATGGCCCAGCGACAGCAGCATGGTGGCGCCCCCGGTGCTCACGGCCGTTGCGCCGTGGTGGCCGGGCTCGCCGCGCCGGCGGCTACGGCACCGGGCTTGAACGCCCAGCGCTTGATCTCGCTTTCGATCACACGCGTGAACCCGGCCGCGTGGTGCACCCCAGGCATCGCGCCCATGGTGGCCACGCGGTCCTTGATGGCCGGCGTGGCCATGGCCTTCTGCAATTCGGCTTCCAGCCGCTGCAGCACGGCGGGCGGCGTGCCCGCGGGCGCCAGCACGCCGAACCAGGACAGCGACTCGAAGCCGGGCAACCCGCTCTCGCTGACCGTCGGCAGGTCGGGCGCCGCGCCGGCGCGCGTGGTGGACGTCACCGCCAGCGCCCGCACCTTGCCGTCCTTCGCGAACGGCAGCGCCAGCGCGATGTTGCCGAACATCAGCTGCGTGCGCCCGGAGATCACCTCCGTCCAGGGGTTGCCGGGGTTGGGCACATGCACCATGTCCAGGCCGGCCATGCCGTTCATCAGTTCGCCGGCGCGGTGTTGCGACAGGCCGATGCCGCCCGACGAATAGCTGAACTTGCCCGGCTGGCTGCGCACCAGCGCCACCAGTTCGGCCACGTTGCGCGCCGGCACGTCGTTGGCCACCACCAGCACATTGGGCGTGATGACGAGCTGCGCGATGGGTGCGAGGTCGCGCAGCGTCTCGTACGGCGGTTTCATGCCGAAGGCACCGCCGGTGAGCACCAGCGCGGCGTCGCCGGACAGCAGCAGGGTATGGCCGTCGGGTGCCGACTTGGCGACGCGGTCGACACCGATGGTGCCGCCGGCACCGGGCACGTTCTCCACCACCACGTGGGCCGACATCGATTCGGTCAAAACTGGGGCGAGCAGCCGGGCCAGCACATCGGGGGCCGTGCCAGCGGCGAAGGGCACCACCAGACGGACGGGCTTGACGGGGTAGGCGCCTGGGGCCTGGGATTGCGCCAGGGCCATGCCCGGCACGGCGGCCAGGGCCAGGGTGCAGGCCAGCAACAGCGGGGTTCTGCGGCGCATGTCGATCTCCTCGTGTGGGGGTGGCGCCATGGTGGCTTGACGTGCCCCGCCCGGGCCGAGGCCGTGCTCAAGGAGTTCTCGGGAATTCCTCAAGCCTGTGCGCGGCGCAGGTCAGCAGGCGTAGTGTCACTGGCGCCGTGGCGGCCGTCCATCAGCGACTCGAACCGCTCCCAGGCACCAAGGCGGGCGCGGCCGAGGGCGAACTTGCGGCAACATCGGCACCCGTGGCGCGCCTTCCTTCCCACCCCCTGCCCGACCGGTTCACCCTGGGCCCCTGGCTCGTCAACGTGTCGCTGGACGAGGTGGCTGGCCAGGGCCCGTGTGCAGGGCAACTGCACAAGCTCGAGCCGCGCGCCATGCGTCTGCTGTCGGCGCTGGCGCAGGCCGGCGGCGAGGTCGTGCTGGCCGACGAGCTGCTGGACGCGGTGTGGCCGGGCCTGATCGTCACGCCCAGCTCCTTGTACGACGCGGTGGCGCAACTGCGCAAGGTGCTGGGGCCGGAGCACATCGCCACCATTGCCCGCAAAGGCTACCGGCTGGTGACGCCGGTGGTGGTTCAGGCCCCTTCCGCGCCGACCGCGCCGACCGCGCCGCGTACGCCAGAACCGGCCACCACCGCGCCGCCCGCGGCGGCCGCAACGGGTGCTGCCACGACAGCACCCGCCGAACCTCGCCTGGGCCCGCGCTCGGTGGCCGTGCTGCCCTTCGTCATGCGCGGGCTGCCGGAGTCGCTGTCGTTCCTGAGCGAAAGCCTCACCGGCGCGTTGATCTCCGAGCTGTCGCGCCAGCCGGGCCTCACGGTGGTGGCGCTGGGCACGATGCTCACCTTCGGCCAGCGGCATCCGCCGCCGCAGAAGCTGGCCGACGAACTGGGTGTGCGCTACGTCGTGGACGGCCAGCTCGAGCTGCGCGGCGAGATGCTGCACGTGGGCGTGCAGGTGGTCGACGGCCGGCGCGGCACCCAGACCTGGGCCGACGAGCTGACGCTGCCGGCCCACGCCTGGCACGCCACGGCTCAGGGGGTGGTGGGCCGCCTGGCCCGCGCGCTGCGCTTCGAGCTCAACGACCTGGCCAGCCAGGAGGCCCTGGTGCCTGCCAGCGATGCCGAGGTGCAGGCGCGCGCGAGCGCCGCGCAAGCCTGGGTGCAGCTGTTTGCCCGCGCGCAGACGCCCGACACCAACCAGCGCGCCACGCGGCTGGCCCGCTCGGCCGTGGCCCTGGCGCCAGAGTTGAGCCCGGCCTGGATGTGCCTGGCCTATGCTGACTGGCGCGCGGGCTACTACCGCTGGAGCGACGAGCCGCGCGACGAGCAGTTGGCGCGCGCCCTGGCCGAAGCCGAGCGTGCCGTGGCGCTGGACCCGCGCGACCCCGATGCGTTCTACGTGTTGTCGTTGGCGGCTCGCGCCTTTCGGGGGCAGCGGCAGCGGGCCGACGAAACCTTGCGCCATTGCCTGCGCCTGTCGTCGTCGTACGCACCCGCCTATGGCCTGCTGGCCATGTCGATGGAGCGATACGGGCGGCATGACGAGGCCCGGGCCTACTGCGACAAGGCCTTCGAGCTGAGCCCGCTGGAGCCCCTGCGCGTGATCTGGCACTTCGTGCGGGCGGAAGCCAGCCTGGCCACCGGCGACCCCCAAGGCGCGCTGCACGAGGCGCAAAGTGGCATGGCGGTCAACCCCACGTACGGGCAGCTGTACCTGGTCGGTGCGGTCGCCGCCTGGCGGCTGGGCGCCGTCGAGCAGGCGCACGAGTGGGTCGGCACGCTGCGCCGGCACCCGGCCTTCTGCAGCCGGGAAGCCATACGCGTGACCCTGGCACGCACCTTCGACCCGGCCTGCGTCGGGCAACTGGAGCAACTGCTGGACACGCTGCGCGAGGCGGGCTTGCCGGCGCAGTGAGTCGGCCGCGTTGAGAAATCCCTGGGGCGTTCTTCAGCCCAGCGTCGACACCTCAAGCGCCAGTGCGCCGACGATGAGGGCTCCACATCACAGGAGCCCATCATGTCCTTGCCCTCGAACCACACCACTGTCCGCCTGCCTCGCGGTTCGTTGATCACCGCCCTGGGCATCGCCTTGGCTGCCTGCGGCGGCGGTGGCGAAGACGGCGCTGGGGCCTCGGTGTTCTCGCCGACGAAGGCGGAACACCACGCCACAGAACGGCTCTCCGTGATGGTCGAAGGCTGCGTGCTCGACGGCTTCTACATCCCGACCACAGGCACGCCGGTTCGCGCCCTCTCAGCCGACGGCCGACTGCTGGGCAGCGCGCTCAGCGATGGCCAGGGGCGCTTCACGCTGAGGCTTCCGGCGCAAAGCGAGGTGGTGCTGCAGATCGACCTGCCGCAGGGCGAGTCGCTGCCGATGCGGGTGGGCGCCACACCGTCGAAGTGGGGGACCTGCCTTCTCGACGAGAGGGCGTGATCCTTGCCTTCGCAGCGGCCACTCGCTGCGGGCCCATGGTGCAAGGCGTCAGTGCATGCCGTCATTGAGCCGCAGGGCAGCGGGCCGGTTGGAGCCGTCCGGCAGGCCTCCCCGTGCATTTGGCCACGGGCCACCGGCGTATCGAAACCCCGACCTCAACCCGCCTCTGACGTCAACGTGGACTGCACTGCGCAACCCTCGAAATGCTCTCCGCACGCACGCGATTGAACCGTCGCCTGCCGGTCGTGCGTCATCCGATGTTTCAGGGCGATTGCGGAGACGAAATCAAGCTGAAGTCCTGATTTCATTGAGTCCTGCTGTGAACTTGAACACCGGCGGCCCGCCAGGGCCCGTGCGTTCGCATCGCACCGCTTCCGCCACTTCTCAGTACGGGTCATTCGTATTGGGCGGCCACACCACCGCGTTCGGCGTTTGCATCACCCCCGTCGAGCACCCGCTCGAGTTCCAGCGCCAGCCGCGTGTCCAGCGTGCGCAGCTTCTCCAGATCCTGCCGCGCACGCTCGCGGTCGCCCTGCTGCATGAACAGCACCCCGCGGTACATGTAGGCCTGCGCCAGGCGAGGTTTGAGCGCCAGCGCGCGGTTGTAGTGGGTCAACGAGGCGGCGAAGTTGTGACGCCCCTGCATGCGCAGCACGTAAGCGAGGTTGTTATGCGCCTCGGCCAGGCTCTCGTCCAGCGTCAGCGCGGCTTCGAACTTGCGCTGTGCCTCGGCAAAACGGCGTGCCAGCAGCAACGCAACGCCGTCGTTGTAGTGCACCACGGCGTTGGCCCGCGCGTTCTGGGCCGGCACCGGCAGCGGATCGGATTCCGCCGCGCCGGCGGGCGCGACCACACCCAAGCTCAGCACCGCGATCAGCTCGGCGACCCGAATGCAGCGCCGCTTCAACGCATCACCGACTGGCGTGCCAGCTGCCACCCCGGCATGCCGACGTCGTTCTGGGCGGTCTGGCGGACGATGTTCTGCTGGTGGTCGCGCGCGCGATCCGTGTCACCGGCGCGCTCGGCAGCCAGCGCCGCCCCGGCCATGGCACGCAGCCGGTTGGGTTCCTTGCGCAGCACGCTCTCGAACTCCTGCAGCGCCGATGCCACGTCACCTCGCTCCAGCAGCACGGTGGCCAGCACTTCGCGCGCCGGCAACAGCGGGCCCGGCGTGACGACGTGCTTTTCGCTCGCGTCTTCGCGGTCCGATGCCTGCCGCAAGCCGGCGATTCCGGCCTCGACCTGGCCCGCCTTGAAAGCCGCCAGGCCGCGCACGACGTCCATCTGGATGCCGATCTGCTCGGCCCAGTAGCCGATCTTCAGTTCGGTGGCGCGCTCGCGCAGCTGGCCCAGGCGCACCAGTTCGGCCTCGGTGGCGGCGCCGTCGCGCAAGGCGGCTGCGCCCAGGCCACGCGCATAGGCGTTCGACGCCTCGGCTTGCGGGTACTTGGCCCAGGGATAGCTGCCGGCTGCCGGCGTGAGCGGCAGCTTGGCGGCGGCGGCCCAGTCGCCGCGCTCCAGCGCCAGCCGCGCCGGGATGGCGCCATAGGCGTAGGCGGCGGCGAAATTGTCGGGCCGCCGGGCCATCGTCTGGGCGTTGTCGCGCGCTGCCTGCGCCGCCTTGTCCTGCCCCAGTTGCAGGTGGGCGTAGGTCATGTAGTCGTAGGCGTGCAGCGCGTTGATGCCGGCACCGGTGTCGGCCTTGGCCGAGGCCTGGTTTGCCGCCACCGATGCCTGCCAGGCACCGACGCGGGTGAAGATGTGCGAAGGCATGTGCTGCGCATGCGGCGCGGCCGGCGCGATCTTGCTGTAGCGCTGCGCCGCCGCCAGCCCGCGCGTTGCCAGCGGCGGGTAGTCGTAGCTGTGGATCAGGTAGTGCGCCGCGCCAGGATGTTCGGGCTGCCGGGCAAAAACCGGCTCCAGCAGCGTGGCGGCCTTGAGCTGGTTGCGGTACTGCTTGTCGGCAGGGTCGAAGTTGGCCGACAGAACGAGGCTGTACAGGATGGTGGCCTCGCTGTCGTCCGGGTAGCTGGCCGCCACCTTTTCCAGCCCGGACTCCAGCGCCTTCGCGCGGGTGCGGTGGTTGAGCTTGTCGGCGTCCTGGAAGAAGGCCGACAGGGCTTCGACGTAATCGCGCTCGCGCTGCGTCTGCAAGCCGGCCTGGCGCGCCTGCTGCAACAGCGCCGCGCCATCGGCCAGCGCCTGGGCAGAGACGTTGCCCGGCCAGGCGAAGGGGTTGTCGAGCAAGGCCAACGCGCGCGCCCAGTAGGCCATGCCGCAACCGGCGTCGGCCTGTTGCACACGGTCCAGCGGGGCCTTGATCTGTTCCCAGGCAAAGGAGTGGTAGTACGCCATGGCGAGGTTGAACTCGCGCTGCGCCTCGGCCCGGCAACTGACCTTGAAAGTCACGTCGCCCAGCTTGCCGTCGCTCTCGCCTTCATGGGCGTGGGCAGTGCACAGGGCGGCCGCTGCCGCGAGTGCCACCGCGGTGTGGCATGAACGAACACTCATGGCCAGCCTCCGGGACGGTGATGAAGGACGCCGATTTGGAAACCAAAGACCAGGGCCTGTCAACACCCAACAACGGGCACGCGCAGCGGGCCTCGGGAAGCGGCCCGTGCCTGTGGGATCGAGCGGAGCCGCCCCGTGCCGGGCTGCGCCAGAATGCGCCGCACCACCCGACAGGACTGCCGCATGCGCGTTGCCGAGATGAACTGGATGCAGGTCGAGGCGCGACTGGCCGCCGACGACCGCTGCGTGCTGCCCATCGGCAGCGTCGAGCAGCACGCCGGCCTGAGCCTGGCCACTGACGTGATCCTGGCCGAGCGCGTGTCGGCAGAGGCCGCGGCGCCTTTGCAGGTGCCGGTCTTCCCGCCGTTGGCCTACGGCTTCACGCCCAGCTTCGCCGCCTACCCGGGCACGGTGTCGCTGCGCCTGGACACCCTGCTGCTCGTGATGCGCGACCTGCTGTGCAGCCTGCACACGCAGGGTTTCCGGCGCATCGTGGTCGTCAACGGGCACGGCGGCAACGGCGCCGTAGCCTCACTGGCGTCGGAGCTGATGGCCGAGCACCCTGCCCTGCAGGTCAAGCTGCACAACTGGTGGAACGCGCCGCGCACCTGGGACGCCGTGTGCGGCATCGAGCCCGAGAGTTCACACGCCTCGTGGATGGAGAACCTGCCCTGGACCCGGCTGGCCGGCATGCAGGCGCCAGCAGGCATCAAGGCCGCGGTGGACATGGCGCGCTACCGCCTGCTGCCCCCTGCGCAGGCGCGTGAGCTGGCCGGCGACGGCAACTTCGGCGGCAGCTACCAGCGCAGCGACGCCGAGGTGCTGCGCATGTGGGACGTGGCCGTGGCCGAAACACGCGACGTCATCGAAGGCCCCTGGCGCTGACCCGCGCACGGCGCGCTGCGGCGCCGGTCACACCGCGCAGTAGCGGTCCTGGATCTCGCGGTCGGCCAGCAGTTCGCCACCTGTGCCGGTATGCACGATGCGGCCCTGGTCGAGGATGTAGGCGCGGTCGCTGATGGCCAGTGCACGCTCGACGTTCTGTTCCACCAGCAGGATGGTCGTGCCCTCGTCCTTCAGGCGCTTGAACAGGGCGAACATCTCGTCCACCAGCACCGGCATGATGCCTTCGGAGGGTTCGTCGAGCAGGATCATGCGCGGCCTGGCCATCATCGCGCGCGCGATCGCCAGCATCTGCTGTTCACCGCCGCTCATCGACGTGCCCTCCTGCTCCATGCGTTCGGCCAGGCGCGGAAAGGTGCGTGCGATCTCGTCGATTCGCGCACGCTCGGTGTGGCGTTCGCGGCCGGCGATGAGCCCCAGGCGCAGGTTCTCGCGCACCGTCAGGCCGGGCACGATGCGGCGGTCTTCGGGCACGTAGGCCAGGCCCAGGTGGTAACGCGTGTGCGCGGGCTGGGCCAGGATTTCCTGGCCGTCGAAGCGCACGCTGCCGCCCCGTTTGCCCATCAGGCCCATCACGGCGCGCAGCGTGCTCGTCTTGCCGGCGCCGTTGCGGCCCATCAGCGTGACGATCTCGCCCGCGTGCACCTCGAAGCGCAGGCCCTGCACGACGTGGCTGTGGTCGTACCAGGCGTCGAGTCCGTCCACCGTCAACATCAGCCTTGCCCCAAGTAGACGCGCCGCACATCGGCGTTGGCCTTGATCTCGTCGGGCGTGCCCTCGGCCAGGAACTCGCCGTGGTGCAGCACCA
This sequence comes from uncultured beta proteobacterium, assembly GCA_947084805.1. Classification (GTDB taxonomy): domain Bacteria; phylum Pseudomonadota; class Gammaproteobacteria; order Burkholderiales; family Burkholderiaceae_C; genus Rubrivivax. Next base: position 4,077 of record CAMTUD010000085.1, on the reverse strand, counting down.
GCAGGCGTTCGCAGATGCCCATCACCAGCTTCATCTTGTGCTCGACGATGATCACCGAGCGCTCGGCCGCCAGCGCGGTGATGAGGTCCATCATCACCACCGTCTCTTCGGGCGACATGCCGGCCGTGGGCTCGTCCATCAGCAGCAGCTCGGGCTCGGCGGCCAGCGCCATGGCCACTTCCAGCGCCCGCTGCTGGCCGTGGGCCAGGTCGGCCGCAGGCCGGTCGCGCAGGCCACCCAGGCCGACACGGGCCAGCAGTTCGGCGGCGCGGTCGGACAGCTCGCGCATCTCGGCGCGCGGACGCAGCAGCTCGTAGCGTGCGTGCCGCATCTGCACCGCCACACGCACGTTTTCGTGGGCGCTGAGCTGCTTGAACACGTTGGTGATCTGGAAGCTCTTGGCGATGCCGATGCGCGCGAACTCGTGCTGCGCCAGGCCGGTGATGTCGCGGCCCTTGAACTTCAGCCGGCCCGAGGTGGGCGGGAAGGCGCCGCTGACGACGTTGAAGAAGGTGCTCTTGCCGGCGCCGTTGGGGCCGATGATGGCGCTGAGCTTGCGTGGCTGAAAACTCGCCGTCACCTGGTTCAGCGCCACGAAGCGACCGAAGTGCTTGCTGATGCCCTCGACCTCGAGGATGGGGGTCTCGGTGCTGCTCATCGCGTTCGCACCGCGCGCTGCACACGGTGCACCAACGTGCCCCAGATGCCGGCCGGGAAGAAGAGCACGAAGAACATGAACACCGCGCCCACCACGCCCATCCAGTAGCGGGTGAGCGTGGTCACCACGTCTTCCAGCGTCAGGAAGACCGCGGCACCGACGAAGGGGCCGAAGAAGGTGCCCATGCCCCCCAGCAGGCACATCATCACCGCCTGACCCGACTGCAGGTAGTGCAGGCTGTCGATGGGCACCACGCTCAGGTGCAGTGCCCGCAGCCCGCCAGCCAGGCCGCACAGCGCCGCCGAGATCACGAACACCAGCAACTTGGTGCGCGCCACGTCGTAGCCGCAGGCGGCGGCACGCTTCTCGTTTTCGCGCACCGCCTCGATCACCGCGCCGAAGGGCGAAGCCAGCAGGCGCGAGACGAACCACAGCGCCGCGGCGACGAAGACGTAGATCACGTAGTACTTGGTCACCGGGTTCAGGAAGTCGAGTGTCCAGGGCCCGAGTTCGATGGCCGGCACCTGGATGCCGCGCAGGCCGTTTTCACCGCCGGTCCAGCGTTCGGCCTTGTAGAAGGCGTAGTAGACGATCTGCGCCAGCGCCAGCGTCACCATCGAAAAGTAGATGCCCCGCGTGCGGATGGCCAGGTAGCCGATGAGCACGCCGGCCAGCGACGCACACACCACACCCAGCCCCAGCGCGAACAGCCAGTGCCAGCCGAAGTGCACCATTGCGATGCCGGTGAGGTAGCTGCCCACGCCCAGAAAAGCCGCGTGGCCGAAGCTCAAGAGCCCGGTGTAGCCGAACAGCAGGTTGAAGCCCACCGCGAAGAGGCCGAAGATGAGGATGTTCACCGCCAGCGCGTGGTAGGGCATCAGCAGCGGGAAGACCAACAGGAAGAGCAGCACCGCCGCCACGCGGTGGCGCTGCACCATGTCGAACAGGCCGCGTGCATAGGCGGCGGGCGCTGCGCGGGTGGCTTGCGGCGCACTCATCCCATCAGCCCCGCCTTGCCGAACAGGCCCTGCGGCCGGATCAGCAGCACCACGGCCATCAGCACGAAGATCGACAGCTCGGCCAGGTCAGGCGCAAACAGCGAGGTGATGGCGAACACGATGCCCACCAGCAGCCCGGCGACCACCGCGCCCACCAGCGAGCCCATGCCGCCGACCACGGTGACGACGAAGCTCTCGGCCAGCACGTGCACGCCCATCTCGGGGTTCACGGCACGTGTGGGCGCCGCCAGCACACCCGACAGCCCGGCGATGGCGCAACCGATGCCGAACACCACCAGCCAGACGCGCGCGATGTCGATGCCCAGCACGCGGCAGATGTCGCCGTCGCGGCTGCCGGCGCGCACGATCAGGCCGTAACGTGTCTTCTCGAGGAAGAGCCACAGCGCGATCACCACCACCGCGGTGGCAAAGATCAGGAACAGCCGGTACTTCGGGAAGAAGCCGATGCCCAGGTCGACCGCGCCGCGCAGCTCGGGTGGCGTCGACGAAGGCAGGCCCTCGACACCGAAGGCCAGGCGCATGGCTTCGATGAGCACCCAGCTCAGGCCGAAGGTCAGCAGCAGTGGGTAGTCGATGCCGCGACCGTACAGCGGCCGCACCAGGAAACGTTCGGTCACCAGCCCGATGGCGCCCACCACCAGCGGCGTCAGCACCAGGCTGAACCAGAAGTTGCCGGTGAGGCCGAGGAAGTACAGGCCGATGAAGGCCCCGACCATGAAAAACGCGCCATGCGCGAAGTTCACGACCGTGAGCATGCCGAAGATCAGGCTCAGGCCCACCGCCAGCAGCGCATAGATCGCGCCCAGCGCGATGCCGGTGACCAGCTGCAGCGCCAGCAACGAAGGGGTGATCTCCATCAGGCGGTGTCCGTTCGGCCGCGGTCAGCTCACCTTGTGGCCCATCTCTTCGCAGGACCGCAGGTTCTTCTCGTTCGCGTCCTCGATGGCCAGCACGTTGAAGACATCGTTCTTGTCCTTCATGTTCTTGCTCTTGCTCTCGACGATGACGACGCTCTGCACGCTCTGGTGGTCGCACTTGCGGTAGAACTGCGGCCCCTTGTACCAGTCGTACTTCAGCTGGCGCAGCGCGATGGCCACGCGCTGCGAATCGGTGGCGTCGGCGTTTTTCACCGCCTGCAGCACGCTCAGGATGCCGGCGTAGCCGAGTGCGCCGTAGTCCGAAGGCACGGCGCCGGCGTAGGCCTTGCGGAAGGCGTCGTTGAACTTCTTCGCGCTGGGAATCTTGTCCTCCATGCCCCAGTAGTAGCTGGTGCCGCCCAGGATGCCTTCGAAGGCATCGGGCCCGCCGGCCACGCGGCTGGTGTACAGCAGCACCGGGGCGATGATCTTGGTGCCTTGCTTGAGGCCGAAGTCGGTGGCCTGCTTGGCGCTGTTGACGAGGTCGCGGCCGAAGTTGCACAGCACCAGGATGTCGGGCTTCAGTGCCTGGATGCGCGGCAGGAAGGCGCTGTAGTCGGCGGCGCCCAGCGGATGGCGGATGTCGGCCAGCGTCTGCGCACCCAAGGCGGCGCCCGCGCGCTGGAAGCCGCGCACCATCTCGTGGCCGTAGGCGTAGTCGGCCGTCAGGTAGACGATCTTCTTGCCGAACTTCGGGAAGGCGTAACGCGCCACGGCGCCGGCCGTCAGGTGCGGGTTCAGCGCCTCGTGGAAGGTGTAGAGGCTCCAGTCCTTGGCCTCGTTGATGGTGTCGCTCTGGCTGATGCTGTTGAACAGCACCTTGCGTTCACGCGTCACCGCATTGATCGACAGCTGCGTGGCGGCGCTGAGCGAACCGACGACGAAGTTGACCTTGTCCTTCTCGATGAGTTCCAGCGTGCGCGTGGCCGCTTCACCCGGGTTCAGCTTGTCGTCGCGCACCAGCAGTTCGCACTTCTGGCCCTTGTGGCCGCCGGCCGCGTTCCACTCCTTCACCGCCAGTTCGGCGGCACGCACCTGGTCTTGCGCCTCGGCGCTGAAGGCGCCGGTCAGCGGCACCGGGAATCCGATCTTGATGGCCGCAGGCTGGGCGCGGGCGATGTTGAAGAGTGCGGGCGCAGCGGCGACGGCGGCGCCGCCGACGATCAGTTGGCGGCGGCGGTTGCTCTGGGGCAGGTGGCTCATCGGAGTGTCTCCTTCGGGTGGTTCGGGCGGGCGATGCGGGCCGGCTTCGGGTGTCCGGTCGGTGCGGGAAGCGGGTCAGTCCATCATGGCGGGTAGGTCGCGAACAGGCTCGGGTCGACGGCCGTGTGGCGCATCACGGCCTCGGACGGGCGCCGGGGCAGCGGTGCCGTGCCCGCGGGCCGTGCCTCCAGGCCGGCGCCCAACTGGCGTGCACGTTCGGCCACGGCCAGCCCGGCCGGCCGGCGCTGCGCGTCGTACTGCTGCAGCGCGGCGGGTGTGG
>CAMTUD010000084.1:0-6561 GCA_947084805.1 uncultured beta proteobacterium | reverse complement strand
GCCGTCTTCGCGCTGCGGCTGTTGCGCGCCTTCGCGGCCGTCGCCTTGTGCGCCGCTGCGGTGCTGCGTCTGCCCGCCGCCGCGCGCCGGGCGGCGGTCGTCGAGTTCACGGTAGAGGCGCTCGACGTCCCATTCCAGCAGCGACTTCTCCAGCGGCTGGTGGATCGCCAGCGTCGTCTCCAGCAGCGCATCCAGGTGCACGGCGTCCTGGGGCAGCGCCAGCCAGGCCAGGTGCGACAGCGTGCTGTTGACGAGGGCGTCGGCGCACAGGTTGAAGAGCGGCAGGTCGACGTCGCCCAGCAGCGCCTGCAGTTCGAGGAAGCGCGGGGCGTGGCGCAGCGCGATGTGCAGCACCTCGTGCGCCACCCAGCCGGCCTGTTCGGGCAGCGGCAGCGTGGTGAAGGCGGGGCTGTAGGTCAAGGTGTGGCCGTCGGTGCGCACGGGCGGCGCGGCGGCGCGGTCGGGCGACGGGTCTGCCGCTGCGGCGGCGCCGTCGTGGTGGTGCACCCACAGCGCCAGCCCGCCGGTGGAAGGTGCGTACTCCACCATGCGCTGCACCGCGCGTGTGCCTCGGTGGCCGCCGTGCAGGCCGCCGTGCGTGCTGCCGATGTCGGCCATGCCGCTCAGACGCCGTCGGCCGCGCGGCGTTCGCTGTAGCGGCGGTAGGCGGGGCTGTCCATCACGGCGGCTTCCAGGCCGGTTTCCAGGGCCTTCTGGAACAGCAGTTCCATGGCCAGCGTCTGCGCTTCGCGCAGGGGCAGGCCGACACCACTGCGGATGTCGGGCAGCTGTTCGACGACTTCGAGCGCACGCGCCAGCCGGGGTGCCTCGGTGCAGGCGGCCAGCAGGCCGTAGAGCATGCCGTAGAGGCCGTCCAGCGTGGTCGGCAGCAGTGCGGCGGTCTCTTCGCCCGGTCGCGCGGCCAGCAGGCGCAGCACGTCGGCACCGGCCTGCAGTTCACGCAGCACGCCGAAAAATTCGGCGGCGTTGGCGGCACCCACGCGGCCCTGCACGAAGGCGCGCCGCGCGGTTTCGCTCAGGCCCGACTTGAGCACGTTGGAGACGTCTTCCCAGCCGCGCGGGCTGGCGCCGACGAGGTGGTCGGCGGCCAGCTGGGCCTGCGTGTCGTCGAGCTTGTCGGGCCGCACGCGCAGGTAGGCCATGACCTCGGGCGCAAAGCCCTGCTGCACGGCATGCGCCAGGAAGGCGTCGATCACCGTCTGCACGTTGAAGTGGAACATGCGGTCGGCCAGCGCCGTGCCCATGTCGTGGCTGACGGCGCCGTGGAAGCTGGCGTTGCCCGCGGCGATGACCTGCCAGCCGTCGGGCAGTGCGTAATGGCCTACCTTGCGGTCGAGGATCAGCGAATAGGCGCTGATCTGCAGCCGCTGGTCGGCGGCGGTCAGCTCGTCCAGGAAGAGGATGCCCGCGGGCTGCTCGGGCGTGGGCAGGAACTCGGGCGGGAACCATACCGTCTTGCCGCGCACGTCGTCGGCGTAGATGGCGCCGCGGATGTCCACCGGCTCGATGGTCGTCAGGCGCAGGTCCACCAGCGGCACGCCGAAATGCGCCGCCACCTGGCGCACGACGGACGACTTGCCCACGCCGCGTGTGCCCCACAGCATGGTGGCGCGGCGGCGCAGCACGGGGTCGGCGTACTGCTCGATCAGCGCCGCCTTGGCCGCGGCGATCGAGATCGGGGGGACGTTCATCGGGTTGCCGCTCATCGTCGCCCTGGTGTCGGATGGAAGAAGACTCAGGCGCGGCCGTCGGCCGCGCGCCGCCAGCTGGCGCCGCGCGGGCGCCGTGGCAGTGGCGGAATCTCCACCCGCGGCAGTTCGTTCAGGCTGAACAGGATGACCAGCAAGATGGGTGGCGCGTGGAAGATCAGCATGCGCAACACCGAGTCCTGCGCCAGGTCGGGCTCGAGTCTGGCGAACACCGCGGCGGCGGCGATCATCGCCGCGCTGCCGATCAGCGGCAGCGCGCGGCGCACCACCACGCCCCAGCGTGCGCCCACACGCTGATCGTGGAAACGCGCCGGCGGTTCGGCCAGCGTGCGGGCCAGGTGCTGCACCGCGAGGTCGAGCTTGGTTTCGGCGTCGCGGCTGCGTTTGTAGCCTTCGCCACGCAGGCGCACCCGGCTCGTCCAGCCCTGCTGGCGCTGGACGAGCCGCGCCCAGCTCCAGCCCAGCACGGCCAGCAGGTCGTCGGGCAACTCGAGCGTTTGTTCGCCCGTGCGCTCGAGCTCGATCTCGCCCGAGATGCCCTTCACCGCGCTGACCTTGAAACGCAGCAGCAGGCCGTCCACCTGCGCCGTGGCCTGGCTCATCAGCACCGGGGCCGCGGCCAGCGCGGCGCGGTTTTCGGCGGTGTCGGCCGAGGACCCGACCGCGCCTTCCAGTCGTTGCTGCCTGACCACCTGCACGCCGGCGCCGGCGCTGTACTGGCGCTGCAGCGGTATCGCGCTCACACGCGCCAGCAGGTCGGCGGGGCTGGCGCCTTCGGCCTGCAGCGCGGCCTGCAGGCCACCGGGTAGCGTGAGCTGGCGTGTCAGCCGCCAGCGGCCGCGGCCAGCGTCTTCCAGCTGCAGGACTTCGCGCAACGCCGGCTGGCCGTCGCCGGCCGCGGCGTGTTCGACGGGCTTGAAGGCGAGCCGCCGTGCCGCGCGGTCGCTGGCCGCCAGGTCGACATGGCGTCCGCTGCGCGTGAACGGCTCGACCAGGCCCAGGATCTCGTGGTGGCTGAGCGGTGCGACGGGGGCAGGGGGCGCGTGGCGCACGGCGGCAGGGTTGTCCCGCCGGCGGGGCCCGGGCGGCTGGTGGATGATGGCAAGATTCTGCCCAAGCACGGCCGGCGCTGCAGGGCGCCGCGGCCGGCCCGGCCCGGTCTGTAAGCTCACGCCCCCGCCTTTGTCAGCTTTTTGCCAGCCGCCGGGTGCCCACTAGCGGCGTTTTGACCCCCAACCTACAGGAGACCTTCTCATGAGCAAACGCGACGTCGTGGTTCTCGGCGCAGCCCGTTCCGCCATCGGCACCTTCAACGGCGGCCTGGCCGACATCGAGCCGTGTGAACTGGCCGGCACCGTGATGAAAGAGGCCGTCAAGCGTTCGGGTGTCGACCCCAAGGCCATCAACTACGTGACGGTGGGCAATTGCATCCCCACCGAGAGCCGCTACCCCTATGTGGCGCGCGTGGCTTCGATCCAGGCCGGGCTGCCGATGGAAAGTGTGGCCATGGCCGTCAACCGGCTGTGTTCGTCGGGCCTGCAGGCCATCGTGACGACGGCGCAGAACATCCTGCTGAACGACTGCGACTACGGCGTCGGCGGCGGCGTCGAAGTGATGTCGCGCGGCGCCTACCTGAGCCCGGCGATGCGCAACGGCGCGCGCATGGGCGACACCAAGCTCATCGACGCGATGGTCGCCGCGCTGACCGACCCCTTCGGCGTCGGCCACATGGGCATCACGGCTGAAAACCTCGTCACCAAGTGGGGCATCACGCGTGAAGAGCAGGACCAGCTGGCCGTCGACTCGCACCGCAAGGCCGCCGCGGCCATCGCCGAGGGCCGCTTCAAGAGCCAGATCGTCCCCATCGTCAAGCAGACGCGCAAGGGCGAGGTGATCTTCGACACCGACGAACACGTCAAGGCCGGCACCACGCTGGAGACGCTGGGCAAGATGAAGCCGGCCTTCAAGAAGGACGGCTCGGTGACGGCGGGCAATGCCTCGGGCATCAACGACGGTGCGGCCTTCTTCGTGCTGGCCGACGCCGCTGTGGCCGCTGCTGCCGGCCACAAGCCGATGGCCCGCCTGGCCAGCTACGCCATCGCCGGCGTGCCCAACGACGTGATGGGCGAAGGCCCGATCCCGGCCACCCGGCTGGCGCTGAAGAAGGGCGGCTTCACGCTCGACCAGATGGACGTCATCGAGAGCAACGAAGCCTTCGCCTCGCAGGCCATCGCCGTGGCGCGTGGGCTGGAACTCGACATGAGCAAGGTCAACCCGAACGGCGGCGCGATTGCGCTGGGGCATCCGATCGGCTGCAGCGGCGCCTTCCTGGCCACCAAGGCGATCTACGAACTGCACCGCACCGGCGGCCGCTACGCGCTGGTGACGATGTGCATCGGCGGCGGGCAGGGCATCGCAGCGGTGTTCGAGCGCCTGTGAAAGCCGCGCCAGCGCCGGCGCTGCCGCCGGCGCTGGCCGCGGCGCTGGACTACCTGCCGCGCTGGCTGGCCTTTCAGCTGCGCGCCACCGAACAGCCCGGCTGTTCGGTGGCCGTGGCCTACCACGGCCGGCGCGTGGCGCAGTTTGCGCTGGGCACGGCCGGCGACGGCGCCGCGCTCACGCCGCGCCACCGCTTCCGCGTTGCCTCGCACTCCAAGACCTTCACCGCTGCGGCGGTGCTGCTGTTGCGCGAGCGCGGCCGCTGGCGGCTCGACGACCCGGTGGGGCGCTACGTCGACGGCCTGCATCCGCAAGTGGCGGCGGCCACGCTGGCCCAGTTGTTGTCGCACACCGCGGGCCTGGTGCGCGACGGTGCCGATGCCGGGCAGTGGTCAGACCGCCGACCCTTTCTCGACGAGGCCGCGCTGCGCGCCGACCTGGCCGGCGGCCCGGTGCTGCCGGCCAACACCCGTTTCAAGTACTCGAACCACGGCTACGGCCTGCTGGGGCTGGCCATTGCCGCCGTCACCGGCGAAACCTATGCCGCCTGGGTGGCGCGCGAGGTGGTGGCTGCCAGCGGGCTGAAGCACACCACGCCCGACGCGCCGCTGCCCGCCGGTGCCGCCTTCGCGCGCGGCTACAGCGCGAAGTGGCCGCTGGGCCGGCGGCTGCAGATTCCCGGCGACAACCCCACGCATGCACTCGCTGCGGCCACCGGTTTTGTCAGCACTGCGGCCGACCTGGCGACCTTCTACGGCAGCCTGGCGCCCGATGCCGCGGCCAGCGTGTTGTCGCCGGAGAGCCGGCGCGAGCTGGTGCGCCGGCAGTGGCGTGACCCGTATGGCACGGTGGAACGCTGGTACGGCCTGGGCACCATCAGTGGCGGCACGGCGGGCGCGGGGCCCGAGTGGGACGGCTTCGGCCACACCGGCGGCTTCCAGGGCACGCTGTCGCGCACGGTCTGCGTGCCGGCGCAGGGCCTGAGCCTGTCGATCCTGAGCAATGCCGCCGACGGCCAGGCCGGCGTGTGGGTCGACGGTGCGCTGCAGATTCTGCGCGCCGGCCTGCAGCATGGCGCGCCGGGCCCGCGCACGGCGGCCTGGCAGGGCCGCTGGTGGACGCTGTGGGGCGCAGTCGACCTGCTGCCCGGCGCCGACCGTGTGCTGGTGGCCAACCCTGCACTGCCCAACCCGCTGCTCGATGCGCCGCAGATCGAGCCCGGTGCCGCGCCAGGCGAAGGGCGCATCACCCTGGCCGGCGGTTTTGCCAGCCACGGCGAAGCGGCGCGGCTGGAGCTGGACAGACAAGGCCGCGCGGTGGCCCTGTGGCTGGGCGGCACACGCCTGCAGCGCGAGGCGCGAGCCGCCCAGGAACTGCAGTCGCGTTACGGCGGCGGCTGAGCGGCTCAGCCACTCAGCGACTTCAGCGACTTCAGCGCCTGCAGTTCAGCGGCGCTTCGACGTAGACCACGGTCTGCACCGCGTTCTGGCCAGGCACCTCGCGCCGCAGCCAGGCGCGGGCCTGGGTCTCGGGTTCACGCAACAACCAGGGCTGCGCGCTCATCGTCCACGTGCTGCTCTCCGGGTCGGCCTGCAGGCGCATGCAGGTGGTCGTCAGGGCATTGCGCTGGTGCTTGCCGGTCCAGGCACTGCAGCTCGGCCGGGCGCCGAGGCCGCCGGGTTCGACTTCCAGGTAGTTGCCGCTGTGGCCGCTCATGCGGCCGCCCAGCGTCACCTTGCCGGCCTCGCAGCGCACCGTGTCGAGCGTGAGCGTGTTGCCGATGGCCCAGAGCCCCGCGCTGGCCGGCGCGGCGCCGTTGCCGCCGAGCTGCACCGCCTGCCCGCTGGGCCGGCCGTCGGCGATCACTTCGAAGCGTGCGCTGTGCGGGCCTTCGTGCCGCGGGGTGAAGTTCACGCTGAACTGGCAGCTCTTCTCGACGCGCCAGCCGCCGTCGGCCTTCGCGCACAGCGGGGCGTCGAGCGTGAAGGCGGCGACGTCGGGGCCGCTGCCGACCAGCTTGAGTGTGCGTGTCGTGCCAATCAGGTTGCGGACGGTGAGCTGCAGCGGACGCGCGGCGACGTCGCTGCGCCTGGCAATGGGTCCGAAGTCGAGCGCGGTCTTGTCGAACGCCAGCAGGCCGGCCAGGGTGAGCCCCTGCAAGGGCTGTGACGCCGGCGACGCTGGCGACGGCGGACGGGGCACTGCGGTGGCCAGCGTGACGACGCGCGGCGCCGTGGCCGTCGTGGGGGGTGGCGGCGCGGGCGTCTCGCCACCGCCGCCCCAGATCAGCGCGCCACCCAGCGCGGCGCCGGCGGCCACCCACGCCACCCGCCAGTGCGGCCAACCGGGGTCGGGTACGGGTGCCGGTGTCGGCTGCGGCATCGGCGCGGCG
>CAMTUD010000083.1:0-16389 GCA_947084805.1 uncultured beta proteobacterium | reverse complement strand
GCCTCGAGCACGTCGAAGCCCAGCGCCTGCAGGCGGCGGGCGAGCAGCGTGCGGTCGACCTCCTCGTTGTCGACCACCAGCACACGCCGGCGCGGCCCGGCGTAGCCGCCGCGCGCGGGCACCGGCTGCGCCACGCGCACGCCCTGCAGCGCAGGCAGGAAGAGCCGCACGCGGAACACCGTGCCACTGCCGGACACGCCTGGCGCCAGGCTGCCCGCCGGCGTGGTGTTCACCGTCATCTCACCGCCCATCAGGTCGGTCAGCATCTTGGCGATGGTCAGGCCCAGCCCGGTGCCACCAGCGGCGGCGCCGCCGGCTTCCGCACCGCTGGCCGAAGCCGCGGCGTGCGCGCCGCGCGAGAAGGGCTCGAAGATGCGTTCGAGGTCGGCCTCGGCGATGCCCGGGCCGGTGTCCTCGATCTCGAACACCGCCATCTCGCGCACGTGGGCGCAGCGGAAGGCGACACGCCCGGCCTGCGTGAACTTCACCGCGTTGCCCAGCACGTTGATCAGGATCTGCGTCAGCCGCCGTTCGTCGGCGCGCACGAGCTCGGGCGCGCCGGCGATGTCGTGCTCGAAGTGCAGGCCCTTGGCACAGGCCTGCAGCTCGAACAGCTGCACGATCTGCTGCAGCGCCTGGCGCAGCCGCATCGGCTTGGGGTCGAGCGTGAGCTTGCCGCCTTCGATGCGCGCGATGTCCAGCGTGCCTTCGATGAGCCCGAGCAGGTGCTCGCCGCCGCGCCGTATCACGCCCACCGCCTGCTTGCGGTGCACCGGCAGCGAGGGGTCTTCGTCGAGCAGCTGGGCGTAACCCAGGATGCTGTTCAGCGGCGTGCGCAGTTCGTGGCTGATGGCCGAGATGTACCGTGTCTTGGCCTGGTTGGCGGCCTCGGCCGAACGCCGCGCGGCCTCGGCGGCGTGTTTGGCGCGCTGCAGTTCCTCGTCGGTGCGGCGGTGCGAGTCGATCTCGAGCACCAGGGCCTCGGTCTGACGGTTGCTTTCCTCCTGCGCCACGCGGCGGCTGATCTGCGTCAGCACCAGCCACCAGCCGATGACGCCGCCCAGCAGCAGGAGCGCGCAGTAGGCCTTGATGAAGCCGGTGCGCAGCGCCGGCGCCAGCAGCGACGCGCTTTCACCGAGCTGGCGCAGTTCGACGTCGTAGAGCAGGTAGAGCAGCCCCGCGAGCGCCGGCGCGACGCAGCCCATCAGCAGCAGGTAGCGGCCCAGGCCGGTGTCGAGCTGCGGCCACCAGGCGCGTGGCGTCAGGCGGCGCAGCAGCGCGGTGAGCTGCTCGGGTGCCCGCGCCGCGGCGGGTTTGCACAGGTCGTGGCAGCGCGCGTCGAGTGAACAGCACAGGCTGCAGATGGGCCCGCCGTAGGCCGGGCAGGCGGCCATGTCCTCGCCTTCGTAGCTGCGCTCGCAGATGACGCAGCGGCGCAGCGCCTTCAGCCCCGCGCTGGCACCCAGGTAAGCGCCGGCATCGTCGGCCGTCGCCGTGGCGCTGCGCGCGATGTAGTAGCGACCCTTCGTCGCCCAGGCGATCAGCGGTGCGGTGACGAAGGCCACGGCCATCGCGATGACGGCCGAAAACGCCTGCGCCAGCGGCCCGAAGGCGCCCAGGTAGGCGGCCATCGACAACACCGATGCCGCGCCCATCGCGCCCACACCCACCGGGTTGATGTCGTAGAGGTGGGCGCGCTTGAACTCGATGCCTTTCGGCGACAAGCCCAGCGGTTTGTTGACCACCAGGTCGGCCACCACGGCCATGATCCAGCTGATGGCGATGTTGCTGTACAGGCCGAGCACGCCGCCGATGGCCTTGAAGACTTCCAGCTCCATCAGCATCAGCGCGATCAGCGTGTTGAACACCATCCACACCACGCGCCCGGGGTGGCTGTGCGTCACGCGCGCGAAGAAGTTGCTCCAGGCCAAGCTGCCGGCATAGGCGTTCGTGACGTTGATCTTCAACTGGCTGACGATGACGAAGAGCGCCGTGGCCGCCACCGCCCAGCCGTAGTGCGGAAACACGAGTTCCCAGGCCGCCAGGTACATCTGGTTGGGGTCGACGGCGCGGTCGGCGGGCACCGCCATCTTCAGCGCCAGCAGCGCCAGCAAGGCGCCGCCCAGCATCTTCAGCACGCCCGGCACCACCCAGCCCGGGCCGCCCAGCAGCACGCCGCCCCACCAGCGCCAGCGGTTGGCGCGTGTCTTCTCGGGCATGAAACGCAGGTAGTCGACCTGCTCGCCCATCTGCGTGATGAGCGCCACGCCCACGGTGAGCGCGCCGCCGAAGAGCAGCGGGTCGAAGGCGCCGCCCTGCCCGTTTTCACCTGCGTAGGCGCGCAGTTCGCTCACCAGCGTGGGGTGGGCGTTGAAGACGTAGACATAGGGCAGCACCAGCAGCACCAGCCACAGCGGCTGCGTCCACACCTGCAGCTGGCTCACCGCGGTGACGCCGTGCGTGACGAGCGGGATGACCACCAGCGCGCACATCAGGTAACCCCAGGCCGGCGGGATGTCGAAGGCCAGCTCCAGCGCGTAGGCCATGATGGCCGCTTCCAGCGCGAAGAAGATGAAGGTGAAGCTGGCGTAGACCAGGCTGGTGATGGTGCTGCCGATGTAGCCGAAGCCGGCGCCGCGTGTCAGCAGGTCCATGTCCAGGCCATGACGGGCGGCGTAGACGCTGATGGGCAGGCCGGCGGTGAAGATGATCACCGCGGTGGCCAGGATGGCCCAGAACGTGTTGACGAAGCCGAACTGCAGCAGCAGCGTGGCGCCCAAGGCTTCCAGCACGAGAAAGGACGCCGCGCCGCCGAGCGCGGTGTTGGCCACGCGCCAGGTGCTCCACTTGCGGAAAGACCGGGGTGTGAAGCGCAGTGCGTAGTCTTCCAGCGTCTCGCTGGCGACCCAGGCGTTGTAGTCGCGCCGCACCTTGATGACCCGTTGCTGCGGCGCGGGCACGGCAGTGCGGTCAGGAAGGGGGGTTGCGGTGGCCATGGCTGCGCCACGGATTGCACGTTGCGGGCCAGCCGCCGGCCGGGCTGGTTACATTGGCATCCAACGTGCTGAAGGATGGCCCATGGACCTGACCCCCAGAGAGAAAGACAAGCTGCTGCTCTTCACCGCCGGCCTGCTGGCCGAGCGCCGCAAGGCACGCGGGCTGAAGCTCAACGTGCCCGAGGCCATCGCGCTGATCAGCTGCGCCCTCCTGGAAGGTGCGCGCGACGGCAAGACCGTGGCGCAGCTGATGAGCGAAGGCAAGACGGTGCTGGGCCGCGACGACGTGATGGAGGGTGTGCACGAGATCGTCACCGAGATCCAGGTCGAAGCCACCTTCCCCGACGGCACCAAACTGGTGACCGTGCACCAACCTATCTCATGAGCCCCCAAGCTCGCTATCGCTCGCTACCCCCCAGGGGGGCCGTCCGCCTGCGGCCCGGCGAAGCCGGTTCCGCGGCGGGAAGCTTGGTCGCGTGGCCGGTGGGCCGCGCTTTGAGGACGCAGACATGATCCCTGGTGAACTGCTGATCGACGACGGCGAACACGAACTGAATCCCGGCCGCCCGAAGACCACGCTCGTGGTGGCCAACAGTGGCGACCGGCCCATCCAGGTGGGCTCGCACTACCACTTCGCCGAGACCAACGCGGCGCTGCTCTTCGACCGCCAGGCGGCACGCGGCCAACGCCTGAACATCGCCAGCGGCACCGCGGTGCGCTTCGAGCCCGGGCAGGAGCGCACGGTGACCTTGGTGCCCTACGGCGGCAAGCGCCAGGTCTGGGGATTTCGCGGCCTGACAAATGGCCAAGTTTGAGGGGGGCGTGTGATGAGCAGAACGATAGGCCGGCGTGCCTACGCCGAGATGTACGGCCCCACGGTCGGCGACCGCCTGCGCCTGGCCGATACCGGGCTCGTGGTCGAGGTCGAACACGACTTCACGCTGAACGCCGGCGAGGGCCGGGTAGGACCCGACGGACGGGCCGTCGGGTATGGCGAAGAGGTGAAGTTCGGCGGCGGCAAGACCATCCGCGACGGCATGGGCCAGAGCCAGGTCGTCAACGGCCCCGGCCACCACGAGGCACACGACCTCGTCATCACCAACGCGCTCATCATCGACCACTGGGGCATCGTGAAGGCCGACGTCGGCATCAAGGGCTGCCGCATCGCCGCCATCGGCAAGGCCGGCAACCCCGACGTGCAGCCGGGGGTGGACATCGTCATCGGCCCGGGCACCGAGATCCTGGCCGGCGAGGGCATGATCGTCACCGCCGGCGGCATCGACAGCCACATCCACTTCATCTGCCCGCAACTGATCGACGAGGCGCTGACCAGCGGCATCACCACCATGCTCGGCGGCGGCACCGGGCCGGCCACCGGCACCTTTGCCACCACCTGCACCCCCGGCCCCGAGAACATCCACCGCATGCTGATGGCCGCCGAGGCCTTCCCGATGAACCTGGGCTTCATGGGCAAGGGCAACGCCGCGCGGCCCGATGCGCTGAGCCAGCAGATCGCCGCCGGCGCCATCGGCCTGAAGTTGCACGAGGACTGGGGCACGACGCCGGCGGCGATTTCGAACTGCCTGGACATCGCCGAGGTCACCGACACGCAGGTCAGCATCCACAGCGACACGCTGAACGAAAGCGGCTTCGTCGAGGACACCATCGCCGCCACGCGCGGCAGAACACTCTGTGCCTTCCACACCGAGGGCGCCGGCGGCGGGCATGCGCCCGACATCATGAAGGTGGTGGGCGAGGCGAACTTCCTGCCCAGTTCCACCAACCCGACCATGCCCTACACGGCCAACACCGTGGACGAGCACCTGGACATGCTGATGGTCTGCCACCACCTCGACGCCAGCATCGCCGAGGACCTGGCCTTCGCCGAAAGCCGCATCCGCCGCGAGACCATCGCCGCCGAGGACGTGCTGCACGACCTGGGCGGCATCAGCATGATGTCGTCCGACAGCCAGGCCATGGGGCGTGTGGGCGAAGTCATCATCCGCACCTGGCAGACGGCGCACAAGATGAAGGGCCAGCGCGGCACGCTGCCCGAAGACACGGCGCGCCACGACAACTTCCGCGTCAAGCGCTACATCGCCAAGTACACCATCAACCCGGCGCTGGCCAACGGCATCGCGCACGAGGTGGGCAGCATCGAGGTCGGCAAGTGGGCCGACCTGGTGCTCTGGCGGCCGGCGTTTTTCGGCGTCAAGCCCAGCCTGATCCTCAAGGGCGGCTTCATCGCTTCGGCGCTGATGGGCGACGCGAATGCATCGATCCCGACGCCGCAACCGGTGCACTACCGGCCGATGTTCGGCAGCTTCGGGCGCGTGCTGCAGGCTACGTCACTGACCTTCCTGAGCCAGAGTGCGATCGCCAGCGACATGGGCGACCAGCTCGGCCTGCACAAGCGCCTGGCCGCGGTGAAGGGCTGCCGCAGCGTGAAGAAGACCGACATGGTGCACAACGCCTGGCTGCCGAAGATGGAGATCGACGCCCAGACCTACCGCGTGCGCGCCGACGGGCAGTTGCTGACCTGCGACCCGGCCACCGTGCTGCCGCTGGCGCAGCGCTACTTCCTCTTCTGAACGGCTGACTCAGCGCGGCCGGACGTGGGTGCGCAGCCACGCCGCGAACGCGGGTTCATCGAGCGTACCGGCGGCGACATCGAGCATCGTGGCCGCCGCCTCGACCTGGCTGGTGACGAGGCGGTGGCCGTTGAGGCCGAGAAACATGCCGACCGCGAGGAAGGCCACGGGCTTGTTGCCTTCGACGAAGGGATGGTTCTTCGCCAGGCCCACACCATAGGCAGCGGCGAGCTCCGCGACGTCGGGTTCCCCATAGGCGGCAAGGTTCAGCGGCCGCGCCAGGGCCGACTCGAACAGGCCTTCGTCGCGCAGGCCCGGAGCGCCACCGTGCTCGGCAATGCTTTCGTCGTGCAGCAGCTCCAGGGCCTGCCTCGTCACCCAGCGCCAGCTCATTTGGCGAGCTGGTGAAACGTATCCCGGTACTCGCGCATGAACTCGCGGCCCGCCTTCAGCTGTTCGTCCAACGCAGGGTCGTAGGGCGTCAGCCGCAAGCCATCGGCCGCATCGGTGACGAACACCGTGTCGCCCTTCTCCAGCTTCAGCCGCGCCAGCACTTCCTTGGGCAGGATGACGCCGACGGAATTGCCGATCTGGGTAAGCTTGAGCGCGGTCATGGCAGGCCTTTCGTTATAACAAACGTTATACTAGCCCGCCGATCCCGACCCCGCAAGCCCGCCACCGGAAGGCCCGTCACCATGCTCACCGTCAACAAGATCATCGCCCAGGGCAAAGGCCTGGCGCCTGCGCTGCTCAAGCGCGCCAGCAGCGTCGAACTGGGCTGGGACACACGCCAGAAGAGCCGCTTCGACGCCACCGACAGCGCCGGTCGCCAGCTTGCCGTCTTCCTGCCGCGGGGCACCGTGGCGCGCGGTGGCGACGTGCTGGTGGCGGAGGACGGCTCGCTGGTGCTGGTGAAGGCCGCGCCGCAGCCCGTGCTGGTGGTGCGCGCCTGTGCGCAGCACGGTAGCGCGCTCGACCTGATGCGCGCCACCTACCACCTGGCCAACCGCCACGTGGCGCTGGAGATCGCGGCCGACCACCTGAAGCTCGAACCCGACCATGTGCTGGCCGAGATGCTGCGGGCCATGCACCTGACGGTGAGCGAAGAGAAGCAGCCCTTCGAGCCCGAAGGTGGCGCCTATGCCGCAGCCTCGCACGGGCATGGCCATGCACACGAGCATGGTCACGAGCATGGGCACGGGCACGGCCACGAGCACGGTCACGCCCACGAACACCCGGCCACGCCCGCACCCCCGCGGGGCCGGCCCGTGCCGGTGAACGTCGCCGCAGCACCGGCGCCGCATGTGCACGGCCCCGGTTGCGGTCATGACCACGGCGACCACAAACACTGACGCCGCGGCGCCGCCGGCGACGCTGCTGCAGCTGATGTGGCTGGCCTCGCCGGCGCTGCCGGTGGGCGGGTTCAGCTATTCCGAAGGGCTGGAGGCCGCCGTCGAGGCCGGCCTCGTCGGCAACGAGGCCCAGGCCGCAGACTGGCTCTCGGCGCAGCTGCAACTGACACTGGCACGCAGCGACCTGCCCGCGCTGGCGCAAGCCCACGCCGCCTGGCAGGCGCACGACGCGGTGCAGGCGCAGGCCGTCAACACCTGGCTGCGCTGCACCCGCGAGAGCGCCGAGTTCCGCGCCCAGGCCGAGCAGATGGGCCGTTCGCTGCTCGACTGGCTGAAAAACGGCGCCCACGCCGCCGACCCCCGGCTGGCCACGCTGGCGGCGCTGCCCCCCGCACCGTTGTGGCCCACGGCGTTTGCGCTGGCGGCCGTGCTGGCCGGCGCCACGCCGCGCGACACGCTGCTGGCCTTCGCCTGGGGTTGGGCCGAGAACATGGCGCAGGCCGCGATGAAGGCGGTGCCCCTGGGCCAGGCCGCCGCGCAGCGGGTGCTCTCGCGCCTGGCCGCCGAACTGCCGGCCGTTGTCGGGCAGGCGCTGGCCTTGCCCGCCGACGTACGCCAGGCCTACGCCCCCATGCTCGCCATCCTGAGCGCCCAGCACGAAACGCAGTACTCGCGCCTGTTCCGCTCCTGAAAGCCGCCCGCCCTGCGCCCCGGCGCGGGCTTGCACGCTTCGTGCATCATGACCCGCATGAACACGAAGCTGCACGCAGTACCCGGTCGAACCAAGAAGCTGCCCCCGCTGCGCGTGGGTGTCGGCGGCCCCGTGGGCTCGGGCAAGACGACGCTGGTCGAGATGCTGTGCAAGTCGATGCGCGAGCGCTGGGACATCGTCGTCGTCACCAACGACATCTACACCAAGGAAGACCAGCGCCTGCTCACCGTGGCCGGTGCGCTGTCGCCCGAACGCATCGTCGGCGTCGAGACCGGCGGCTGCCCGCACACCGCGATACGCGAAGACGCGTCGATCAACCTCGAAGCGGTGGACCGCCTGCTCGAGCAGTTTCCCGACGCCGACATCGTGTTCATCGAAAGCGGCGGCGACAACCTCGCGGCCACCTTCAGCCCCGAACTCAGCGACCTGACGATCTACGTCATCGATGTCGCCGCGGGCGAGAAGATCCCGCGCAAGGGCGGCCCCGGCATCACCAAGAGCGACCTCTTCGTCATCAACAAGACCGACCTCGCACCCTATGTCGGTGCCAGCCTCGAGGTGATGGAAGCCGACACGAAGCGCATGCGCCCCGACCATGCCGGACGCCGCCCCTACGTGATGAGCAACCTGCGCACGCAGCAGGGGCTGGCCGAGGTGGTGCGTTTCATCGAGACCCGCGGGCTGCTGTCGGCCTGAGACGTGGTCGGTGCCAGAGCGCACCGAGGCCCGTGCAGGCTCGGCCTAAGATCCCGCTTTCGGGCCGCCGGCCCTCAACAGGAGGTCAAAACATGGGTCTGATGTCGTTCTTCAAGGAAGCGGGCGAAAAGCTCTTCGGCACCGGCAAGGCCGCCGCCGCGACACCGGCCGCGGGTGCGTCGCCTGAACAGGTGGCGGCGCTGAACGAGACCGCCGGCAAGGCGATCGAGGGCTACGTCGTCGCGCAGGGGCTGAAGGTCGACGCGCTCGACGTCGGCTTCGACGGCGCCACGTCCACCGTCACCGTCTCGGGCGTCGTGGCCGACCAGGCGACCAAGGAAAAGGTGCTGCTGTGTTGCGGCAACGTGGCCGGCGTGGCGGGCGTCAACGACATGCTGACCGTGACCACGCCCGAACCCGAGGCGCAGTGGCACACGGTGGTGGCGGGCGACAACCTGTCGAAGATCGCCAAGCAGTTCTACGGCGACGCCAACAAGTACCCGGCCATCTTCGAGGCCAACAAGCCGATGCTGAAGCACCCCGACAAGATCTACCCGGGGCAGATGCTGCGCATTCCGCCGCTGGCCTGACGCCCGCGCCGGCGCGGCTGGCGGGTAGAGTCTTGCTGTGAGCAAACTCTATTTCCGCTATGCCGCGATGAACGCCGGCAAGAGCACCGCGCTGCTGCAGGCGGCGCACAACTACGAAGAGCGCGGCATGCAGGTGCGCCTGTTCACCGCCGCGCACGACGACCGCGCCGGCCACGGCATCATCGGCTCGCGGCTGGGCCTGCAGCGCCAGGTCGAGACCTTCGGCCCGCAGACGGTGTTCGACGCGAACTGGCTCGGCGCAGGCTGGGCTTGTGTGCTGATCGACGAAGCCCAGTTCCTGCAGCCCGAGCAGGTGCGCCAGTTGCACCGGCTGGCGCATGCCGCCCACCTGCCGGTGATCTGCTACGGCCTGCGCAGCGACTTCCGCGGCGAGGCCTTCCCCGGCGCCGCCACGCTGTTGACGTTGGCCGACGACCTGGAGGAGATGAAGACCATCTGCGCCTGCGCGAAGAAGGCCAGCATGAACCTGCGTGTCGACGACGAGGGCCGGCGCGTCAAGGAAGGCGAGCAGGTCGTCATCGGCGGCAACGAGCGCTACCGCGCCGTGTGCCCCAGCTGTTTCTACAGCGAGGCCGACGACCCGATCGACGCCCCCGGCCTCTTCGGCTGAGGCCGGGCCGCTGGCGGCTCGCGCTGACTCAGCGCCGCGTCGCCAGCCAGATGCTGGGCAGGATCAGTGCCGCACCCGCCAGGTGGTAGCCCTGCGGCACCTCGCCCAGCAGCGCCCAGGCCAGCAACGCCCCGTAGACCGGCGACAGGTAGAGCATCAGCGAGGTACGCGAAGCCCCGAGTTCACGCTGGATGTAGGCGTGCGCCGCATACGACAGCGCCCCCGGCAGCAGCGCTGCCACGAGCACCAGCCCCAGCGCCTTTGCACCCAGCGGTGGGCCAGGCGCCAGCCAGGCTTCCAGCGCCGTGAACGGCAGCAGCAGCACCAAGCCGCCGGCGACGATGGCGACCAGCCGCTGCGCCGGCGACAGGCGCGAGGGCCAGTACTTCAGCAGCACCGAATACGCCGTCCACGACACGGCACAGGCGACGATCCAGCCGTCGCCCACCGTGAAACGCACGGCCACCAGGTTCTGCGGCTGGCCTTTTGCGATGACAAACAGCACGCCCAGCAAGGCCAGCGTGCCGCCCAGCTTCTGCGCCAAGGACAGCCTCTCGTGCAGCAGCCGCGCGCTCAGCAGCGCGATGGCCACCGGCGTGGCGGCGTAGATGAGCGCGATGTTCGTTGACGTCGTCGTCTGCCCACCCAGGTAGACCCAGGCGCCGCAGATCCACATGCCCAGGGCGCCCAGCGCCAGCAGCTGTTTCCACTCGCTGTGCCAGGCCTCCCGTCTGGCCCACAGCCCGCGGCCGGCGAAGGGCAGCAGGATCAGACCCGCCAGCAGCCAGCGCCCGCTGGCCAGCAGGTGCGGCGCAATCACGCCTTCGGCAGCCCGCGCGATGACGTAGTTCGACGACCACAGCGCCGGCACCACCCACAGCAGCACCGGCGCCCAGCGCGCGGCGCGGCCCGGACGCGGCAGGTCCACGGCCCTACCCGCGCTGCGCCATCGCCTGTCCCAGGCGCACCGCGCCGCCCGGCGCCCAGTCCGGGTTGAAGCGCAGCGGGCCGGCCGGGAACAGCATCACCACGGTGGAGCCGAGCAGGAAGCGCCCCATCTCGGCGCCCTGCGCCAGGCGGATGTCCTGGTCGTCGTAGCGCCAGTCGCGCACGACACCCGGTCGCGGCGGGTTGACGACACCGTGCCATACGGTGGCCATGCTGCCGACGATGGTGGCGCCTACCAGCACATTGACCCAGACGCCGTGCGGCCCGTCGAACACACACACCACACGTTCGTTGCGCGCGAACAGCCCCGGCACGCCGCGCGCCGTGGCCGGGTTGACGCTGAAGAGTTCACCCGGCACGTGCGTCATGCGCAGCAGGCGCCCGGCACAGGGCATGTGGATGCGGTGGTAGTCGCGCGGGCTGAGGTAGATCGTCGCGAAGTGGCCGCCGTGGAAGTGCGCGGCCAGCGCGCTGTCGCCGCCCAGCAGCGCGGTGGCGGTGTAGTCGTGCCCCTTGGCCTGGAAGATGCGCTCGCCCTCGATGGCGCCGAACTGGCTGATCGCGCCGTCCACCGGACACACCAGGTCGGCGCTGGCCAGCGGCCGCACGCCCGGCTTCAGTTCACGCGTGAAGAACGCGTTGAAGCTGTCGTAGGCGCCGGGGTCGGCATTCGCCGCCTCGGCCATGTTCACGCCGTAGCGGCCGATGAACCAGCGGATGTTCAGCGTCGTCAGCGCGCCGAGCTTCGCCCCCGCCACCACGCCCGCGAAACGGGTCAGCGCCTGCTGGGGCAGCAGGTGCTGGGCCGCCACGGCCAGGCGTTCGGACACGGGCCGCGTCTCGGCCCCGGGCGTGGCGCTCACCGCAGCGCCGGCAGTTCGCGCAGCGCCTTCACGGCACCGGCGCCGACGCCGGCGCCAAAACGCTTGGCCAGGCGCTCGGCGACGTTGGGCCGCGGCGTGTAGTCGACCACCTCCTCGGCCTTCACCACCTCACGGGCGACGAAGTCGAGGTTGCCCAGGGCGTCGGCCAGGCCCAGCTTCACCGCCTCTTCGCCGTTCCAGAACAGGCCCGAGAAGGTCTCGGGGGTCTCCTTCAGGCGCGCACCGCGGCCTTGCTTGACGACGGCGATGAACTGCTGGTGGATCTGCTCGATCATGGCCTTGGCCAGCGCCGTCTGCTGCGCGTTGGCAGGGCTGAAGGGGTCGAGCATGCCCTTGTTGTCGCCAGCGGTGAGCAGCCGGCGCTCGACCCCCAGCTTGTCCATCAGCCCGGTGAAGCCGAAGCCGTCCATGAGCACGCCGATGCTGCCCACGATGCTGGCCTTGTCGACGTAGATCTCGTCGGCGGCCGCGGCGATGTAGTAAGCGCCCGAGGCGCACATCTCCTCGACCACCGCGTAGACCTTCTTGTTGTGCTTGGCCTTCAGGCGCCGGATCTCGTCGTTGACGATGCCGCTCTGCACCGGGCTGCCGCCGGGCGAGTTGATGCGCAGCACCACGGCCTGCGCGCCCGCGTCCTCGAAGGCATGTTTCAGCGCCGCCACCAGGTCTTCGGCGTTGGCAGTCTCCTCCAGGCCGATCTCGCCGCGCACTTCCACCAGTGCGGTGTGCGGCGCGCTCGGCGCGCTGGTGGGGCCTCGCTGCGCGAAGGCGGCCCACAGCACGGCCGCCACCAGGCCCAGCCAGGCCAGGCGGAAGAAGGTCTTCCAGCGGCGGTCGGTCTTCTGCTGGCGCAGCAGTTCCATCGCCACGCGCTCGAGTGACGATTCGAGCCCGCTGCGCGCCTGCGGCGGCGCGGCCGCCACGGCGCTGCCCTGGCGCGGCGTGTCGAAGGGGGGATCCACCGGCCCGGAAGACGGTGGTGTGTCGGTGGCGCTCATGGGGAACTTTCAGGAGGCGGTGCGTCGAAAGGCACCGGCCGGATGTCGCGGGAAGGATACCAATGCACCTGACCGTCGACTTCGGCCACGCGCACGGGCGTCAGTCGGCCGCGACCGCAGGGGCCGCCGACGCAGCGGCCGTCGCGCGGCTCGTAGGCCGCGCCGTGGATGCTGCACAGGATGACGCGTTTTTCGATGTCGAGGAATTCGCCGGGCTGCCAGTCCATCTCGGTCGGCACGTGCACGCAGCGGTTCAGGTAGGCACGCACCTGGCCGTCGAAGCGCAGCGCAAACGCGCGCGCCGGGCGGCCGTACTCCAGCACGTCCCAGACCCAGGCGCGGCCGCGTTCTTCCAGTTCGGCCGCGGCGCACAGCGCCTCCGGCGCGACGTCGGTCGGAGGCGCCGGGGCGTGGCTCAAGCGTGCTCCAGCAGCCAGTCGTGCAGCTCACGCGTGCTGTGGGCGATGAAGAGCGGCCCGTGCGCCGCGAAGGCCTCGGCGTCGTGCGCGCCGTAGCTCACCGCCACACGCGGCGTGCCGGCGTTGGCGGCCAGTTGCAGGTCGTGCGTGGTGTCGCCGATCATCAAGGTGCGCTCGGGCGCCACGCCGAACTCGGCCATCAGTTCCTGCAGCATGCGCGGGTGCGGCTTGCTGGCGGTTTCATCGGCGGTGCGGGTGGCGTCGAACAGGCTGTGCAGCTGCGAATGGGCCAGCGCGTCGTCCAGGCCGCGGCGGTTCTTGCCGGTAGCCACGGCCAGAAAGTGCTGGCGCTGCTTCAGCGCCTGCAGCATTTCCAGCGTGCCCGGGAAGAGCACGAGCTCGTCCTTGCTGGCGACGTAGTGGTGGCGGTAGCGCAGGCTCAGTTCGTTGACACGCGCGGCCGGCAGGTCGGGCACGGCGTGGCGCAGCGCGTCGTGCAGGCCCAGGCCGATGACGTAGGCCGCGGCCTCATCGCTGGGCGCGGCCACGCCGAGGTCGCGGCAGGCGTTCTGGATGCAGCGCACGATCAGCATCGTGCTGTCGAAGAGTGTGCCGTCCCAGTCGAAGGCGATCAGGTCGTAGCGGCGGTGTCGGCGTGGGCTCATGGGGGCAGGAGTGTCGCGCAGGCGCGCGCGGGGTGCGGGCGCAGGGTCAAGCCAGCAGCGCCGTGCACTCGGGCGGCAGCGGCGCAAGCAGCGTGATGCGTTCACCCGTGGCCGGGTGGTCGAAGGCCAATTGCCTGGCGTGCAGGAACATGCGCTCGAAGCGGTGTTCACGCGCGTAGGCCTTGTTGCGCGCGAAGTCGCCGTATTTCGGGTCGCCGACGATGGGGTGGCCGTGGCTGGCCAGGTGGACGCGGATCTGGTGCGTGCGGCCGGTCTTCAGCGTCACGTCGAGCAGCGTGGTGTCCTGCAACCGCTGCGCCACCTTGACCAGCGTGATGCTGCGCCGGCCGTCGGCGTGTTCGGCGGCCACCACGCGCACATGGCGTTCACCCTTGGCGTCCAGGCCCTTGTGCAGCGCCAGGTCGATGACCTTGAGCTTGTCGGGCCAGGCGCCGAAAACCAGCGCTGAATACACCTTGCCGATGGACTTCTCGGGGGTGCGGCTGCGGAACTGGTCCTGCAGCGCCGTCAGCGCGCTGCGCTTCTTGGCCAGCAGCAGCACACCCGAGGTTTCCTTGTCGAGCCGGTGCACCAGTTCCAGGAAACGCGCCTGAGGCCGCGCACTGCGCAACTGCTCGATGACGCCCGAACTGACGCCGCTGCCGCCGTGCACCGCCACGCCGGCGGGCTTGGCGATGGCCAGCAGGTGCTCGTCCTCGAACAGCACCGGAAATTCGCGCGCCGGCGCCGGCGGCGCGGTCGACGGCTCGGGCAGGCGCATCGGCGGCACCCGCACGTCGTCGCCCTCGGCGACACGGCTGTCGGCCTGCGCCCGGCCCTTGTTCAGCCGCACCTCGCCCGAGCGGATGACACGGTAGACGTGTGTTTTCGGCACGCCCTTCAGCACGCGCAGCAGGTAGTTGTCGAGCCGTTGGCCGGCCGATTCGGCGTCCACCGTCAGGTGACGCACCGCGGGCGCATCGGTCGTGGCCTTGGGCCGGGCTTTGGCCCCTATAATCTGCCGCTCCACGTTTGCGCTGTAAGTGCTTGATTTATGGGAGTTTACCCGGGCCGTCCCGGTGTGAACGTGGGGCGCGGCAGGTGGGGCACGAGCCCCCGGCCGGCAACAAGAGGTGATGCAACGCCCGCAGCGGGCGTTCGGGCCGGGGCCCTGGAGGTACCCGGCAGGCCGCAGCTGCAGGTGGCAGAGAAACGAAGAAGAACCCTGTCTCGCCAAAGGCAAGACACCCGTGAACACCCGTGGTGGCAGACCGCCGAAGCCGGCGACTCTGGCACCCGCGCCCGGTGCGCCCAGCTGCAGTCCATGTCGTCCCCGTCTCCCGTCTCGCCCCGCACACGCCTTCATGCGCTTCGGCCTCATGCCGCAAGCCGGGGCGTGGGGGCACCGCCGCGTGATCCGCGGCGGCCAGGGTCGACGCCGCATGCCGCTGCAGCCGCGCCCGACGCGCACGCGCCAACGCTGCAACCCTGACCGCCACTGGCGGTAAGAACGCAGTCCAGGGCATTTCGCGCCGACGGTTCCACCGCGTTTTTCGTGCATCGATGTGAGTACGGCGAGTAATCGCCAAAACGGGCAGCGTGCCGCCAGGCACCCTGCCCTGCTGGAGTGCACATGAAACGCATGCTGATCAACGCCACGCAGCCGGAAGAGCGGCGCCTGGCCATCGTCGACGGGCAACAGCTGCTCGACTTCGAAACCGAAATCGAAGGGCGCGAACAGCGCAAGGGCAACATCTACAAGGCGCTCATCACGCGCGTCGAGCCCAGCCTGGAAGCCTGCTTCGTCGACTATGGCGAAGACCGCCACGGCTTCCTGCCGTTCAAGGAAATCTCGAAGAACTACTTCCGCGAAGGCGCGGACGTCAAGAACGCGCGCATTCAGGATGTGGTCAAGGAAGGCGACAACCTGCTGGTGCAGGTCGAGAAGGAAGAGCGCGGCAACAAGGGCGCCGCACTCACCACCTTCGTCAGCCTGGCCGGCCGCTACCTGGTGCTGATGCCCAACAACCCGCGCGGCGGCGGCGTCAGCCGGCGCATCGAGGGTGAGCAGCGCGAAGAGCTGAAGGAAAACCTCGACCAGCTCGACTACCCCAAGGGCATGAGCCTGATCGCGCGCACCGCCGGCATTGGCCGCAGCGCCGAAGAGCTGCAATGGGACCTGAACTACATGCTCAAGCTGTGGGACGCCATCGACGGCGCTTCCAAGGCGGGCAAGGGCGCTTTCCTGATCTACCAGGAGAGCAGCCTCGTCATCCGTGCCATCCGGGACTACTTCACCGCCGACATCGGCGAGATCCTGATCGACACCGACGACATCTTCGAGCAGGCCCAGCAGTTCATGAACCACGTGATGCCCGAGACGGCCAATCGCGTGAAGCGCTACCGCGACGACGCGGCGCTGTTCAGCCGCTTCCAGATCGAGCACCAGATCGAGACGGCCTTCAGCCGCACCGTGAACCTGCCCTCCGGCGGCGCCATCGTCATCGACCACACCGAGGCGCTGGTTTCGGTCGACGTGAACTCGGCGCGCTCCACGCGCGGCAGCGACATCGAGGAAACCGCCACCCGCACCAACCTGGAAGCCGCCGACGAAGTGGCGCGCCAGATGCGGCTGCGCGACCTTGCTGGCCTGATCGTCGTCGACTTCATCGACATGGAGGAGAGCAAGAACCGCCGCGAGGTTGAGCAGCGCCTGCGCGACGCGCTGCGCCAGGACCGCGCCCGCGTGCAGTTCAGCTCGATCAGCAAGTTCGGCCTGCTCGAACTCAGCCGCCAGCGCCTGCGCCCGGCATTGAGCGAAGGCTCGCACATCACCTGCCCGCGTTGCAACGGCACCGGCCACATCCGCGACACCGAATCGAGCGCGCTGCAGATCCTGCGCATGGT
>CAMTUD010000082.1:0-31168 GCA_947084805.1 uncultured beta proteobacterium | reverse complement strand
GGAGGCCGCCGCCATCTGTGACCGCGGCCGCGAGGCCGTCGTCGCGATGTTCGGCGAGGCCCGCATGGGCAATACCGTCGACGCCGAAGGTTGCCTGGACCTCGTGGACGACATCGCCAGCTCCATCCTGCGCAACCCCGGTGCGCTCGTCAGCCTGGCGCGGCTGAAGACACGCGACGACTACACCTACATGCACTCGGTGGCCGTGTGTGCGCTGATGGTATCGCTGGGGCGTCAGGTCGGCATGAACGAAGAACAGTGCCGCGTGGCCGGCCAGGCCGGTCTGCTGCACGACATCGGCAAGGCCGTGATGCCGCTGGAACTGCTGACCAAGCCGGGCAAGCTGACCGAGAGCGAGTTCCGGGTCATCCGCAGCCATCCGGAGCGTGGCCACCGTCTGCTGCTGGACGGGCAGGGCGCCACACCCGAGATGCTGGACGTGGTGCTGAACCACCACGAACGTGTCGATGGCACGGGCTACCCCAACCGCGTGCCGGCCGAGAAGCTGTCGCAGCTGGCGCGCATGGGCGCGATCTGCGATGTCTACGACGCCATCACCTCCAACCGCCCCTACAAGGCCGGCTGGGATCCGGCCGAGTCGATCGCCCGCATGGCCTCCTGGAAGGGCCAGTTCGACAACGGGCTGTTTGCCTCGTTTGTGCAGAGCCTGGGCATCTACCCCACCGGTTCGCTGGTGCGGCTGGCTTCGCAGCGTGTGGCCATCGTCGCCGAGCAGACGCCGGGCAACCTGGTGGCGCCGGTGGTGATGGCCTTCTATTCGTTGCGCTCGCAACTGCGCATCACGCCGCAGCGGCTGGACCTGGCGCAGCCGGGCTGCAACGACCGCATCGAGGGCCGCCACACCGAGGATGCCAGCGGCTTCGGCAATCTCGACGAGCTCTGGGCCGACCCCGAGGTGCTGCGCCGGCGCGGCCGCTGACGCGGCCCGGCGCTCAGCGCGTCGCGCGGCGGCGCACGGCGTCGATGTAGGCCGGCCCGTCGGGCGGCAGCCCGCTGCGCTGGCTGGCCCAGATCATCTCGCCCAGGCACTCCATCACCTCGTGGTGTGCGGCGTGCAGCGAGTTGCGCCGTGCCGCGAGCAGTTCCACCGCCTGGCGGATGCCGGTGGGCTGGTCGATGGCCACCTGCTCGTGGATCGACAGGTGCATGGACAGGTGCAGGAAGGGGTTGCTGCGGCCTTCCTCGACGGTGTAGACCGCCGCCAGCGCGGCGGCCTCGTCGGCAAGTTCGGCGTGGTATTCGGGGTGCTCGGTGACCCAGCGCGCGGCGATGTCCTCCATCGGGTCCAGCGGCCGGCCGTCGCGCTGCTTGATGTAGGCGGCGCAGAAGAATCGGCGCACGTCGGACTGGGAAGGCTGGAACATCCGAGAATTGTCGCTGCCCGCCCGTTCACCCTACCGCGCCCGCGCCCGCGCCGCGGCGCTGCCGCCAGCCCGTCGGGCCCGACCCCTCCCAGCCCGAAAGCGCGCCCCGCCTTGTTTGCATCCCTGCCGGTTGTCCAGGATCCCTGGTTCTACGCTGTGGCCGTGCCCGCGGTGCTGATCACCGGGCTGTCGAAGAGCGGCTTCGCCAGCGGCTTCGGTTCGCTGGCCACGCCGATGATGGCGCTGACGCTGCCGGTGCCGCAGGCCGCGGCGATCATGCTGCCGCTGCTGCTGGCGATGGACGGCATCGGCCTGCAGCAGCTCTGGCAAGAACGCGATCGCACCCTGGTGCGGCACCTCGTGCCCTGGGCGCTGCTGGGCACGGTGGTGGGCACGCTGCTCTTCGGTGTCTTTTCGACCGCGGCCGTGGCCGGCGTGGTGGGCGCGCTGACGCTGGCTTTCCTGGCGCAGCGGCTGCTGTTCCCGCCGCGCCCGGGCGGGCCGCCGGCGCCGCGCTGGGTGGGTTCGGCCTGCGCGACGGTGTCGGGCTTCACCAGTTTCGTCGCCCATGCCGGCGGGCCGCCGGTCAGCGCCTACCTGCTGCCGCTGAAGCTGCCGCCGCGTGAACTGGCGGCCACGATGGCGGTGTACTTCGGCGTTGTGAACCTGTCGAAGATCGGGCCCTATGCCTGGCTGGGCCTGATCGACCTGCGCAACATGCTCACCGCGCTGCTGCTGCTGCCGCTGGCGCCGCTGGGCGTGTGGGCCGGCGTGTGGCTGACGCAGCGTGTCAGCGCGGCGCTGTTCTACCGGCTGGCCTACACCGGCATGTTCCTGACCGGCGCCAAGCTGCTGTGGGACGGGCTGCGCTGACACAGCCGGCGCCGCCTGTCAGGCGTCGTCGTCCTGGCGCGCCGCCGTCCAGCCGGCTTCGCGCCGCACACGTTCACGCTCACGCTCGTCACGCTCGCGGGACCACAGCGTTTCCAGCTGCTGCCGGCCCTGCTTGGACAGCGCGATGAAGGTCTGCTCGTCGTGGCGGTGCGGCGCCAGCGCGGCCATTGCCGCGATGTTGTGCTGGCGGAAGCGCAGCGCCTGGTTGCGCGCCGCGTGCGGCTGCCAGCCCATCAGTTCCAGCACCGTGCGGCCGCTCATCAGCGCGGCGTCGAAGGTCTCGCGCTCGACGTGCCGCACACCCCGTTCGTGCAGCGCGTACCAGTGCGCGGCGTTGCGCGCGCGCACCACCAGCGCGGCCTGCGGGAAGTGCTGGCGCGCCAGGTCCACCGCCTTCAGGCTCTGCTCGATGTCGTCGATGGCCACCACGATCACGCGCGCCCGCGCAGCGCCGGCCACACGCAGCAGGTCGAGCCGCGTGGCGTCGCCGTAGAAGGCCGGCCAGCCGAAGCGGCGCACGGTGTCGATCTGCTGCGCGTCGTGGTCGAGCACGGTGGCCGACAGGCCGGTGGCGTTGATGAGCCGGCCGACGATCTGACCGTAACGGCCGAAGCCCAGGATGAGCACCGGTGCTTCCTGGTCCTGGTTGATCTCGGCCGGCTTGGGCGTGGTGTCGTGGCCTTCCAGCACACGCACCCACCAGCGGTCGGCCGCCACCAGCAGCAGTGGCGTCAGCAGCATGCTCAAGGCCACCGCGGCGACCAGCAGCGAAGCCGCCTCGGCGCTGATGAGCTGCGCGCCCAGCGACGCCTGGAAGACGACGAAGCCGAACTCGCCGCCCTGGGCCAGCAGGATGACGAACACCGGCCACTCCTTCAGCGGCACCGGCATCAGCCGCGCCATCAACCACAGCACCAGCGCCTTCAGCAGCAGGAAGCCCAGCACGACGCCGGCGATGACGAGCGGGTGGGCCATCACCACCGCAAAGTCGATGCTCATGCCCACGGCGATGAAAAACAGGCCCAGCAGCAGGCCCTTGAACGGTTCGAGGTCGGTCTCGAGCTCGCGCCGGTATTCACTTTCGGCCAGCAGCACGCCGGCCAGGAAGGCGCCCAGCGCCATGCTCAGGCCCACGCTCTGCATCAGCGCCGCGGTGGCCACCACCAGCAGCAGCGCGGCGGCGGTGAAGATCTCGGGTGTGTCGCTGCGTGCGATCCAGCGCAGCGCCGGGCGCAGCAGCAAGCGGCCGCCGAAGACGATGAGCGCGATCATGCCGAAGGCCTTGGCCGCGCCCAGCCAGCCGCCGCCTGCCGCGCCGACGCCGGCGCTGGCCAGCAGCGGCACGATGGCCAGGATGGGAATGGCCGCGATGTCCTGCAGCAGCGCCACGCTCAGCACACTCTGGCCGGAGGTGGTGGCCATCAGGTGGCGCTCGTTCAGCACCGCCAGGCCGATGGCCGTGCTGCTCAGGCCCAGGCCCAGGCCGGCCACCAGCGCCAGCCGCCAGTCCAGCCCGGCGGCCATGCCGACAGCCGTCACCAGCGCCGCAGAGCCGAAGAGCTGCACGCTGCCCCAGCCGAAGATGGGCCGACGCAGCGCCCACAGCCGCCGTGGCTCCAGTTCGAGCCCGACCAGGAAGAGCATCAGCACGACGCCGAACTCCGAGAACTCGAGCATCGCGCGCGGGTCGGTCACCAGCCTCAGACCCCAGGGGCCGATGGCGATGCCGGCGGCCAGGTAACCGATGATCGAGCCCAGCCCCAGCAGCCGCGCCAGCGGCACGGCCAGCACGGCGGCGCCGAGGTAGATCAGCGTCGACTGCAACCAGGCGGTGTGGTGTTCCATGGGCGTCGTGTGCGATCAGTCGGCGGGCCGCTCGTCGGCTGGCACGTCGCAGGGCGGGGCGGGTTCCATGTCGGCGATCTCGGGCCAGTCGGGGTAGCTCGCCAGGCGCTGCGTGAACAGCGTGGCGTGGGCGTCGAGTTCGGCCTCGCTAACGCGGTGGGCGCCGTGCAGCACCAGCGGCGGCAGCCAGCGCATGCCGGGCAGCGCGGCGGTCTGCTCGTAGGGGTGCAGGAAGGCGTCGAAGAAGTAGCGGTTGTGGCCGTCGGGGCGGTAACTCTGTGCCGGCCCGCCGGTGGAAGCCACCAGCCACAGGTCCTTGCCCCGCAGCGCCTGCCCGCCGGGGCCGTAGGCCCAGCCGAAGCCGAAGACCTCGTCCAGCCACAGCTTCATCAACGGCGGCATCGAGTACCAGTGCACCGGGTGCAGCCACACCACCAGCCGCGCCGCCTGCAGCGCGGCCCGCTCGGCGGCCACGTCGATGAAGTAGTCGGGGTAGCGCGCGTAGAGGTCATGCACGGCCACGCGCGCCGGGTCGGTGGCGGCGGCCTGCGCCAGGCGGCGTGTCACGCGCGAATGCTCGAGCTGCGGGTGCGCGGCGACGATCAGGATCTGTGCCATCGGCGGGGTCGGGCGGGTTGGCCCGGCATCGGGGTGGGCTCGGGCGCCGCTACCATACCCGACAAAACCAGCGTCCATCGCAGGAGAACGCCATGCCCGTGATCGTGGTCGCCAACCCCAAGGGCGGCGTCGGCAAGAGCACCCTGGCCACCAACGTGGCCGGCTGTCTGGCTGCCGCGGGGCACAGCGTGATGCTGGGCGATGTCGACCGCCAGCAGTCCAGCCGCCAGTGGCTCGACCAGCGCCAGCGCGTGGCGCCCACGCTGCCGCGCATCGCCGGCTGGGACGTCACCACCGACGATCTCGTGCGCCCGCCCAAGGGCACCACCCACGTTGTGCTCGACACCCCGGCCGGCCTGCACGGCAAGCGCCTGGACGCGGTGATGAAGATCGCCGACCGCCTGCTCATTCCGCTGCAGCCGAGCCTGTTCGACATCCAGGCCACACACACCTTCGTGCAGGAGCTGCGTGCGCACCGCCGCAGCCACGAGGTGAAGATGGGCCTGGTGGGCATGCGCGTGCGCGAGCACACGCGCGCCAACGAGCAGCTGCACCACTACCTGAGCACGCTGCCGCTGCCGGTGGTGGCCTGGCTGCGCGACACGCAGAACTACGTGCAGCTGGCGGCGCGCGGCCTCACGCTGTGGGACGTGGCGCCCAGCCGCGTCGAGCGCGACCTGGAGCAATGGGCCCCGCTCGCCGCCTGGGTGGCCTGAGGACGGGGCCGGTCGCGTGCAGCACCACGCCACGCTGGCCGGCCTGCAGGCCCTGGTGGGCCACGACATCGGCTGCAGCGACTGGGTCACGGTGGACCAGGCGCGCATCGACCTCTTTGCGCGGGCCACCGGCGACCACCAGTGGATCCACACCGACCCCGTGCGCGCCGCGGCCGGGCCCTTCGGCGCCACCGTCGCCCACGGCTACCTCACGCTGAGCCTGGTGCCGCTGATGTTCGAGACCGGGCTGGCCATCGACGACGTGAAGCTGGGTCTCAACTACGGCCTCAACCGCGTGCGGTTCATGGCACCGGTGAAGGTGGGCAGCAGGCTGCGCGGCCACTTCCGGCTGCTGGCTTACGAGCCGCTAGACGGCGGCGCGCAGCTGACGGTGCAGGTCAGCATCGAGATCGAGGGCGCGGCCAAGCCGGCGTGCGTGGCCGAGACCGTGTCGCGGCGCTTCGTCTAGCTTGCGCACCCCCAAATTGGGGGCAAGGCGCGGCGTGAGCGCAGGCCCACAATGCTGCGTCCATTTGCCTGGAGACCCCATGAAGGTGCTGCTGGTTGACGATCACCCGCTGGTTCTTTCCGCCCTGCAGCAGGTCATCCAGAGCGTCGGCAACGACACCACGGTGGTCGGCGTCGACAGCGCCGCCGCAGCGCGTGCCACGCTGAAGGCCGACGCCGAATTCGATCTCGTGCTGCTCGACCTGGCGCTGGGCGACGCCGACGGTTTCGACGTGCTGGTCGAGTTCCGCGCCGCCTACCCTGCGGTGCCGGTGGTGGTGGTCTCGGCGTCCGACCGCGCCAGCGACGTCATCCGCGCCATCGACAACGGCGCCATGGGCTTCGTGCCCAAGCGCAGCTCGCACGCCGAACTGCACGAGGCCCTGCGCATGGTGATGATGGGCGCGATGTACGTGCCGCCGTCGATGCTGGGCCTGGACTTCGGCCGTGATCTGCACACCGGCGACACCGTGCCCGGCGTGATGCGCCCGGCCGGCGAGCCGGTGTTCACGTCCCACGGCAGTGAATCACCGCTGGGCCCAGGGGCGCGCCCCGAACCGCACCAGAAGGTGCCGACGATGGCCGAGATCGGCCTCACGCCGCGCCAGGGCGAAGTGCTGTCGCTGCTGCTGCAGGGCCTGCCCAACAAGCTCATCGCGCGCCAGCTCAACCTGTCGGTCGAAACCGTGAAGGACCACGTCGCTGCGGTGCTGCGCGCCCTGGGCGTGAGTTCACGCACCCAGGCCGTGCTGGCGGTGAGCCAGATGACGCAGGGCCAGGGCAGCTCCTTCGCCTGGCGTCTCCCGCCGCGCTGAATGAGCGAGGCGGCTGGCTCCGCACCGCCGCCGCTGGCGGTGCTCGCTGCGGTGACTGCCGGCGCTGCCGCCGTCGGCCGCGTCGACCACATCCGCGCGCTCTACGTGCAGACGCCGGCCACGCTGACCGGCAACCTCATCGGCATGGTGCTGATGACGGCCATCTTCTGGCCGCTGGCCGAGCCCGGCAAGATGCTGGGCTGGCTGGCGGTGGCCATCACGTTGTGGCTGCTGCGGCTGGCGCACTACGCGCGCTTTCGCCGCCAGCGCCACGCCGACGGCGGCACGCTGCGGGTGTGGCGGCGCAGCTGGATGGCGCTGGTGTTGGCGCAAGGCGCGCTGTGGGGCGTGGCGGTGTGGTTGTTCTGGGGCCTGGGCACGCCCTACCACGTGGTGTCGCTGATCCTCATCGTCTACAGCTACTGCCTGGGCTCGGTGCAACTGCTGGCCACGCAGTCGCGTGTCTTCCTGGCCTTCATCAGCCTGGTGCTCACGCCCACCATCGTGCGCATCGCCAGCGACAGCTCCCAACCCTGGCACCTGCAGCTGGCGGTGATCCTGACGCTGCTGTTCTGCATCACGGTGCTGATGGCGCGCACCTACGGCAGCGCCCTGGGCCAGGCCATCACGCTGAAGGCGCGCACCGACGACCTCGCCGCACGGCTGCGCAACGAGATGGTGATCACGGAAGAGGCGCGCCGCGTGGCCGAGGATGCGCGCCGCGCGGCCGAGGCCGCCAACCGCGCCAAGACCCAGTTTTTCGCCGCCGCCAGCCACGACCTGCGCCAGCCGCTGCACGCCATGGGCCTGTTCGCGGAAGCGCTGCGCCAGCGCAGCCACGACCCCGAGGTGGCCAGCCTGGTGAACAGCATCAACGAGAGCGTCGACGCGCTCGAAGGCCTGTTCGGCGAGCTGCTCGACATCACGCGCATCGACACCGGCGGCGTCGAGGTGCACCCGGCGCCGGTGCGCATGCGCGAGCTCTTCCAGCGCCTGCGCCTGCACTTCGAGCCGGTGGCTTTCGAGAAGGGCCTGATGCTCAGCTTCCACGGCGACCTGCAGGTGGCGCACGCCGACCCGGTGCTGCTGGAACGTGTGCTGCGCAACCTGGTCAGCAACGCGATCCGCTACACCGACGACGGCGGCGTGCTCGTCAGCTGCCGCCTGCGCAACGCCCCCAGCGGCCCGCACCTGCTGCTGCAGGTGTGGGACAGCGGCATCGGCATCGCCGAGGCCAGCCTGCCGCGCATCTGGGACGAGTTCTTCCAGGTCCAGGGCAACCGGCCGCTGGAAGCGCACCAGCGCAAGGGTCTGGGCCTGGGGCTGGCCATCGTCAAGCGCCTGGCCGGGCTGCTGGAAGCGCCGATCAGCGTGCGCTCACGCGTCAGCCACGGCACCGTGTTCAGCCTGGTCTTGCCGGTGGGCAAGGCCCCGCGCAGCGTGGAGGCCACGCCGGGCAGCGTCAAGCTGCCCATCGGCCTGACGCTGCAGGGCCGCTTCATCATCGTCGTCGAAGACGAGGCGGCGGTGCGCGAAGGCCTGGTGGTGCTGCTGCAGGCCTGGGGTGCGCGTGTCATTGCCTTCGACACCATCGCGGCGCTCGAGGCCTGGCTCGCCACGCCGGGCATCGAAGCGCCCGACCTGCAGCTCGTCGACTACCGCCTGCCCGAGGGCCGCACCGGCATCGAGGCGCTGGTGGCCCTGCGCGCGCGCTGGCCCGAACGCAAGCTGCCGGCCATCATCATCACCGGCAGCACCATGGGTGGCCACGAGAACGAGGCCGTCACGCATGACTACCACCTGCTCATCAAGCCGGTGCTGCCGAACAAGCTGCGGGCGATGATTGCCTTCAAGCTTGGCGTCCGTTGAGCCCCTCAGCTCGCTCTCGCTCGCTATCCCCCAAGGGGAAGGCCCCGCAGCGGACCGGCGGAGCCGGATCCGCGCGGGTGGCTGGGTGGGGCGCGGGCCCGCGGGTGGTCGCTGCTTATGCGGTGGGGTAGGTGCCGGGTAGCAGGATGCGGTGGTCGACGGTGCGGATGTCGGTGTGGCCGCAGAAGGCCATCGTGATGTCGAGTTCCTTGTGGATGATCTGCAGCGCCTTGGTCACGCCGGCTTCGCCCATCGCGCCCAGGCCGTAGACCATGGCGCGGCCGATCATCGTGCCGCGGGCGCCCAGCGCCCAGGCCTTGAGCACGTCCTGGCCGCTGCGGATGCCGCCGTCCATCCAGACCTCGATCTTGTCGCCGACGGCGGCGACGATGGCCGGCAGCGCCTCGATGCTGCTCGGCGCGCCGTCGAGCTGGCGGCCGCCGTGGTTGCTGACGACGATGGCGTCGGCGCCGCTCTTCACCGCGAGCTCGGCGTCCTCGACGTCCATGATGCCCTTCAGGATCAGCTTGCCGCCCCACTGTGCCTTCACCCAGGCCACGTCGTCCCAGTTCAGGCGCGGGTCGAACTGCTCGTTGGTCCAGGCGGCCAGGCTGCTCATGTCGCTGACGCCCTTGACGTGCCCCACCAGGTTGCGAAAGGTGTGGCGGCGCGTGCCCATCATGCCCAGAACCCAGCGTGGCTTGGTGGCGATGTCCAGCACGTTGCCCAGCGACGGGATCACCGACGCGCGCAGCTTGTTCTTCAGGTCCTTGTGGCGCTGGCCGATGACCTGCAGGTCGAGCGTCAGCACCAGCGCGCTGCACTTCGCGGCCTTGCAGCGGCCGATCATCGCCGCCATCGCGTCGCGGTCGCGCATCATGTACAGCTGGAACCAGAACGGCGCCGTGGTGTGCTCGGCGATGTCCTCGATCGAGCAGATGCTCATCGTCGACAGCGTGAACGGGATGCCGAACTTCTGCGCCGCGCGCGCGGCGTGGATCTCGCCGTCGGCGTGCTGCATGCCGGTCAGGCCCACGGGGGCGATGCACACCGGCATCTTCACGTCCACGCCCACCATCCTGGTGGCCGTGCTGCGGTTTTCCATGTTCACCGCCACGCGCTGGCGCAGCTTGATCTTCTGGAAGTCAGCGCTGTTGGCGCGGTAGGTGCCTTCGGTCCAGCTGCCGCTGTCGGCGTAGTCGTAGAACATGCGCGGCACACGCTTTTGCGCCAGCACACGCAGGTCTTCGATGGTGGTGATGACGGTCATGGGGTCTCGTGCTCCTCAGGCGCTGCATGCTAGCGGCTGCGCCGGCCGGCGTGATGCGGGCCTGCCCTCGGCCCTACAGCCGCACCAGCGATGCCGCCCGCACGCCCAGCAGGCGCAGCCGACGGCTCAGGTCGACACGTTTCAGGCACAGGCCGGCGGCGTGGCGGATGGCCACCGCGTCGGCCACGGCTTGCGGCAGCGTGAGGTCGCGGGTCACGGTCTTGAAGTCGTCGAAACGCAGCTTGATGCCGATGGTGCGGCCGGCGTAACCCTTGCGCTGCAGGTCGGTGGCCACCTGCTCGGCCAGGCGGGTGAAGATGGTGCTCAGCTCTTCGCGGTCGCGCACGGCGTGCAGGTCGCGGTCGAAGGTCGTCTCGCGGCTCATCGACACCGGCTCGCCGCGTGTTTCCACCGGCCGGTCGTCGATGCCGTGGGCGGCGTCGAACAGCCAGCGCCCGTAGCTGCGGCCGAAGTGCTCCACCAGCCACGGTTTTTCGCGCTGCGCGAGCTGGCCGATGGTCTGGATGCCCAGCGCGGTGAGTTTCGCCGCCGCCTTCGGGCCGATGCCGTTGATGCGGCGCACGCCCATCGGCCACACGCGGGTGGGCAGGTCGGCGTGGGTCAGCACGGTCAGGCCGTCGGGTTTGTCGAGTTCGCTGGCGATCTTGGCCAGCAGCTTGTTCGGCGTCACGCCTATCGAACAGCTCAGCCCGGTGCGCCGGCGCACGTTGTTGCGGATGTCCTGCGCCACCGCGCGCACACCACCCTGCGGGTCGTGGCCCACGGCGTCCTGGGCGCCGGGCAGGTGCGTGAGGTCGATGTAGAACTCGTATGTGGAAAGAATAGGTACTCAGAGAACTGTATGTATGACTGCTTGTTCTTGTGAATCAACACGTTAGACAGATTTGGTGGCGCTACCTGGAGACATCCAGACGAACATATGTCTCCTGGAAGGCGCTTTTGGCGCCTTTTGAGGGAGTTGGGATACATCATAGAAGTCGGCGTGTTGAAGTCAGCCAACAGGCACGCGTCTCCAGCTCCACCACAGCCACTCACCGGTAGCGGTCGGCGGGCAAGAGCCAACTTGCAATTGGTTCATCGCTCGTGGCCATGAGATCCACGGTGTACGGGTCAGGAAAGTGTCGTAGGGTAGCGGTCAGCTCGCGTCGAGTGGTTTCGCTCCCGACCACCGGCCACTGGACATCCAGAAAAAGTTGGTACGCGCTGCTGATGGATGCTGCCCAAGCTGGAGGAAGTCCAGTCTTGCGCGCAGCAAGCCAATCCTGCAACGCGAGCGCGGTGGGGTACCCGGGGTCTATCTCATGAGCCCGCGCACGGAGCGTCGTGGGGATGGAGTCATCCGCCTTGATGCTCGCCAACATTTCTTTGCCCCAGCCGATGGCGCGGGTGCGCTCATGTGGCACTGTCACAGTGCTACTCCCAACTCCTTGAAGCATCGACCTTCATAGACCGGATCAGGAACATGATCTACGGCATGAACGGCTAGTCGGAACCCTGGATTGGTGGCGCTGAAGCTGTCGAAAAGTACGAGACCCAAGCCAAACGCCCTGCAGAGCGCATGCAGGTGCATCAGCTCATCAATTCGCTTCCCCTTAGGAACAACCACGTAGCTCCTGCGTGCAAAGAGCAGGGCGGCGCATGCTTGCCCAAACGCGTCGATGTGATCGCCGGCCAGGGCCTCGATCTGAGCCGAAACAATGCCCGGGCTTGGCGCCTCCCTGCCCCCTGGTTGCGTCTCCGCCAGGCCAAGGACTGTCGGGGTGCCGCACAGGCCGTGGAACAGATTACTTGCCGGCGTGATTGCTTGGTTGGCGTCCTGCAGCTCCTGTTCTAACCACTCGGCGAACATTCGGTTGACCTTCGTCGCCATCGCCAGGTCTCGGGCTCGTCGCTTCACTTCCTCGCGTACCTCCAAAGCCACCGCATCCTTGAAGACCACGAGCCGAAACAGACCTCGCACAGGCTTGTAGACCTGGTCGCCGCTGACCGTGTCCAGGTTCCATACGACTGCCTTGATGGTGCTGGCGTTCAAGCTTGGATCGACAAGCGCGATCTCGCGAATCAAGTGCGAGAACCGCAGACCCTCCGGGTGCCTGCCGAGTTGTTCGAACGCGATGAGTCTTATCCGGTCTCGAATACTGGATGGCTGCATTGGTAGAAGCGGTCGGCCGTTGGTGAACCTGCGGGAACGCGCTTGCTGCGCTGTTACTGCCTTGAGTCGTGGGCTAGGCTCAGCTGCGCAGCAGCGTAGCCCGATGTGCTACTCAAAGTCTGTAGACCCAAAGTATGCATGACAGGCACGCTTGGCCGAATGGGTCCGATAGAAAAACCGAAGAGATCAGCCCGAAGCAGGTTCGCAGAGCGTCTCCGGGTGGAGAGGACGGCAAGAGGTTTGTCCCAGGAAGAACTGGCCGCTCGAGCGGGCCTGCACAGGACTTACATCGGCTCTGTGGAGCGATCTGAGCGCAACATCTCGATCGACAGCATGGAGCGTTTGGCGCAGGCGATCGGGCTGGATGTCTCGGACCTTCTTGCCAAGCTGCCGTGACTGCCTGGGTGAACATGTTCAGCCACCCGCAAGCTCAGTCCTGGTCCCGCGCGGCCTGACCAACACGGCGAATGCCAGGGTGTGTGGGCCGACGGCGTGCGGCTGGATGGGGCGGCCGAACAAATTCTTGGCCCGCCGATGGCCACCTGGCTGACGATTCAAAGGAAGCGCATGCTTGGCAGCATCGACAAGGGCAAGCCGGCGCCTCTACGGCGCCGCGGCCTTCTTGTCGTGCTGCGCCGCCCAGTAGGCGTTGTCGAACATGTCACCGTCCTGCGTGCCGATCGGCAAGCCCGTCGCAACCTTCTGTCGGAGGACCTCACCAAGTGTCGGGGCCCTATGCGCCAGGGAGCCAGCGCACTCCCCCAACCTGCCGATGGCAGTGACTTGAATCTCCCGCGTCATGCGCCCGCGCCCGGCGGCGAGCTCAACAACTTTCAGAAACACGCCGACTACGCGCGACGAAGTTTGCGGCGGGACCTGCTGCAGGACCATGAGCAAGGAGTAGCACAGAAGGTCCCACCCCATTTGATTGAATGGTGTGAGCAGCCTCAACCGTATGTACCAAAACGCCCAGAGTGCCGCCGCGCTATCAACTTCTGTTGCCGGGCGAATGAGAATCTCGGACATGATGGCCGCCACGTGACCGATCAGTTCAGTTGCAGGTCGGTCGGGACGCCAAATCGCTCGCGCCAGAAGTGTGAACGGCTGATGCCGCTGAAAGCAGTCCAGCCGATCTTCTGCACCTTGCGTCACATGGCCAATCAGCGCCCCATCTAGCGAGGCGATCAGATGCCGGCCTGTGACGGTAATTCCGACGTTCCAGTTGACAAGCATCGACAGATGTCGCGACACCTCTGTCGGCGAGATCAGTTCGTCGTCATCGGCAAGTCTCAGAAGATCGACGGTCGAAAGGGTACTCACTGACTCCTGTTTTGACCGCACCCAAAAACGCGTGAACGCGTCGTCCGAGTACACCGTCCATTGACCGGATTCTGCAAGTTGGACGTAGTCATTCAAGACATCTTGCGTTCGAACCGACTTTGCAACGACCTGATCTCCAGAGGGCTGATCGATCCTATCAAGGTTCTCGTTGATGACACGCAGTAGGACCTCGGCAACTTTGGAAACCCGCGCATGAACAAACACGCCACGCGCGTGCTGACTGATGTAGTCCACTGTTCGTCTGGGGATTGCAATGCGCGGGCACATCGCAAACAAGAGTTCAAAGAGCCCAAGATCGTTAAGCACGAGCAAAGTTGTTAGGTCTAGAAGGGGAGCATCTCGCAGCACCCTCGAGGTGACGGCAGGGTCGTCAGCCAAATTGCAAGTCAAGTGGAACTGCCGGTCAGCAAAGGAGACGGTCTTCGAGACCTCCCAGAGCATGAAAGGATCGCCGATGTAGTGAAGAACGAATCCAGGTCGAGCAATGAACGGCACCTGCAATTCGCCGTCTTTGGCCTGCCTCTCTCGCTGCTGAAACTCCTGCAGTCTTTTTCGCGAGTCCCCGACGATCGGGTCAAGCATCGCATGAAGGGAATCGACGGTTGCAACCTCTGGTTCAGGCAATGTTGACCGCCGAAATAGCGCCGACTCAGGCCAGTTCAGGCAGAAGGCATCCACACGCCTCCAGAATGCCGCTTTCTCTGCCTCAGCAGGGGTCGCGCCCTGCATCGTGACGGCCATGTAGAGGTTCAGGTACATGCCCTCTTCAAGCTCTTGGTCTGGCGCAACTGTGCGACCGATTTCATGAACCATGTCCAAGGCTTCAACTGACAGGCCTTGCTGCGAAAGAATCAACGCGTTCAGCCTGAGAAGCTCGATTCGCTCGCCACGATCCGCCTCGGTCACGAGCAACTGCTCAATTGTCTCGCGTGCCGTCCCCATGCGACCAAGTCGCAGGCAAAGGCCAAGATAGTTCCGCAGAGTCACGGACCTTCGATGACCAAGGGCCACAGATCTCTCGAGAGCGCGCACGGCCTCACCACTCTTGCCTTGCATTTCTGCGGCGACAGCCAGACAGGAGACGAACCGATCCGTTTCTCCGAAACGTGAAATGGCCGCCCGTGCCTCCAGTTCTGCTTCCTGCCACTGCTTCAAAGTAAAGTGCGCAGTGATTAGGTGCAGCCACTCTGAGGTCGATAGAGAAGCGTTGCCCCGAAGATTTCGAACCAACGCGACAGCCTCTCTTGCCTCTGCCGGGTCTTCGACATCTAGATTCGAATAGAGATTTGCAGCCAGGAGCCACGAAGACGGGATCGCGATCAAGCCTTCGCGAAGTGCGGTGAGATCCTTCGTCGCCCTCTCGGCTGACGAGCCGGCTTGGGCAAACCGCGCAAAATACTCAAACTCTGCCCAGTCTGAGCTACTCCTCAGTGCCTGCAGCAGTCTTTCCGAATCACCTGTTCGTGCCAGGCGGACGGCGGCTGCCGATCCCACAGCCAGCGCCATCGGCGTCTGCCTGCAAACGTCGGCGATGGTCGATAGCGCATCCAATGCCGTCGTCACGCACTCCTGATACCTCCTCTTCTGGAATAGCATGCAAGCACGTCTGACAAGAACGGCATGTTGGCGCGGACGCCTCGCGTTGGCCTCCAATGCGACATCTTGGTCACCAGCCCCTATCGCGAGCAGTTCAAGGTTTTCTTGAAGTTCTGGGTATTCTGGTCGCGCAGCTGCTGCTTCCCTTAGCAGGGCCAGCGCGTCTTGGTGCCTTCCGACTGCAGCCGCACTGGCAACTGCGATCGGCGCCAGCAGTTCAACGTTTGGCGACCAACCCAAACCCTTCAAACCCCGAAGGCAGGCTTCTGAAAGGCTCCAAGCAGCCAGCGCTGCCTCAGGGTCAAGACCGGGTGCGCCCGTCAGCGGCATTTCGTGGGCGTCTGCTGCGACTGTTGCGGTCGACAGAGCCTGTTGCCAGCACGCCCTCGCTGCCACAAGCTGTGTCGCCACGACATCCTGGATCGAGATTCCTGGAGTAGCTGCTGCTTCTGCGGCAAGCGCTCGGACCTCCTGCCATCTGCCGCGGCCTGACAGCACTACAAGCCTCGGCATCAATTGTTTCGGGGCACCAATACGTTCTACGCACGCTTGCGCGAGATCGAATTCGCCGACCGAAACATGGACGCGGACACGAAGGGCAAGACCGTCGTCAC
Organism: uncultured beta proteobacterium; assembly: GCA_947084805.1. Taxonomy (GTDB): domain Bacteria; phylum Pseudomonadota; class Gammaproteobacteria; order Burkholderiales; family Burkholderiaceae_C; genus Rubrivivax. The sequence continues at coordinate 15,525 of CAMTUD010000082.1, read as the reverse complement.
TCGTTGCCGAAGTAAGCGAGTGAGAAATCGCCCGAATGGCGTCCTTGTCTCCACTGTCCACCGCGAACAAAAACCGTACTTCATCTCGCGGCAAGAGATGTCGCTCCGACGGGTCTGCGTCATATGCTGCCTCAAAGAGGCGCAGGGCTTCGAGGCGCCGCATCCGTTGCATGGCGACCTTACCCTGCAGGCTCAGCAGCAGCGCTTTGCGTTCGGGAGTGGCTTCGAACGCCTTCCGGTCCAGGCGAGCGATGAAGGCCTCGGCGAGGGCAGTGTTGCCGGCGCGGACATACGACAGTGCTTCGGCTGCAAGGGCTTCCGGGCTGCCTTCGGCCACGGCTGGACTTGTACTGAACTCAACGCCAACCAGCAATGCAGCCAAGTGCTCCGGGCGTTTCAAGGCAGCGCTTATCAGCCGCTCAATAAGTGTCGAAGATGAGTCCTGCGGCGTGCCTGTCGTCTCTCGTACGATGTCCTCAAGTCGCTCCAACGCCCTGGCAGTCTGTTGCCGCGACTCGAGGTAGGCAGCGACATCAGTCTCGGGCGCGAGCTCATTCTCGAGTGGCACATGTAATGTGACCGTTTGCTGATCTGTTCGGTCAATGGAAAGGCGTGAACCTCTAAGTCGGACCAGCTCATTCGAAATCCACTGCCAGTACACCCGGCTTGTGGATGTGTCAGGCTTTCCGTTGCTCTGCAGATTCACCACCGCAACGAGGAGCATGACCTCGTCGCTCGTGTTCGCGTACAAATTGAGCGTTGTTCGCTTGAGCGAGATGCTCAGGATCTTGCCGTCCTGAGAGATCGACGGTGATTCTGTTCCCTTGATCTGCGCTCTAAACGCGTAGCAGACTTGACCTCCTACCGCGACCTGGACTTGCGCATCAAACCCGAAGTCGTTGTCGCCTTCCATCGAATCAAGCTGCCAGGAGGATGGACGTAGAAGATCGACCATGAGCTTCGAGGCGTTGCTGATCTCGTGGTTGCGATCTGCAGCTGGAAAATCAACGGGCATCCCGGTCCTTCAGGGCGTCATGTACGGAAGTTGTGGGTTGCCCAGGTCTCGTCACTAGGCACCCAGACTCTGGTTCGTGGCCTTCTCGCGCAAGCCCTCCCACAGCTTGCCGGCACCTAGCAGAACATCTTTCATGTCCGCGCGCAGCTGCTCCGACTCCAGCGCCTGCTTGCTCATGGCCGTGTGCGCGCTCAGCGCGTCCATCACGGCGCCCATGATCTCCTTGGCCAGGTCGGGCGAGTTGGCGAACTGCTCCTTGGTGTTGTTCGCCGCCTGCTCCGCAAGCTTCTCCGACTCCATCAGCTTGCCCTTGATCACGTCGTTGACGTAGACCAGCTTGTCGCCCGGCGTCAGGTCGCCCTCGAACAGGTCGTTCACCTTGGCGATCAGCTCGGACAGCGCGATCTTGGCCTTGTCCTGCACCTCGCCGGAGCCGCCTTCGTCGGTCGGATCGATCTTGACCGGGTCGCCGGTTCCAAGGTTCAAGGTCGGATCGCCGATGTTCTTGATTGTGTAGGCCGTCAGCTTCAACGCCGACAGGTCAACACCTTCGCGCTCACGCCCATAGGTCAGCAGCGGGTACAACAGCCTGAAGAAGATCGAGCGCTTCTCGACATCGGTGTTGCCGTAGTCGAAGATCTGCGACAGAAAGCCATAGATGCGCACGTAGGTTGCGATGTCGCTCTTGAACAGGATGAGCGAGTCCATCGTGTCCTTGGCGGCCTTTTCCTTCTTGTCATCCCCGCCGGCCGTGTCAAAGGCCTTCTTCGCCTCGGCGTAGGCCGTCAGCAGCCGGCTGGCCACCGGCGTGGTGGCAGCGTCCAACTCAGACGGCTTGGCGTGCTTGCCCTTGAGCGCCACATTCACAACCCGATCCACTTCGAAGGTGTCATAGAGCGCCTGGCCATCGAGCTTGGCCTTGAGTTCGTTGACGATGTACGGGTCCGTCACGCCCGAGAGTTCAGCCGTCTCGAAATAGGGCTTGAACGCGGCCAGGATGTCCGCCGCGTCGTTGACGAAGTCGACCACGTAGGTCTGGTCCTTGCCGGGGTAGCAGCGGTTCAGACGTGAGAGCGTCTGCACCGCCTGGATGCCACCCAGCCGCTTGTCCACGTACATCGCGCACAGCAGCGGCTCGTCGAAGCCGGTCTGGAATTTGTTGGCCACGATCAGAAGCTGGTAGTCACCACTCTTGAACGCGGTGCGGATGTCCTGGCCCCCCAGCTTTGGGTTCAACTCCTTGCTGTGCTCGGTGAACGGGTCGGGCCCACTGTCCAGGTCGATCACCTCACCTGAGAACGCGACCAGCGTTTCGATCTTGTAGCCGTGGTCGGCGATGTACTTGCGGGTGGCCTTCTGCCAGCGCACCGCCTCTTTGCGGCTGCCGGTCACCACCATGGCCTTGGCCTGCCCGCCCAGCAACGCAGCAACGTGCTTGCGGTAGTGCTCGACCACCACCTGCACCCGTTGGGCGATGTTGTACTCGTGCAGCCGCACCCAACCCATGATGCCCTTCATGGCCTCGGACTTGTCGACCTCCTTGGACTCGATGACCTTGCCCTTGTGCGCCAGCGAGAACGCCACCTTGTACGAGGTGTAGGTCTTCAGCACATCCAGGATGAAGCCTTCCTCGATGGCCTGCCGCATCGAGTAGACGTGGAAGGGTGCCGGGATGTTGTCGGGCGCCGGCTTGCGCGTGGGGTCAGGGCGCGTGCCGAACAGCTGCAGCGTCTTGTCCTTCGGCGTGGCGGTGAAGGCCACGTAGGTGATGCCGGCCTTCTCGTCGTCGCCGGCCTTCGCCGTCATCTGCGCGGCGAGGATGTCCTCCGCGCTCACATTACCGCCATCGATCAGCTCGGCCATCTCAGCGGCGCTGAGCACCATCTTCAGCTTGGCGGCGGTCTCGTTCGTCTGTGACGAGTGCGCCTCGTCGACGATCACCGCGAAGCGCTTGCCCTTCGTGGCCGCCAGCTTGCGCACCTCTTCCAGCGCAAACGGAAAGGTCTGCACCGTGCACACCACGATCTTCTTGCCGGCCGACAGCGCCTCCGCCAGTTCCTTGCTCTTGCTCGCGCCCTCGCCGGTGATGACCGCCACCACGCCCTGCGTGCGCTCGAAGGACATGATCGCCTCGCGCAGCTGGTCATCGAGCACCGTGCGGTCCGAGATCACGATCACTGTGTCAAAGACCTTCTGGTCCTTGACATCGTGCAGATCGGCCAGGAAGTGCGCGGTCCAGGCGATCGAGTTGGTCTTGCCCGAACCGGCCGAGTGCTGCACCAGGTACTTGTTGCCGGGGCCCTCCAGCGTGACGGCCGCCACCAGCTTGCGCGTCACGGTGAGCTGGTGATAGCGCGGGAAGATCCAGCCGACCAGCTGCTTCTTGGCGTTCTTCACCGGCACCAGGTAGCGCCCGAGGATTTGCAGGAAGCTGTCGAGCTGCCAGACCTCTTTCCAGAGATAGTCGGTGGCGATGCCGGCCTTGGGCGGGTTGCCGGCGCCACCGGCGTTGCCCTGGTTGAAGGGCAGGAAGGTGGTGTCCAGCCCTGCCAGGCGGGTCGTCATCTCGGCCGCCCCGTTGCTGACGGCGAAATGCACCAGCGCACCGCCGGGGAAGGCCAGCAGCGGCTCGGCCACGTTCTTGGGTTTGAAGAACGGTTCGCGGTCGGTCTTGTACTGGTAGACCGCGTCCTGCACGCTCTGCGTGTAGTGGCTCTTGAGTTCCGCCGTGGCCACCGGGATGCCGTTGACGAACAGCACCAGGTCGATGCTGTTTTCGTTGTGGACGGAGTAGTGCACCTGGCGCACCACCCGCAGCCGGTTGGCTGCGTAGCGCGCCTGCAGGTCGGCGTTCATGGCCAGTGCAGGCTTGAACTGGCACATGGCCACCGCGTGCTTGAGGCCGATCATCTCGAACCCCTGGCGCAGCACCGCCAGCGTGCCCTGGCTGTCCAGCGACTTGCGCAGGCGCTCGGCCACCACTTTGGGCGCAACGGTACCGTGGCTCTTCTCGATCGCTTCCCAGGCCTTGGGCTGGCTGGCCTTGATCCAGGCGACGGCGTCATCGACAAACAGCGCCTGCGCGCGATCGTAGCGGTCAGCGTCGTAGAGCCAGCCTGCGGCTGTCAGGTCGGCGCAGATTTCATCTTCGAGGTGGACTTCCTTGTGGATCGTGCTCACGCTGCATCTTCCTTGTCCCAGGCCATTTCCATCATCCACATGTCTACGATGTGCCGAAAGCGCCTGATACGCGGGTCCAGGTACCCGCCCAGTTCCGTTGTCACGACGTCCAGATGGTCGCCCACGCTGAGCCCGCCAAGGTGAAAAGCCGCTTCGTCGCCCAAGGCCCAGTAGGTCATGACGGTGGCTGACTGGATGTTGCCGTCGGCATCGGTCCGTTGCTCGTCGAGCGCCTTGAGGAAGTGCCCCATGAAGTGCCTTCCGTCCTCAAGCGAGAAGCCGCGCTGCTTGCAGATCAGCACGACCTTCGCGTACAGGGCGCAGTCGCCTGCAAGATGATGGCGCTCCAGGCCCCGCGTCTCAGCGTCAATCACGCTGGCCAGGTGGTGCATGGCGGTCGATCCGAAGACCGTTTGCACCTGGGAGGCAAGGTTGGACTGATCGCGCCCCGACTTCGTCATGAGTTCGTGCAGGACGCGCAGCAGATCTATGATGGTGGCCGCACCAGCTTCCCAAGAGTGGCCGGTGTTCGAGAGAGCGAACTCGATTTTCGATTGCAGGCTCTCGATGCTCATGCTGCCACCGTGTCCGTTCGTGTAGCCAGGCTGCGCACATCGATCTTGCCCGTGACGGCGGCGGAAATGAGTGCGGCGCGGCGTTCCAGGAGCAGATCGACACCACGTTGAGCCTCCGAAGTCAAAGCATCGAAGGAGTCGGTGGCTTGCCGCACGTAGGCCACGATGGCGCGCTGCTCCTCTACGGGGGGCAGCGCGAAGCGAAACGCCTGGATGTCAGGCATGTAGATCGTGTTGTGCGTCGAACCCATCATCAGGCGCCGGAACTCACCGGACATCGACCGAAAAACACAAAGCAGGAACTCGGGCAACAGCGCCTTTCCGCACACCCAGTTCGCAAAGTCCTGGGTCGTTGCCATGTCGACGCCCATGATCGCCGAGAAGCCAACCGACGCCGTTCTGGAAAGCATGACCGTCCCCTTCGGAAGAAGGCGCGCCGACGAGTTTGCAAGCCCAAGCTCGCTGACCATTTCCTTCGTATCGTAGACAACGTCGGCACCGCCACTACGGATTTGCCACACGTCGGCCAGCGTAAACCAGGGGACGGTGCAGTCTACCCACCAGTCTGGTCGGGACCTGCTTGGGGTGTGTCCAGATTCCAGCCGTGCAGCCAGCCGAATCGGCATCGGCGTCCAGTGCGCCGGCACCTTGCCGAGCCACTCCACGCGCGACTCCTTCATCGGCACATTGGGGTTCTGCCCCTTCGTGACGGCCTGCGAAATCACCGCTTGGCGCTTTTCCTTCAGCAGATCGATCAGGCGCCGCTGCTCTTCGACCAGGGCATCGATCTTGCCGGTTTCGCGGTCAAGGAATGCCGCGATGGCCTGTTGCTCTGGCAGGGGAGGGAAGACGGCGTATTCGTTGAGGTACCGGGCTTGGTCTAGGTTCTGGATGCCTGAGGTTTGATTGATGGAGCCAACAGTGAGCCTGATCGCGTATGCCGCCGCGTGTACATACCGCCAGTAGGATGAGTCTTGACCAGTTGCTGACACTATCCGAGCAACGAAATTGGAGCAGACGGCAGGGCGTTCATCGTCATACAGGACGACGCATCCCACTGGCTGGTTCTCGCCACCACCGGACTTCTCCAGCAGGAGATCACCTTTGCGGAGAACTCTGCCAATGCGCTCCTTTTCGGTGACGTTTCGAATCGTCGGCTCTGACAGCTCGACTCGCAGCCTGCGACGGTCAAAGTCGGCAACCCGCACGCACGGAGTATCGTTTTCGTCGTCCAGCGCCTCCTCTCCCCATATCCCGTTCCGGCAGGTGTGAATGGATGCCTTCAAACGGTCGACGCGCCAGTGTGAGGGGACATTGCCGAGCCACTCAACCCCCGAGTCTTTGTACAGCTCGTACCTCGCGGTGCTCATGCCGACAACCCTTCAATCATGGCCTTGATGCGGTCGGTGACCTTCTTCAGGTCGGTGTCGATCTCTGCCAACTCGCGCGGCGGCTCGAAGACGTAGAAGTGCCGATTGAACGGGATTTCGTAGCCGACCTTGGTCTTCTCGTGGTCGATCCAGGCATCCGGGGCATGGGGCAGCACCTCGCGCTTGAAAAACGTATTCACGTCTTCTGACAGCGGCACGTTCTCGGTGTCGCGCAGGCTGCTGTCGGGCATCAAGTTGCCCTTGATGTCTTTTGCCAGGCCTGCCGTCTCGTCCCGCTCGCCGCACGCGTTGAGGAAGGTCTTGAAGTCGGCCTTTTTCAGTGGTTGCTTCAGCTTCTTGTTCTGAGCCTCGATGGCGGCCATGAACTCGTCCGTGCCCGACCACGAACGGTCTTCATCGTGCAAGAGCATCGCCAGAGCCGCTTTGCTGCTGGGATCACCAACCAGGTTGTGCATGAGGTCCTGAGCAGACCGTGCAAGCATCTCGACAACGCTGGATGTCACGCGGTACCGCATGCGCAGCGGGCGCTCCACGGTGATGGTGCGGTAGCCGAACTCGTCGTTGCGGAAGATGCGCGAGATCGGAACGGTCTTCACCTTGCCACCGGCCGGCGCGTTGGGAAGCGTCTCGCCGTCCATCAGCACCTGGCGACCGGCCTCCTTGCCATCGGCACCCACCACCGTCACCAAGTTGGCTTCGACGAAGTCACCGAACATCTTGGTCACCTGCGCGATGTGCTCGTCGCTCATCTCCTTGCGCTTGGAGCCCAGGGTCTTGCGCATCTTTTGCCAGAAGCTCGATGCGTCGATGAGCTGCACGTAGCCCTTGCGGTCGTCGGGCTTGCGGTTGCTCAGAATCCAGATATAGGTGCTGATGCCGGTGTTGTAGAACATGTCGGTGGGCAGCGCGACGATGGCCTCGACCAGGTCGTTCTCCAGGACATAACGTCTGATCTCGGACTCGCCCGAACCGGCACCGCCGGTGAACAGTGGCGAGCCGTTGAGCACGATGCCGACTCGGCTGCCGCCTTGCACGGCCGGGCGCATCTTGCTAAGCAGGTGCAGCAAGAACAACAGCGAGCCGTCCGATACGCGCGGCAGGCCGGGCCCGAAGCGGCCGTTGTGGCCCTGCTTCTCGTACTCGTCGCGGATCGCCTTCTCGATCTTCTTCCACTCCACACCGAAGGGTGGGTTGGACAGCATGTAGTCGAACAGCTTGCCCAGGAGGCCATCGTCGCTGAGCGTGTTGCCCAGGATGATGTTGCTGATGTCCTGGCCGCGGATCAGCATGTCGGCCTTGCAGATGGCGTGCGACTCAGGGTTCAGCTCCTGGCCGAAGAGCGTCAGCCGGGCCTTGGGGTTCAGTTCGGCCAGGTACTCGCCCGCCACCGACAGCATGCCGCCGGTGCCAGCGGTCGGGTCGTACATGGTGCGCACCACGCCCGGTTTGGTCAGGCCGTCGCTGTCTTCGATGAACAGCAGGTTGACCATCAGGCGGATGACCTCGCGCGGGGTGAAGTGTTCACCGGCGGTCTCGTTGGAAAGCTCGGCGAACTTTCGGATCAGCTCCTCGAACACCAGGCCCATCTGCATGTTGTTGACCTGGGTGGGGTGCAAGTTGAAGTTGGCGAACTTCTCGGTGACCAGGTAGAGCAGCTTGGACTTGTGCAGCCGCTCGACCGTGGCGGCGAAGTCGAAGTGTTCGAAGATCGACCGCACGTCAGGCGCGAAGCCTTGGATGTAGCTGTCCAAGTTGGCGCGGATGTTGTCTTGATCGCCCATGAGCTTGCCCATGTCGAGCGAAGACACGTTGTAGAAATCCAGGCCCGCCTTGCGCTTGACGAAGGGTTCGAACGCGATGGCGGCGGCCTGCTTCGCGGCGTGTTCCTTGAGCACTTCGGCCTTGGTCGGCGCGAGCACGCAGTCCAGTCGCCGCAGCACCGTGAAAGGCAGGATCACGCGGCCGTATTCGCTTTGCTTGAAGTCGCCGCGCAGCAGATCGGCCACGGACCAGATCAGGGATGAGAGAGATTGCTGGTTCATGGAGCGCTTTTCGATGCCTGGAGTAAATGCTGCGATTTCGAATGGTGCCCGCCGGTCTGGCACAGGGCAGCGGTGGTCATGCCGCGACCTTCGACGTGCCCGCCTGCGGATCGATGATGCCGGCGCGATTGAGCGCGGCGTTCAGGGTGACGCGGCTGACGCCAAAGTGTTTGGCGATCTCTGCCTTCGTGATGGCTGGGTCGGCGAGCATCGCTGCGGCCTTTCGAACGTCGGCGGGGGACAGTGCCGGCTTTCGACCACCCTTGCGCCCGCGCGCACGAGCGGCCGCCAGGCCGGCGATGGTGCGTTCGCGAATAAGGCTGTGCTCGAACTCGGCGAGCGCTCCGAAAATGTGGAACACCAGCCTGCCACCTGAGCTGGTGGTGTCGATCGACTCGGTCAGGGAGCGAAACCCGACGCCGCGCTGATTCAGCTCGTGGATGATTTCCACGAGGTCCTTCAGCGACCGGGCAAGCCGGTCCAGCTTCCAAACGATCAGGGCGTCACCCTGGCGTAGGGTTCGCAGGCAGGCTGTCAGCTCTGGCCGCTCACGTAGGGTGCCGGTGGCGGTCTCGTGAAAGACCTGCTCGCAGCTTGCGCCAGTGAGGGCGTCGAACTGGAGCTGTGGGTTTTGGTCCTGGGTAGAGACCCGGGCGTATCCGATGATCATCAAACGTACCTTGGCTGTACGTTGATTACTTTACGGCTTGTTTATAACCAAAGCAATGGAATTCAGAGGCCAGCGACGCACCGAGCGAGCCGTACAGAAAACGACCGTTTACCGGATGGACCGGCTGCTCGACATCAAGAGTGCCAGTGGCGCCTTTGGGAATACTGGCGCCGGCCTGCGGGAGGGGGAGAAGTCATTCGATACCGCTTGGCGGCCAGGCGCTTGGCATGGCGGCGCTGCCCCATCGCATGCCTTGGCCGGCCCCGATGCCTGTTGCGGGGAAAATCCAGGCAAAGATCAATTCATCCAGATCGGCGAGGGGCATCGATGGCGCAGGAGAACGAGGGCAAAACGGGCAATCCAGAAGACATCGAAGACGATTCTTTCGGCGAACAGGACGAGCAAGCGCGCGACGTGGAGCCGACTGACGGCCTCGAACCCGGCACCAACCCCGACGCCGAGGCGATGCTGGTGTCGTTGAAGAAGTCGAGCCATGGCGGCGAAGAATGCGTCGAGGTCTACGCCCATGGCCAGGCGCATCTAGAGGACGGAGCCGAGAAGACACCGCAGACCGTCCTTCTGGCCCGAGTGACCGAGCGCGCGCTGACCATGTTGCCCTTGGTGTCGGCGTCATACCGCGCGACGTTTTTGACCCCCAAGTATGACCAGCTGACCACGATCACTATCCTGGCCGACAAGGAAGAGCCCTGGTGGCTGCCGGAGACCATCAGTGACTTCGACGGCATGCTCGAAAGTCTGCCCATGGGCTTTGGTCGCCACGCCAAGTACGGGCTTGGCTTCAAGTGGGAATATCGGCTCATCCCCCAGGCGATCCTTGAAATTCTCGGCATTACTGAATTGGTGATCGAGCCGGGCAATGGCGCATCGGTCGAGCTGCCCAGGTTCAAACTGGGCATCGACCGATTCTCGGCAATCAGGCGATCCATCGACTCGATCACAGCGCGCTCGCGCACGAGATCGCTGCGCGAACGCCAGTTGCTGGCCTTCAATGAGTTGCTACACGCCGCCGACCCCGTACAGTTCGAGCGCCGCTTCGCCAAGGTGAAGCCAGGCGAAATCTACGAGCTGGTCAAGCTAGGCGGGCGTGCGCAGACCCGCAGCGCGGACGACCGGCTAGCAGCGGCCACGGTGATCCGCGATGACGCCGCCAAGATCGCCGCCGAGCAGCCCTCGCAGTTGATTGAGCTCAAGGCGGTCATCGAGCAGGTCACATTGAAGGAGCTGATCTCCAAGATCGAGGAAATGCTCAGCAAAAACCTTCCGGAGCCGAAGTGGCAAGCCTTCTTCAAGGCCAATCCCTTCGTCTTAGGGCTGGCCTTCCCGCATCCTGTCATCTTGATCCAAGATCAGGCGCACGTCGGCGGCACGATGGTCGGCGGCGCGGGCGAGAGCATCGTAGACTTCTTGCTCGCGCAGCGGTTCACCGGCAGCCTCGCGCTCATTGAGATTAAGCGCCCCTCGACGAAGCTGATTGAAGCCAAGACGTTTCGCGGCGACCTGTACGCGCCACACAAAGACCTGACCAGCGCGATGGCGCAAGTGCTCGATCAGCGCTTCCAGCTCCTGAACAACTTCGCGGCCAAGTCGCACGACCCCGCGCTAAAGGACACGCACGTTTCGGCGGTCCACTGCATCGTGATCGCCGGCAAGGCGCCGGCCACGATCCAAGAAAAGCGCTCGCTTGATTTGTTTCGGCACTCGTCGAGGGACGTGGTCGTGATCGCATTCGACGAGCTACTGGACAAGCTGCGCGAGATTTTGCGGTTGATGATCGCGGGCGCGGCCGAGCCTGCAGCGCCGCCGCAGGCGTAACTCCCAGTGGACAACAGCGACCTCCTTTGACTGCCTGCCGGGGCCGCTCTGCTGACAAACACTCTTTGCTCAACGAACACATGAAACAAGTGGTCTTGGCCGATTGGTCAGATTTTGAGAGAGAGCTACGCGCCGAACTTGGCGCGCGCGGGCACGGGGAAAGCGTCATCGCCCGAAACTTTTCATTGACCACTACGACAGAAGACTTCGCCGAGACAGACAGGCTCGCGCTGGTGCGAAGCACGGGAACGGACCGCGACGAGACCAGCCATTTTTGGGACGTGCCAGGATTTGATCACGACCATGCCCGCCACCCGCAGGGTAAGCAGCCGCACGACATCGTCTACGCCTTCACCCTCGACTTGTCGACGACGCCATATCTCGTCGATCATGGTGCCAAGGCGACAGCGTTCGACATCACCGACAACCTGACCCAATACGATGGCATCGTGGTCTACCACCCCCGTGGTTTGAGCCGAGTGTCGGAAAACGAATACTGGTTCACATGCAACCCGTTGGATGTTGCGCTGATCGTGTTCACCGTGGACGACTAGACCTTTGTTTTAGGCATAGCGGCCCTGCCAAACATGCTTATCGCGGTGATCGCGGCGGTCGGCGCCAGGGACTGCTTCGCAGCGGTTTTGACGGCAGTAATGCGTCGAATGTGGGTCCCGGCCCGATGCGAAAGCGGCCAGCGGTTGCCACGTGAGGCCCAGCCGAGCCGCTGCTTCAGCGTGGTGCGATGGGAAGGGCATCGCATACGATGAGCGCCGAGGCCATCAGTCCCTTTGGCCCCTTCATCCGACAGCGCGCTGTGCCAGAACTTCTATATCGGCGAGAACAACTCGATGTCCAACATCCGTTCCCTCGACATGAAGCTCATCGACGATCTCTTTGAGATGGGGGGAGGGTACGTACTGGACTTTTCCGACCGGTCGATGTCCGTCTTCTTCGCTGAGGAGCTCAACGTCGACATTGACGATCCGGCTTATCGAGACCAGGGTACGTCAAAGGCCCGGCGCCTGCGCTGCTACCTGAACAAGGTCGACGTCGCTGCATCGGTCAAAACGCTCAAGGCCTTGTGGGAATACCGTGAATCCACCCGCAAGGACCGTGGTCGGGAGGAATGGGTCCGCAATGCTGAAGGACGCCTCATCTCACTGCTCAACCGCATGCAGGGAAACCCCGATCCTGAGGCGCCGCCGGGCGTGCCGCCGAAGACTGCGTTCGATCGTCCGAGGATCTCGGCCTTGAAGCAGCAGCTCATCGACATCTCTGCGTTGCAGCCGCAGCCGCGCGGCTACGCCTTCGAGACTTGGCTGCGTGACATCTTCAATGTCTTCGGTCTGGAAGCGCGCGAGCCCTTCCGCATCCGTGGAGAGCAGATCGATGGGAGCTTTGTGCTGCAAGGCGAGACCTACCTGATCGAAGCGAAGTGGCAGTCGGCGCCGACAGGCGCGGCCGATCTGCACACCTTCCATGGAAAGCTTGAGCAAAAGGCTGCGTGGGCACGTGGCCTGTTCGTCAGTAACAGTGGCTTCACGGAGGATGGCTTGGTTGCCTTCGGCCGAGGCAAGCGTGTGATCTGCATGGATGGGCTCGACCTGTTCGAGATGCTTGATCGCGAGCTGCCTCTCAACCATGTGCTCGAGCGCAAGGCGCGCCGCGCTGCCGAGACGGGCATGCCGTTTGAACGAGTGCGCGACATCTTCGTTGGCTGAGCCGCGGACGCTGAAGCAAGGAGATAGACGATGGCAAGGCCAAAAAGGCGCAGTGATGAGTTGACCGGCTCGCTCTTCGAGGAGAACTATCTTGTGCGCACGCTCGGGCGCATCGCGCAGGATGCCGAGGTCGCGCTTACCGAACTTGTGGCCAACGCCTGGGATGCGGGCGCTTCGCTCGTGGATCTCACGATCCCTACAACCCGTGAGTTGACCCTGACAGTCGAAGACGATGGGCACGGCATGACCGCCGCGCAGTTCAGGGGCCGTTGGATGAAGCTTGGCTATGACCGGACCAAACATCAAAGCTCCGAAGTCGAGTTCCCGCCAGAGCGAAAGGATTGGCGGCGCCGTGCTTACGGCCGCAATGGCGTCGGTCGCCACGGCTTGTTGTGCTTCGCAAGCCGGTACTCGGTGGAAACGTGGCGCGAGGACAAGGGCGCGATCTTCGAGATCGGAACACAGAGCCAGGAGACACCCTTCAAGATCGAGGAGGAGCGGTCATTCATTAGGCGGGGGCACGGCACCAGACTCTCGGTCATCGTCGAGCGGCATCTGCCGGATCCGAACCGCATCCGCGAGATCCTGGCGGCCCGCTTTGTGCATGACCCGCAGTTCGTCGTGCGGGTTAATGGCGAGTCAGTGGCGCTGGCTGATCAGACGGGTCTCATCGAGCGCACGGAGCTTCAAATTGACGACTGCCCGCCGGCCGAAGCCTATGTTGTCGACTCGACCCGGACAGCCAGGTCCACCATGTACCAAGGGATCGCGTTTTGGGTGAATGGGCGCCTCGTCGGCTCCCCGAGTTGGGTGGTGGGATCCGAGCCTGTCATCGATGGCCGTGCACGATTCGCCAAGCGCTACTCGATCGTCATCAGGGCCGATGACGAGTGGTTGCCTGAGGTGGAACAGGATTGGGTTCGATTCAAAAGTAGCCCCAAGGTCGACGCCTTGTTCGAAGCTGCGCGCAACTACGCCAGAAAGGTTCTCGCCCAGCTTTCTGCGTCGCTTGTAGAAGAGAGCTCCGAAGAGGCTCTGATCAAGAACCGCGAAGAGTTCAAGGACCTCTCGCCTTTGAGCCGTGCCGAGGTGGCAAGCTTCGCGCGCGATCTGGTCCGGGCCACTCCTACCGTCTCGCAGGATGTACTCGCGGCGGCCGTTCAAGCGTGACCGGCCTGCCGTCCCCCGTGACATGAAGCCGTCGGGCTGACGGCGTTCTGGCCGACCAGCGATCAGGCGGCCGGTTTTTGCCAACGGTGCGGCAGCAATTCTTCGATGCGGCGGTTGGGGTGGCTCGGAAGGCTCTCCAGCACGTCGCGCAGGTAGGCCCAGGGATCATGCCCGTTGAGCTTGGCCGACTGCACCAAGCTCATGACGATCGCCGCACGCTGGCCGGCCAACTCGCTGCCGCAGAACAGCCATGCGCGGCGTCCCATTGCCCAGGGTTTGATCTGCCGCTCGATGAAGTTGTTGTCGATCGGCACCGCCCCGTCTTCGAGGTGCCGCGTCAGCGCATCCCAGGCGTTCAGGCTGTAGTCAATCGCCGCGGCGATCGATCCGCCGTCAGGCACGCGGCCGCGCTCGAGCCTGAGCCAGACGTGCAGTTCCTTCCACAGCGGCCGCGTGAGCTGCTCCCGCGCCGCTTGGCGCTGCTGCGCGTCCATGCCCTTGAACTGGCCTTCGACGTGGTAGATCCAGGCGATGCGCTTGATCGCCTCCTTGGCCACCTCGCTGGTGCCAAGCAACTCGTCGAATTTCCGTCGGGCGTGCGCGGCGCAATGGGCGGCGATGCGCTGCGGGTACACGCGCTTGTCGAGCACTGCGTCGTACCCGCCGTACTGGTCGCACACCAGGGTGCCTTGCCACGCCGGCTGGTCCTGGGTCGTTGAGCCCGGTGGACCTTGCGCCGCGCCCAGGAAGGCCACCGGGTACTGCGAGCCTCGACCCAGGCAGAACTCGTAGATCACGCCCTGCTGGGCATCGAATTCGCCGCGTGCGTAAGCCCAGATGTAGGCCCGCTTGGTCTTGCCCGCGCCCGGGTCCAGCATCGACACCGGCGTCTCGTCAGCATGCAGCACGGGACAGCTCAACACGAAGCGCTTGTGGGCCTCGAACAGCGGGAACAGCGCGCCACCGGCGTTGCCGGCGGTGCGCGCCAGGGTCGAGCGCGGCGTGTGCACGCCGGACCGGGCGTTGATGGTCTCCTGCCGGTAGTACGGCAGGTGGTCGACGAAGCGGCTGATCAGGATGTGTGCCGCGAACCCGCTGGCGGCGATGCCGCCGTCGATGATCTGCGGCTCGGCCGGCTCCTGCACCAGGCGCCCGATCCCCTGGCGCTGGCAGCAGCGGCAGGTCCACTTGCCGTAGATGTGGCGGTGCACGAAGAACTCCGCCGGCACGATGTCCAGGCGTTCGCTCACGTCCTCGCCCACGCGCGTCATCGGCTGGCCGCACGCCGGTGTCGGGCAGGTCGTGTCCTCGGGCTCATGCCGATGCTCGACGCGGCGCAAATGGTCGGGCAGTGCCTGACGGCGCGGGCGACGAGGCGCGTCCTTGGGCTTGGGCTGCGTCTTGGGCAACGCGGCCTGCAGGGCGGCGAGTTGCGCCTCCAGGTCGGCCTCGTCCTCGAGCAGCGTGTCCTGGAACATCTGCCGCTGCTCGGCGCTCATCGCTTCGCTCTTGGCGCCGAACTTCCAGCGCTTCAGGCGTGCCAGCTCGAACGTGATCTTCTCGATCTTCGCGTCGCGCCAGGCGATGTCGCGGTCCTTGCGCTGCAGCAGCTTTTGCTGGACCTCCAGATCCCGGGCCTGCTGCTCGATGTGCCCGAGCATCTGTGCGGCCAGCGCCGTGAGGGCCTCTTGCGACAGACCCTGCAGATCCCGAGGCTTGAGGTCACGCATGCCGAGCATGCGAGGCATCTTGCCAAGACGCGCGAGCCCGCGCCACTGGCGGATGTCCTGTCAACGCCGCGGAACGTGTCAATGACTTTGCTGCACCCGGCGTCATGAATTTACTGTGCAGGTCGATGATGTTCTCGGGGTGCTGATCTCCGATGGTGGCGGGTTGATCCACGCGGCTGTGGGCATTGCGCACGGTGT
>CAMTUD010000081.1:0-11550 GCA_947084805.1 uncultured beta proteobacterium | reverse complement strand
TTGCCGCATCCTGTTTGAACGCAGTGAGCGCAGCGAACGAAGTGAGTTATGCGGCACCCCCTCAAGGCGAGCAGCGCAGGGGAGTCGGCGCGCAGCGCCGACCGCCACAGTCGGCGACGCCGCCGGGTGCCGCCTGGCGCGTCGCGCGAGAAGCGTCGAACGCAGAAAGCGGCCGGACGCGAACGTCCGCAACGGGCCACCAGCAGGCGTCGAGCTCATCTCATGCCCTCAAGGTCGCCACGGCATCCATCGTGAGCCAGCCCTCGTGGTCTTGGGCCCACAGCTTCACGGTTTGGCCGTCACGCTGGCCGTTCACCCGGAACGGATGCAGGTCGAAAGTCGGCCGCACGGCCTTGAAGCGGAAGCTCGCGACTTCGGCCTCGGGTGCATGGCGGCGCAGCAGGTCCATCAGCAGCGTGGCGATCAGCGGGCCGTGCACGATGAGGCCCGGGTAGCCTTCGACCTCGGTGACGTAGCGGCGGTCGTAATGGATGCGGTGGCCGTTGAAGGTGAGCGCGCTGTAGCGGAAGAGCAGCACGTCGTCGGGCACGATCTCGCGCTGCCACGCCGCGCCGGTGGGCGCGGCAAGCGGCGGCGGTTCGACATCGCCCGGCTGCCTTGCCTCGCGGTAGACGATGTCGTGGAACTCGGTCAGCGCCGGGCTTTCGGCGCCGTTGCAGAACAGCTCGTGCTTCACCTTCACGAACACCAGCCTGCCGCTGCGGCCTGACTTCTGCGTCACGTCGGCGATGGTGCTCTTGCGCGCCACTTCGTCCCCCACGCGCACCGGCGCATGGAACTCGAACTGGCTGCCCGCCCACATGCGCCGCGGCAGTGGCACCGGCGGCAGGAAACCGCCGCGTTTGGCATGGCCGTCAGGGCCGATCTCGCTTTGCCGGTGCAGCGGCAGGAAGTAGAGCCAGTGCCACAGCGCGGGCAGTGGCGTGCCGGCGGGCACCGGCGCGGCCGGATGGTCCAGCGTGGCCGTCAGGGCGGCCACGGGTGTCGGGCCGATCGTGTCGAGCACGGTTTCGCTGCGGCCGACCCAGGCGGCCAGGTCTTGTTCAGGGGTGTTCACGGTGCGGGCCTCGGGTTCGAGCGGCGACAGGCCGCGGATTCTGGCGCATGCACGGCGTTCACTCGGCCGTGAGCTTGGCCTTCTGCACCACGGCTTTCCACTTCACGAGCTCGCTCTTCACCAGCGCGCCCAGCTGTTCGGGTGTGCTGGTTTCGACATCGGCGCCATGGTCTTCGATGCGCTTGACGACTTCCTTGTCGTTCAGCACCTGGTTCAGCGCCTTGTTCAGCTGCTCGATCACTGCCTTGGGCGTCTTGGCCGGCGCGAAGAAGGCATACCACTGCTGCACGTCGACGCCGTCGACACCGGCTTCCTTCAGCGTCGGCACGTCGGGCAGCAGCGGTGAACGCTTCGGGCCGGCGATGGCCATCGCCTTGAGCTTGCCGCTCTTCACGTGCGGCAGCGCGGTGAAGAAACTGGGGAACATGAACTGCGTCTGACCGCCGATGGTGTCGCTGATGGCCGGCGCCGAACCCTTGTAGGGCACGCCCAGCATCACCACACCGGCGTTCACCTTGAACAGCTCGGCCGCGAAGTGCGGCGCGGTGCCATTGCCGGCGCTGGCGTAGGTGTACTTGTCGGGCTTGGCTTTCAGCTGCGCCACCAGATCGCGCACGTCCTTCACCGGCACGTTGGCGTTGGCCACCATCAGCGTCGGCGAATAGCCCACCAGCCCGATGGGCTCGAAGTCGGCCACCGGGTCGTAGCGCAGCTTCTGCAGCGCCGGATTCATGCTGTGCGTGGCGATGTAGCCCAGCATCAGCGTGTGGCCGTCGGGCGTGGCGCGCGCCACGTATTCGCTGGCGATGCTGCCGTTGGCGCCGGCGCGGTTGTCGACGATGAGGGTCTGGCCCAGCAGCGGCCCCAGCTTCTGCGCGATGGTGCGCGCCATCGCGTCGTTGCCGCCGCCGGCGGCCGTGGGCACGACGATGGTGATGGTCTTGGTCGGATAGGCGGCCAGCGCCAGCGGCGCGGCCGCGGCCAGTGCGGCGGCCATCAGCGGCTTGGCGAGGTTCTTGAGCGGGTTCATGGGCTTGTCTCCTTCGATGGGTTTGGAAAACACGTAGGCAGGGATGTGCAATTCACCCTGCAGGATCTTTCGGGCCGTGCGCAGCAGCGCGGCACGGCGGATGGCGGCAGCAGCGCCCTCGCCTTCGATCTCGACCTGCACGTCGATGCGGCCCTGCGGATGCAGCACGGCCACGCCGCGAGCGCCGGCCTGCTGCAGGCCGCTGCTGGCGACCGTGCACGGCAGCGCAAACGCCGCCGCCACGCCGATGGCGCCGGTGACGGCATGCGACGCGTGGCAGCGCCGCGGCGTGAAGTAGCGTGAGGTGATGCTGTGCGCGTCGTGCCCGGCGCTGACGATCACCGGCTTGGGGATGACGCTGGCGCTCACGTCGCCCAGGCCCATCAGCTCACCCGCGGCGCGGCGCAGTGCTTCCAGGCGCGCCAGCAGGGGGCGGTCGGCGTCCAGTTCGGCCGGCGCCTCGAGACCGCTCAGCCCCAGGTCGGCGGCGCGCACGATCATCAGTGGCATGGCCGCGTCGATGCAGGTGAGCTCGATGCCGTCGATGCAGTCGATGCGGCGGCCGGTGGGGAACACCGAGCCCGTGACCGCGCCCCACGCGTCGAGGAAGTCGAGCTGTATCGGCGCCGCCGTGCCGGCCACCCCGTCGATGCCGGTGCGACCTTCGTAGACCACCCGGCAGTTCGGCGTCTGCACCGTGACGTCGACGCGCGAACGGGTGTTGACGTTGTAGACGCGCACCCGCGTCGTGCCCTCGGTGGCCGCCACCAGGCCCTGCTCGATGGCAAAGGGCCCTACCCCCGAAAGCATGTTGCCGCAGTTGGGGCGCGTGTCGACACTCCTGTCGCCGACGCCGACCTGGGCGAAGAGGTAGTCGACGTCGCAGTCGGGCTGCGTGCTCTTCGAGACGATGGCCACCTTGCTGGTGAGCGTGCTGCCGCCGCCCACGCCGTCCACCTGCAGCAGGTCGGACGCGCCGATGGCGCCGATCAGCGCCTGGTCACGCGCCTCGTCACCCGCGGGCAGCCACTCGCGGAGGAAAAACGGCCCGCGCGAGGTGCCGGCACGCATCAGGACGCAGGGAACGGTGAGCGGTGTCATGGAAGCGGATACTGCGCGCTTCATCCATGCCTGTGAATTGCACAGTGCTGATGCATTGATCCACAATGAACATCAATCCGACGGAGCCGCGTGCATGGCCATCGCTTTCGACCTGAACGACCTGCAGGCCTTCCGCGCGGTGGCCGAACTGGGCAACTTCAGCCGTGCAGCGGAAGCCGTCCACATCTCGCAGCCGGCCTTCAGCCGCCGCATCGACAAGCTGGAAGAAGCGCTCGGCGTGCGCCTGCTCGACCGCACGACCCGCCGCGTCAGCCTGACCGCGATGGGCCGCGACTTCGCGCACAAGGTCAAGGCGCTGCTGGACGACCTGGACGGAACCTTGCTGGCCATGCGCGGCGTGGAGGCCACGCGCATGGGCGAGGTCACCATCGCCTGCGTGCCGTCGACGGTGTATTACTACGTCTCGCAGGTGGTGCAGCGCTTCCGCGACCAGTTTCCGAAGATCCGCGTCAAGGTGCTGGACGCCGGCGCCAACGAGGTGCTGGGCGCGGTGGTGCGCGGCGAGGCCGACTTCGGCCTGAACTTCATCGGCAGCCAGGAGCCCGAACTTCAGTTCACGCCGCTGCGCGAGGAACGTTTCGTCGCCGCCTGCCGGCGCGACCATGCGCTGGCGAGGAAGCGGCGCGTGGCCTGGGCCGACCTGGCGGGCTACGACTTCATCGCCATCGCACAGGGCTCGGGCAACCGGGTGCTGCTCGACCAGGCGCTGGCCGGAGCGGCCCTGCGGCCCGTGCCGGTGTGCGAGGCCCAGCACGTCACCACCCTGCTGGGCCTGGTGGAAGCAGGACTGGGCGTGGCCGCGGTGCCGGCGATGGCGATGCCCGGCAAGGACCACCCGCTGCTGGTGAGCGTGCCGCTGGACGGGCCTGTCGTCACGCGCCACGTCGGGCTGATCTGCCGCAACGGGCGCAGGCTGGCGCCCGCGGCGCAGCACCTCTACGACTTCTTCGCCGAGATGGCGCAACCGGCGGCCCAGGCACGCCGGGCGCGTCAGGAATAACCCTGAGTACAGCCGTTAAACTCGGCGCCCCTTCCGAGAGCAGTTCCGCCATGAGTGCCTTCCTCGAAGAACGCGTGCTGAGCGTTCACCACTGGACCGACCGCCTCTTCAGCTTCACGACCACACGCGACCCGGCGCTGCGCTTTTCGAACGGCCACTTCACGATGATCGGCCTGCGCGTCAACGGCAAGCCGCTGCTGCGTGCCTACAGCATCGTCAGCGCCAACTACGAAGACCACCTGGAATTCCTGAGCATCAAGGTGCCCGACGGCCCCTTGACCAGCCGGCTGCAGCACATCCAGGTTGGCGACACCATCATCGTCGGCAAGAAGCCCACGGGCACGCTGCTCATCGACTACCTGCTACCGGGCAAGCGCCTGTACCTGCTGGGCACGGGCACCGGGCTGGCGCCCTTCATGAGCATCGTGCGCGACCCCGAAACCTACGACAAGTTCGCGCAGGTGGTGCTGGTGCACGGTGTGCGCATCAAGGACGAACTGGCCTACCACGACATGCTGGTGGAACACCTGCCCCAGCACGAATTCCTGGGCGAACTGGTGACCGACAAACTGCGCTACTACCCCACGGTGACGCGCGAGTCGTACAGGAACATGGGCCGCATGACCGAGCTCATCGAAAGCGGCAAGCTCTTCACCGACCTGGGTGTGCCGCCCCTGGACCCGGCGGTGGACCGCGTGATGATCTGCGGCAGCCCGGCCATGCTGCGTGACCTGAAGCGCATGCTCGAAGAGCGCCAGTTCAAGGAAGGCAACACCACCAAGCCCGGCGACTTCGTCATCGAGCGCGCCTTCGCCGAGCAGTAGGCGCCGCCGACAACCCGTCCGGGCCGTTCAGCCCGGAAATTGCTCGGTGTCCACCTCGGACTGGCTTTGCGCGCCATAGCGTCCGCCGGCGATGCGTGCGGGTTCGAACACGGTGTCGATGCGCGCCACCAGATCCGCAGGCAGCGTGACCGCCGAGGCGGCCAGGTTCTCCTTGAGGTGCGCGCGGCTTGTCGTGCCCGGAATCGGGATGACGTGCCCGCCACGCGCCAGCAGCCAGGCCAGAGACAGTTGCGCCGGCGTGCAGCCCGCCTCGGCCGCCAGCGTCTGCCACGCCGCCAGCAGCGCCAGATTGGCGGCGTGGTTGGCGGGCTCGAAGCGCGGCATGCCGCGGCGGATGTCCTTGGGCTCCAGCGCCGCCACATCGGGCAGCTTGCCGGTGAGGAAGGCGCGCGCCACCGGGCTGAAGGCGACGAAGGCCGCGCCGATCTCGTGGCAGGCGCGCAGCACGGCGATCTCGGGGTTGCGTGTCCACGGCGAGTACTCGGTCTGCAGCGCGGCTATCGGGTGCACCGCATGGGCGCGGCGCAGCGTGGCGGCCGAGACTTCGCTCAGGCCGATGGCGCGCACCTTGCCTGCCTCGACCAGCCGCGCCATCGCGCCCACGCTGTCCTCGATGGGGATCTTCTTGTCCCAGCGGTGCATGTAGTAGACGTCGATGTGGTCGGTGCCCAGCCGGCGCAGGCTGTCGTCGCAGTCGCGGCGGATGGCTTCCGGGCGGCCGTCGATGACCCGCTGCAACGCCCCGCCGGGGCCCACCGGCTGGCCCGTCATGCCGCCCTTGCTGCACAGCACGATGCGGCTGCGGTGGCGTTGCAGCACGCGGCCGACCAGCGTCTCGTTGGCGCCGAAACCGTAGAGCGCGGCGGTGTCGAAAAGCGTGACGCCCTGGTCCAGCGCGTCGAGCAGCAGCGCCTCGGCATCCGCCTCGGGCGGCGGCGTGCCGTAGGCATGGCTCAGGTTCATGCAGCCCAGGCCGATGGGGCTGACTTCGAAGGGGCCGATGCGGCGGGTGTTCATTGCAGTTGTTGCTCCAGTTGATGCAGCACCTCGTAGCACGGCAGCACCTGCGCCACGCTGGCGTTCGGCTCGCGGCCTTCGCGGATGGCGGCGAAAAATTCGCGGTCCTGCAGTTCAATGCCGTTCAACGACACGTCCACGTCAGAGACGTCGATCCTCTCTTCCTTGCCGTTGTAGAGGTCGTCGTAGCGCGCAAGGTAGGTGCCGGTGTCGCCGATGTAGCGGAAGAAGGTACCGAGCGGGCCGTCGTTGTTGAAAGACAGGCTCAGCGTGCAGAGGGCCCCGTTGGCCGCCTGCAGCTGCACGCTCATGTCCATCGCGATGCCCAGCGTGGGGTGGATGGGCCCCTGCAGCGCGTTCGCCTTGACGATGGGGCTGCCCACCTGCCAGGCGAAAAGGTCGACGGTGTGCGCGGCGTGGTGCCACAACAGGTGGTCGGTCCAGCTGCGCGGCTGGCCCAGCGCGTTCATGTTCGTGCGGCGGAAGAAGTAGGTCTGCACGTCCATCTGCTGGACGCAGAACTCGCCCGCCGTGATCTTGCGGTGCACCCACTGGTGGCTGGGGTTGAAGCGGCGGGTGTGGCCGCACATCGCGACCCTGCCGGTTTCGCGCTGGCGCTGCACCACGGCATGGCCGTCGGCGAGGCGGTCGCACAGCGGTATCTCCACCATCACGTGTTTGCCGGCGTCCAGGCAGGCCAGGGCCTGCGCGGCGTGCAGCTGCGTGGGCGTGCACAGCAGCACGGCGTCGACCTCGGCCATCACCAGGCTGTCGGCCAGATCGGTGCTGACGTGCGGGATGCCGTAGCGGCCGGCAATTTCCTGCGTCTTGCCGAGTTCACGGCCCACCAGCGACACCACCTCGACATCCGCGATGAGCTTCATCGCGTCGAGGTGCTTGATGCCGAAGGCGCCGGCGCCCGCGAGGGCGACCTTGATGGTCATTCGATGTTCTCCAGGATGAGGTGTCCGACTGCCGTGTTGCTGGCAGGCACGTGATAGAAGCGGTGCAGCACCTTCGGCGCGATGTCGCTCATTGCACCCCGCGCGACGAGCCACATCACCAGCTCGATGCCCTCGCTGCCCGCCTCGCGCACGTAGTCGATGTGTGGCAGCTGCGCCAGCGCTGCGGGCTCGTTGATCAGGCGGTCGAGGAAACGCTGGTCCCAGGCGCGGTTGATGAGCCCGGCGCGCGGGCCCTGCAGCTGGTGGCTCATGCCGCCGGTGCCCCAGACCTGCACCTTCAGCGGCGCGTCGTAACTGGCGACGGCCTCGCGGATGGCGCGGCCCAGCTGGAAACAACGCCGGCCGCTGGGCACCGGGTACTGCACCACGTTGACGGCGAAGGGGATCACCGGGCAGGGCCAGGCCTGGGTGGCCGGGTCGAGCGCGCCGCACATCAGGCTCAGTGGCACGGTCAGCCCGTGGTCCACCGCCATGCGGTTGACGATGGTGAGGTCGAAGTCGTCCTGGATCACGCTGTGCGCGATGTGCGCGGCCAGTTCCGGGTGGCCGATGACCTTGGGCACCGGGCGCGGGCCCCAGCCTTCGTCGGCGATGGCGTATTCGGCCGCGGTGCCGATGGCGAAGGTCGGAATCAGGTCGAGGCTGAAGGCGTTGGCGTGGTCGTTGTAGACGAGGAAGATCACGTCGGGCGGGTCGTCCTTCAGCCACTGTCTGCCGAAGTCGTAGCCGGCGAAGACGGGCTGCCAGTAGGGCTCGTCCTGCTTGCCCAGGTCGAGCGCGGCGCCGATGGCCGGCACGTGGCTGGTGTAGACCGTTGCGGTGACACGCGCCATCTCAGCGGCCTGCGCCCTGCGGCTGGCGGTGCGGCTGGGCATCACCGTCTTCGCCGAGACGGCGGTTGCCGTCGATGGACCGGCCGCCGGCCAGCATCATCTGGCGGTACCCGTCTTCCGTCATGCCCGTCATGCTGCCGGCCATCTGCTGGAAGCTCTTTCCGTCGGTGGCGCCGATCTTGGCCAGGAAGTAGATGTTGCCGCCGGCGGCAATGCAGCGGTTCAGGTCGCGCGCCAGCACGGCCTGCTTCTGCTCTTCGCTCATCGGCCAGCCGTCGAGGTAGGCGCGTTCGTCGGCCTTGAAACGCGCACGGTTGTCTGCCGACATCAGGCTCATGCAGAACTGGTTGAGGTGGTAACCCTTGCGGCTCTGCTCGGCGTCGAAGATCGTCGTGCCGGGAATATCGAGATACGGTTTGTCCAGCGACATCAGGTTTCCTCGGGCCAGTACAGGCGCATCGGGTTGTCGACGAGCAGTTTGCGCTGCAGTTCGGCCGTGGTTGCGATGTGCGGGATGAAGTCGACCAGCAGCCCGTCGTCGGGCATGTGGCCCTTCAGGTTGGGGTGCGGCCAGTCGGTGCCCCAGAGCACACGGTCGGGAAAAGTCTCGACGATGCGGCGCGCGAAGGGCACCACGTCGCGGTAGGCCTCGCGTTCACCGTTCAGCGCCGGCGGGCCGGCCACGCTCAGGCGCTCGGGGCAGCTGACCTTGCTCCACACGTTCGGGTGCCGTTGCATGAGCTGCATGAACAGCCTGAACTCGGGGCCGTCGACGGCCTTCGTGACATCGGGCCGGCCCATGTGGTCGACGACGACGGTGCTCGGCAGCGCGGTGAACAAGTCCCACAGCGCGGGCAGGTCCACCGCCTCGAAGTAGACGACGACATGCCAGCCCAGCCGCGCGACGCGACCGGCGATCTCCATCAGTTCGTCACGCGGCGTGAAGTCGACCAGGCGCCTGACGAAGTTGAAGCGCACGCCACGCACGCCGGCTGCGTGCAGGGCCTGCAGTTCGGCATCGCTCACGCTGCGCTTGACAGTGGCCACGCCGCGCGCGCGGCCGCCGCTGGCTGCGCAGGCGTCGAGCAGCGCGCGGTTGTCGGCACCGTGGCAGGTGGCCTGCACGATGACGTTGCGTGCAAAGCCCAGTTGGTCGCGCAGCGCGAACAGCTGCGCCTTGCCTGCGTCGCAGGGCGTGTACTTGCGTTCGGGCGCGTAGGGAAATTCGGCGCCCGGGCCGAAGACGTGGCAGTGCGCGTCGACGCTGCCCGGCGGCGGCGTGAAACGCGGCTTGCTCGGGCCGACACACCAGTCCAGCCAGCCCGGGGTCTTGGTGCAGTTGCTCATGGCTGGGCGTCTTCTTCTTCGAAGGGCAGGCCAGCGTACTGCTCGGCCAGCGCCGCCAGCGCATGGCGCGACGACTTCAGGTAATCGAGCTCGTACTCCTGCGCCTTCTGGTCGAACCCGCTGAAGTGCGGGAAACGGTGCAGCAGGTTTGTCAGGTACCACGAGGTGCGCACACTGCTCCAGACGCGGCGCAAGGCCATGGCGCTGTAGCTGTCGAGCAGCGCGGCGTCGCCGCGACCGTACCAGCGGCCCATGGCGCGGGCGAGATAGAAGACGTCGCTGACCGCCAGGTTCAGCCCCTTGGCACCGGTGGGCGGCACGATGTGCGCCGCGTCACCACACAGGAAGAGTGCACCGTAGCGCATGGGCTCGCTGACGAAGCTGCGCAGCGGCGCGATGCTCGTCTCGATGCTCGGACCCTCGGTGATGGCCGCCGCCATCTCGGCCGGAAAACGTGCCTTCAGCTCGGGCCAGAAGCGTTCGTCGGGCCAGTCTTCCACCTTGTCGTCCAGCGGCACCTGCACGTAGTAGCGCGACAGTTCAGCGCTGCGGTAGCTGGCCAGCGCAAAGCCGCGTGGGTGGTTGGCGTAGGTGATGTCGGACAGGGGCTTCACGCGTGCCAGCACACCCAGCCAACCGAAGGGGTAGACCTTCTCGTATTCCTTGCGCACCCCCTCGGGGATGCTGCGCCGCGAGACACCATGGAAACCGTCGCAGCCGGCCACGAACTCGCAGTCCACGCGCAGCGCCTCGCCGCGGCGCGTGAAGCTGGCCCAGGGTTTTGCGCCGGCGCTGCCGTCGAAGTTGTGCAGCACCACGCTCTGCACCTCGGTCAGCACGGGCTGGCTGCGGCGGTCGGCGGCGGCGTACAGGTCTTCCTGCACGGCAGTCTGGCCGTAGACCATGAAGCGCCGGCCCAGGGTGGCAAAGGTGTCGACGTAGAAGGAATCGCGGCCAGCCCAGGCGATGCGCATGCCATCGTGCGCGTGGCCCTCGTGGTCCATGCGCTCGGCAAGTCCGTTGGCGCGCAGCACGTCGACGGTGGTGCTTTCCAGCACGCCGGCGCGTATGCGCGCCAGCACGTGTTCACGTGTCTGGCGCTCGAGCACGATGCTTGAGATGCCCCGGCGGTGCAACAGCTCCGACAGCAGCAGGCCGGCGGGGCCGCCGCCGACGATGAGCACCTGCGTCTTCATCTCACCGCGGCCGCGGCTGCCGAGCCAGGGCCTCGAGGATGCGGTCGGCTTCCACGCGCCAGTCGGTGCTGCGTGCAAAGCCTGGTGTGCCGCGCTGGCCGAAAACGCCGGTGTCGCCGAGGTCGGCCACCCAGGCCTGGCGCTCGGCAGTGCCGTTGGCGCTGAAGGGCTCGAGCCCGGCTTCGCGCACCGTCTGCGCCACCTCCTGCAATTCTTCGCTGCGGCGGCGGCCGTGTTCGATGACACGCTGGAAGAGGTAGGCACCCTGGTGTTCCCAGGCGATGCCGGGGTACGTCTCCTGGAAGGACGCGATCACCGCGTCTTCCACGCCGTAGTGACGGGCAGTGATGTAGGCCTCGATGACCATGGCCTCCAGGCCCTTGATGACGATGCTGCGACACATCTTGGTGGCGCTGGCCACGCCGAGCTGTTCGCTGGCGATTTCGGCCGCAAAGCCCAGCGTGTCGAGTTGTGGCTTCAGCGCGGCGGCATGGGGCCCGCCCAGCAGCAGCGGCACGCGGATGCGGTAGGGCGGCAGCGTCGTCATCACCGCGCCTTCGACGTAGCGCCCGCCCCCTGCATCGACGATGCCGCCGGCCCGGATCTTGGCGCCGGGCGAGGCCGAGTTGAAGTCGAGGAAAAACGCGCCCGGCTTGAGTGCAGACGCGCAGGCCGAAGCCACGGGAACGGTCTGGCTGGCGGTGACGGCCGAGATCACGATATCGACGCCGTGCACCGCCTGCGCATGCGCCGCCCCCAGCGTGACACCGTGGCGCGCCGCGTGTTCACGCAACGGCTGGCCGTGTGCGCTGTCGAGCTTCAAGTCGTAGGCGCTGACGGCGATGCCCTGCGTGCGCAGGTCCTCGGCCAGGATGCGACCGACCTCGCCGTAGCCGATCAGTGCGATTTGCATGTCAGGGTGTTCCTTGCGCCTTGAGAGTCTATCGAGTGTCGTAGCTGAAGCGGGTCAGCGGCTGCTTGCGGCCCTTTGCGGACGTTGGTCCGTGTCCGCGCGTGTTCAGTGGCGGGTCGCGGCAGGCGGTACCCGGCGGCGTCGCCGACTGTGGCGGTCGGCGCTGCGCGCCGACTCCCCTGCGCTGCTCGCCTTGAGGGGGTG
>CAMTUD010000080.1:0-15167 GCA_947084805.1 uncultured beta proteobacterium | reverse complement strand
CGGCGTCGACGTCGATCAGGTCGGGCCAGCGCTCGGCGAGCTCGGTGCGGGTGCTGACCTTGACCACCGGCACCATCGCCAGGCCGTAGGGCGTGCCGCGGCCGGTGGTGAAGACGTGCAGGTTCATGCCCGCGGCCAGTTGCAGCGTGCCGCAGATGAAGTCGCTGGCCGGTGTGGCGGCGTAGGTCAAGCCCTTGATCTTCAGCTTCTCGCCCGGCGACAGCACACCCGTGATCGGCGCCGTGCCCGACTTGACGATCGAGCCCATCGCCTTTTCGACGATGTTGGACAGGCCACCGGCCTTGTTGCCTGGCGTGGTGTTGGCGCTGCGGTCGACACTGCCGCGCTGCAGGTAGGCGTCGTACCAGGCCATCTCGCGGATCATGGCCTGCGCCACCTCGGGTGTGCTGGCGCGCGAAGTGAGCTGATCGATACCGTCGCGCACCTCGGTCACTTCCGAGAACATCACGCTCGCGCCGGCACGCACCAGCAGGTCGGTGCAGAAGCCGACCGCCGGGTTGGCGGTGACGCCGGAAAACGCGTCGCTGCCGCCGCACTGCACACCCACCACCAGTTCGCTGGCCGGCACGGTTTCGCGGCGGCGGGCGTTCAGGCGCTGCAGGTGCGGCTGGGCCTGCCGCACGATGGCGTCGACCATGGCCATGAAGCCGACATGCGCCTCGTCCTGCAGGCAGACCACGTCGAGTGCGGCGCCATCCGGCTGGCGTTCGTCGACGATCGAAAAGCTGCCCGGCGGCAGCAGGCGTTCCGGCTGCAGCTTCTCGCAGCCCAGGCTGACGACCATCACCTCACCGCCGAAGTTCGGGTTCAGGCTGATGTGGCGCAGCGTGCGAATGGGCACCACGGCATCGGGTGCGTCGATGGCGACACCGCAGCCGTAACCGTGCTCCAGCGCCACCACGTCGTCGACGTTCGGGTAGCGCGGCAACAGCTCGGCCTTGATGCGCTGCACGGCCAAGGCGGTGACACCGGCCACGCATTGCACGGTCTGCGTGATGGCCAGGATGTTGCGCGTGCCGACGCTGCCGTCGGCGTTGCGGTAACCCTCGAAGCTGTAGCCTTCCAGAGGCGGCAGCGCGGCGGGCTTCACGGTGGCGAGGGGCAGGCCTTCGAGCCCACGCGCCGCGGGCATCTTCAGCAGGCGTTCATGCACCCAGCTGCCGGCCGGAATGTCTTGCAGCGCGTGGCCGATGGCAATGCCGTAGCGGCGCACCGGCGCACCGGCGGCGATGTCGAGCAGCGCCACCTTGTGGCCTTGCGGCACACGGTCGCGCAACCGCAGCCCGTCCACGAGCGCGCTGCCCGCGGCCAGGCCGCCGTCGTTGGCGACGATGGCCACGTTGTCGTCCGCGTGCATGCGGATGGTCAGCGGCGGCGGCGTGTCGCTCAAGGTGCCTTCCGCATCGCGGCTCAATAGCCGCCGGCAGCCGGCGGTGCGGTGCCGGCGCGCATCTTCGCCACCACCTGCTGCGCACCGGCGGCCATCAGGCGCGCGTCGGAGCTGACGGTGACGAACTGGAAACCCTTGGCGATGCGCTTCAGCGCCGCCTCGGTGCTGCCGTTGTGGATGCCGGCCACCACGCCGTGCGCCTTGGCACGCGCCAGGATGTGGTCCACCGCCTCGGCGGCCTTGGGGTCGAGGTCGTCGAAGGTGGGCGTGCAGCCCAGCGCCAGCGACAGGTCCGACGGCCCGATGTAGATCGCGTCCAGGCCTTCGACCGACAGGATGTCGTCCAGGTTGTCCAGCGCCGCGGCGGTTTCGATCATCGCGAAGATGACGATGGTTTCATTGGCGTGCTGCGCATAGTCGGGCCCGCCGTAGAGCAGCGCCCGCACTGGGCCGAAGCTGCGTGTGCCCTGCGGCGCGTAGTGCGTGTAGGCCACGAGCTTCTGCGCGTCCTCGCGGCTGTTGACCATCGGGCAGATCACGGCGTAGGCGCCGGCGTCCAGCGTCTTCATCAGGATGCCGGGCTCCAGCCAGGGCACGCGCACCACCGGCACCGTGTTGGTGGTGCTGATGGCCTGCAACATCGGCACCATGGCCTGGTAGTCGACCATGCCGTGCTGCAGGTCGATGGTCAGCGTGTCCCAGCCCTGGTGGGCCATGGTCTCGGCCGAGAAACTGTTGGGGATGGCCAGCCAGCCGTTGACGGCGGCGCCACCGGTTTTCCAGATCTCGCGCAGGCGGTTCGGTCTCATGGGCGGGCTTTCGTTCAGGCGGCGGGCGCCGCGGACACCAATTGGCCCGTGGCGAAGAAGCGGTGCAGGTTGTCGAACACACGGTCGGCCATGGCCTGCCGTGTCTGCTGCGTGGCGCTGGCAACGTGCGGCAGCAGCACCACGTTGTCCAGCCCCATCAGCGCTGCGGGCACCTGCGGTTCGTCTTCGAAGACGTCCAGGCCCGCACCGGCGATGCGGCGCTGCTGCAAGGCCGCCACCAGCGCCGCTTCGTCGACCACCGAGCCGCGGGCCACGTTGACGAGAAAGCCCTCGGGGCCCAGCGCTTCCAGCACCTCAGCGTTGATGAGGTGGCGCGTGCCGGCACCGCCGGCGGTGATGACGACGAGGAAATCGGCCCAGCGCGCCAGGTCGAGCAGCTGTGCTTCATGCGGCCAGGGCACGTCGGCCACCGGCCGGCGTGCGTGGTAGCGCACATCCATCGCAAAACCGGTGGAGCGCTGCGCGATGGCGCGGCCGATGCGCCCCATGCCGACCAGCCCCAGCCGCGCACCGCTGACCTGGCGCCCGAGCGGGAACGGGCCCTTGAGCCAGTCGCCACGGCGCACGAAGCGGTCGGCGGCGCTGAAGCCCCGTGCCACGTCGATGAGCAGGCCGAAGGCGGTGTCGGCCACACAATCGTTCAGCACGTCGGGCGTGTAGCCGACCGGGATGCCGCGTGCGTGGGCCGCCACGACGTCGATCTTGTCGAGGCCGACACCGAAGCTGGAGATCACGCGCAGCGAAGGCAGGGCCGCGATCAGTGCCGCGTCGGCGCCGACAGCGGCCGAGGTGACCAGGCCGACGAAATCTGCACCGTGCGCGGCCAGGAAAGCCGCCTTGTCGGCTTGTTCGGACAGCGTCGTCAGCGCGTAGGCCGCGGCCAGCCGCGCCTGCAGGGCGGGTGGCAGGCGCCCGGCGTTCAGCAGCTTCACGGTTGCGGCGCTCAATCGACCTTCACCCCACCCTGCGCCACCACGGCCGCCCAGTGCTTGCGCTCACGCTCGAAGAAGGTGGTGAACTCGGCCGGCGTCATGGTGCTGACCTCGGCGCCCTGCGACACCAGGCGCTCCTGCACCTCGGGCAAGCGGATGATGCGGGTCAGCTCGACGGCCAGGCGCGCCACCACCTCGGGCGGCATCGAGGCAGGCACCAGCACACCCTGCCAGGTGCCCGATTCAAACCCCTTCACGCCCTGTTCGGCGATGGTGGGCACGTTGGGCAGCAGGGCCACACGCGTGGCCTTGGACACGCCCAGCACCTTCAGCTTGCCCGACTGCACGTGCGGCAGCGTGGCCAGCATGCCGTTCATCAGCACCTGCGTCTGCCCGGCCACCGTGTCGCCGATGGCCTGCGAGCCGCCCTTGTAAGGGATGTAGGCCCAGTTGGCCTTGGTCGCCTTCTCGATGGCCACGCCGGCCACGTGCGGCGCACTGCCGATGGCGGTGACGGCAAAGTTCAGCGTCTGCTTGTGCGACAGCGCCACCAGTTCCTGCAGGGTGTTTGCGGGCACTGACGGGTGCACCACCAGCAGGTGCGGCGAGTAGGCCAGCATGGTCACGCCGCGCAGGTCTTTCGACGGGTCGAAAGGCAGCTTGCTGTAGACCGACGCGGTGATGGCCAGCGCGCCGGTGTCGCACAACAGCAGCGTGTGGCCGTCGTTGGACTTGGCGACGAAGTCGGTGCCCGTGTTGCCGTTGGCGCCGGCCTTGTTCTCGACGATCACCGTCTGCTTCAGGGCCTCGGACAGCGGCTGGCTGATGGCGCGCGCGATGATGTCCGACGAACCGCCCGGCGGGTAGGGCACGACGATGCGGATGGGCTTGCTGGGCCAGCTCTGCGCGTGCACCACCGCGCTGGCAGCCAGGGCGATGGCGGCCAGCAACAGCTGGCGGCGGGGGGTCTTGTTCATGCCGGTCTCCTCGGGGTGGTGCGGTGTGGGGCTCGGCGCTCAGTCGACCGAGATCTTGCGCTCGCGGATGATCTGCGCGTAACGCTTGCGGTCGGCTTCGATCATCTCGGTGAACTGCGCCGGCGTGTTGGCGCGCGGCACACCGCCCAGTTCGGTGAGGCGGCCCTTGACCTCGTCGGACGCGATGATCTCGCGCACGTCGGCCGAGATCTTCTCGACGATGTCGCGCGGCGTGGCCGCCGGCGCCAGCAGGCCGATCCAGCTGATGGAGTTGAAGCCCGGTATCGCACCCTCGGCCAGCGCCGGCACGTCGGGCAAGGCGCTGACACGTTTGCTGCTGGTCACCGCCAGCGCACGCAGCTTGCCGGCCTTGATGTGGCCGCTGGCCTCCAGCACCGTCATGAAGGACAGCTGCACGTGGCCGGCCAGCAGGTCCGACACCGCCGGGCCGCCGCCGCGGTAGGGCACGTGAACGATGAAGGTGTGGGTGGCCAGCTTGAACATCTCGGCCGCCAGGTGCGGCGCGCCGCCGGCGCCCGAGCTGCTGTAGCTCAGCTGGCCGGGCTGGCTGCGCGCCAGCGCCACAAACTCCTGCGCCGTCTTCGCCGGCACGGCGGGGTTGACCATCATCGCCAGCGGCAGTTCGGCCACCAGCGAGATCGGCGCAAAGGCCTTGTCGGGGTCGTAGGGCAGCTTCGCGTAGAGCGCGGGGTTGATGGCCTGCGTGCCGATGTTGCCCATCAGGATCGTGTAGCCGTCGGGCCGGGCCTTGGCCACCAGGTCGGCGCCGATCTGCCCGGCCGCGCCGCCCTTGTTTTCCACCACCACCTGCTGGCCCCACTTGGCCGACAGCTTCTGCGCGACCAGGCGCGCGCCGGTGTCGGTGCCGCCGCCGGGCGGAAAGGGCACCACCATCGTGACGGGCCGGTTCGGGAAACCGGCCTGGGCGCAGGCGCTGCCGGCGAGGGCCAGCAGGGCAGCGGCAAGAAGGTGCTTGGACATGGGCGGGCTTTCAGGGGCGAGCGTTCGGGGGCAGCGGGACAGCGCGGTGGGGGGCGGCGGCGCGAGTCTCAACGGTCCAGCGCGGGTCGCTTCGGGTCGAAGCGCCAGCCCGGTACGAGGTACTGCATGGCCACCGCGTCGTCGCGTGCGCCCAGGCCGTGCTGCAGGTAGAGCTGGTGCGCCTTCTCGACCTCGACCATGTCGAGCTCGACGCCCAGCCCCGGCGACTTCGGCACCTGCACGTGACCGCCGACGATCTGCAGCGGCGCCTTCGTCAGCCGCTGGCCGTCCTGCCAGATCCAGTGCGTGTCGATGGCCGTGACCTTGCCCGGCGCAGCCGCGCCGACGTGCGTGAACATCGCCAGCGAGACATCGAAGTGGTTGTTCGAGTGTGAACCCCAGGTCAGGCCCCAGTCGCGGCAGGTCTGCGCCACGCGCACCGAGCCCGCCATGGTCCAGAAGTGCGGGTCGGCCAGCGGGATGTCGACACTCTGCAGCGCCAGCGCGTGGCTGAGCTGGCGCCAGTCGGTGGCGATCATGTTGGTGGCCGTGGGCAGGCCGGTGGCGCGGCGGAATTCGGCCATCACCTCGCGGCCCGAGAAGCCGTCTTCGGCGCCGCAGGGGTCTTCGGCGTAGGCCACGACGTGTTTCATGTCGCGCATCAGGCGGACGGCGTCCAAGAGCCGCCAGCCGCCGTTGGGGTCGAGCGTCACACGGGCCTGCGGGAAACGTTCGTGCAGCGCCGTCACGGCGGCGATCTCGTCGTCACCGCGCAGCACGCCACCCTTGAGCTTGAAGTCGTTGAAGCCGTAGCGTTCACGCGCCGCCTCGGCCAGTCGCACGACGGCGTCGGGGGTCATCGCGGCTTCGTGGCGCAGGCGGCACCAGGCGTCGGCAGCGTCGGGCTCGCCCGCTGCGCCTGCGTATGGCAGGTCGGTCTGTCTGCGGTCGCCGACGAAAAAGAGGTAACCCAGCATCTCCACTGCGTCGCGCTGCTGGCCTTCACCCAGCAGCGCCGCCACCGGCACGCCCAGGTGCTGGCCGAGCAGGTCGAGCAACGCACATTCGATGGCCGTGACGGCATGGATGGTGGTGCGCAGGTCGAAGGTCTGCTGGCCGCGGCCGCCGCTGTCGCGGTCGGCGAAGGCCTGCTGCACCTGTTGCAGCACATGCTGCTGCGCGCCCAGCGGCTGGCCGATGACGAGCGCGGCGCTGTCGTGCAGCGTCTGGCGGATCTTCTCGCCGCCGGGCACCTCGCCCACGCCGGTGTGGCCCGCGCTGTCCTGCAGCACGAGCAGGTTGCGCGTGAAGAAAGGGCCGTGCGCGCCGCTCAGGTTGAGCAGCATGCTGTCGCGGCCGGCGACCGGGATCACACGCAGTGCGGTGATCACCGGGGTGGAGGAAGTGTTCATCTCCGCGAACCCTGCTGCACTCAATCTGCGGTGATCTTTCCAACCTCGATCACCTTCTTCCAGCGCGCAAATTCCGCGGCCTGGAAGGCCGTGAACTGCGCCGGTGTGCTGCCCACGATCTCGAAGCCCAGGTCGAGCAGCTTGGCCTTGACCACCGGGTCGTTCAGGCCCGCCACCAGGGCTTCGTGCAACTTCGCCTTGATGTCGGCCGGCAGCCCCTTGGGGGCGGCAAAGGCCTGCCACGAGTAGACGTTGACACCCTTCACGCCGGCTTCTTCCATCGTCGGCACGTCGGGCAGCAGCGGCGAGCGCTTTTCGCTGGTGATGGCCAGCGCACGCAGCTTGCCGGCCTTGATGTTCGGCAGGCCGGTGTTGATGTTCATGAAGGTGGCGTCGACCTGCGCGCCCAGCAGGTCGCTCATCGCCGGCGCGCCACCCTTGTAGGGGATGTGCAGGCCGCTGGTGCCCGTCTGCTGCCAGAAGAGCTCGGCCGTGAGGTGGTCGCTGGAGCCGTTGCCCGACGAGGCGAAGCTCATCTTGCCCGGGTTGGCGCGGTGGTAGGCGATGACGTCGGCCAGCGTCTTGTGCGGCGACGAGGCCGGCACCGCCAGCACGTTGGGCGCCTGCACGGCGACGCTGATGTAGTCGAAGTCCTTCAGCGCGTCGTAGGGCACGCTCTTGAGCAGGTGCGGCGCAATGACGAAGGGGCCCAGCGACGAGACGAAGATCGTGTAGCCGTCGGGCGCGGCGCGCTTGACCAGGCCCCCACCCACCGTGCCGGTGGCGCCGGCCTTGTTCTCGACGATGAAGGTGCCGCCCAGTCTTTCTTGCAGCTTGGGGCCCAGGGTGCGCGCGATGAGGTCGGTGGAGCCGCCCGGCGGGAAGGGCACCAGCAGCGTGACGGGCTTGGACGGCCAGGCCTGGGCGAGTGCGCCGGTGGCGGCCAGGGCGAGTGCAAGCGTGCTCAACAGCTTCTTCATGTCGGGGTCTCCTCTTGAGGGGCGGCGATGAACCTGCGCCGGGGATCACGAGGCCGCAGGCAAAGCGCCACAGACAAGGTCTAAGGTAGCGCTACCAATTGAAGTTGCATGGTAGCGCTACCCAGAACAACCCGCAAGCCGCCGCAAACCCGAGAAAACCCTGCTCAGGCGCTTTGCCGCTCGACGATGGAAAAGCCGATGTCGATCACCCGTTCGGCGACCTCGCGGCCTTCGGCGCGCTCGACGATGAACTGCGCCGCCTGGCGGCCGATGGCCGCGCCCTTGATGTGCACGGTGGTGAGTGCGGGGTCGACGTCGGCGGCGAACTCCAGGTCGCCGAAGCCCACCACCGCCAGCCTGTGGGGCACCGCCATGCCGCGCACCCGGGCCTCGGTCAGCACGCCCAGCGCCAGCAGGTCGGAACTGCAGAACACCGCGTCGGTGTCGGGCGCGGCGACCAGCAGCGTCGACAGGCCGTCGCGCCCGCGCCGCAACGTGGTCGGCGCCGGCACGTGCACCACCTTCACCGCGGGCAGGCCCAGCGCCTGCGCCGCCGCGACGAAGGCATCGGAACGGCGCCGCGCGCGTTCGTCGTCACCGGCCACCACGCCCAGCCGGCGGCGGCCCCGGCCGTGCAGGAACGCGGCCACGGCGCGGCCCACGTCGACGTGCGAGAAGCCGACCAGCATGTCGATGGGGGTCGGCGTGAGGTCCCAGGTCTCGACCACCGGGATGCCGCAGGCCATCAGCCGGCGCCGGCCCTCGGTGGAGTGCAGGATGCCGGTGAGCACGATGCCGTCGGGCCGGCGGCCGATGATGGCTTCGAGCAGCGCGTCCTCGCGCGAGCCGGCGTAACCCGACTGGCCCAGCATCAGCTGGTAACCGCGCTCGGCCAGCGCCTCGGTCAGCGACTGCACGGTCTCGAGGAACACCGGCCCGGCGATGGTGGGCACCACCGCCGCCACCAGCCGGCTGCGTGCCGAAGCCAGCCCGCCGGCCAGGCGGTTGGGCACGTAGCCGGTGCGTGCCACGGCGTCGGCCACCTTCTGCCGCACCTCTTCCGAAACCTGCGCCGGCGTATTGAGCGCCCGCGACGCGGTGATGGGCGCCACGCCGGCCAGCCGGGCCACGTCGTGCAGCGTGACGGCGCCGCTGCCGCGGCGGGCGCGGCGGGGGGCTGGAACTTCGGTGGCCATGCGACCATTGTAGGAACATGACAGCGCTACCGCGCTTTCCGCGCTCTCCGCGCTCTCCGCGCTCACCGCACTACCGTGCTACCCCGACACCGCACGCGAGCGCAGCGTCCACCCAGGCCCCCGCACCCACCCGATGGGCGGCCCGCCTCAGACCCGTTCCAGCACCACCGCGATGCCCTGCCCCACGCCGATGCACATCGTGCACAGCGCATAGCGCCCGCCGGTGGCGTGCAGCCGGTTGACGGCCGTCGTCGCCAGGCGCGCACCCGACGCCCCCAGCGGGTGGCCCAGCGCGATGGCGCCGCCCCAGGCGTTGACACGCGCGTCGTCGTCGGCCAGGCCCAGCAGGCGCAGCACCGCCAAACCCTGCGCGGCGAAGGCTTCGTTGAGTTCGATCACGTCCAGCTGTGCCAGCGACAGGCCGGTCAGCGCCAGCACCTTCTGCGTCGCCGGCGCGGGGCCGATGCCCATCACGCGCGGCGCCACGCCGGCCGTGGCCATGCCGACCACCCGCGCCCGCGGTGTCAGCCCGTGTTTCGCGGCAGCGGTTTCATCGGCCAGCAGCAGCGCGCAAGCGCCGTCGTTCACGCCGCTGGCGTTGCCGGCCGTCACCGTGCCGTCGGGCCGCACCACACCCTTGAGCTTGGCCAGCGCGTCCAGGCTGGTGGCGCGCGGGTGCTCGTCGGTGTCGACGACGAGCGCGTCGCCCTTTTTCTGCGCCACGCTCACGGGGGTGATCTCACGTGCCAGGTGCCCGGCCTGCTGCGCCGCCACGGCGTGCATCTGGCTGGCCAGCGCCATGCGGTCCTGCGCTTCACGGCCGATGCCGTGTTCTGCCGCCACGTTCTCGGCCGTCTCGGGCATGCTGTCGACACCGTACTGCGCCTTCATCAACCGGTTGATGAAACGCCAGCCGATGGTGGTGTCGTGCACCGCGTTGGCACGGCTGAAGGCGCCTTCGGCCTTGGGCATCACGAAGGGCGCGCGGCTCATGCTCTCGACGCCGCCGGCGATCATCAACGCGGCCTCGCCGGCACGGATGGCGCGGGCGGCCGTGCCCAGCGCATCCAGGCCCGAGCCGCACAGCCGGTTGACCGTGGCGCCCGGCACCGCCGTCGGCAACCCGGCGAGCAGCAGCGACATGCGTGCGACGTTGCGGTTGTCCTCGCCGGCCTGGTTGGCGCATCCGAAGAGCACGTCGTCCACCGCCGCCCAGTCGACACCCGGGTTGCGCGCCATCAACGCGCGCAGCGGCAGGGCGCCCAGGTCGTCGGTGCGCACCGAAGAGAGTGCACCGCCATAACGGCCGAAAGGGGTGCGGATGGCGTCGCAGATGTAGGCGTGTTTCATGACGGCGATGGTAGGGCGTCCGGCGTGCACCGGCGGACTGGCAAGCCGCGCCTTCAGGTGCCGCAGAAGGTCTGGTAGCCCGCGGTCACGGCCGCCGGTGCAGGCTCGGCGTAGGGCGCGAGCTCGGGGGCTTCGTCCCAGGGCCGGCGCAGCGCGGCCAGCAGGCGTTCGAAGGGCAGCATGTCGCCCTCGGTGGCGGCAGCCAGCGCTTCTTCGACACGGTGGTTGCGCGGAATCGTCCACGGGCTCACACGCCGCATGCGCGCCGCACGTTCCTGCGCGCCGGGCCCGCCGGCGGCGGTGTCGCGTTTGCAGCGGGCCTGCCAGCGCACCAGCCAGGCGTCCAGCGCCGCCGGCTCGGCCAGCAAGGCGCGCAGCGGCGCCATCGCGCCTTCGGCCGCATCGGCCAGCCGGCGCCAGGCGAGCGTGAAGTCCGCCGCCTGCGTATGCAGCAAGGCCAGCCAGTCGGCGGCCAGCGTGGTGTCTTCGGCGTCGTCGTCGGTGGCGGCGGCCGCAGACAACCCGAGCTTGGCGCGCTGGCCACGCAGCAGGGCTGCCGCGTAAAGGCCGGGGAAAGCGTCGATGACCTCGGTCACCTGTGCCACCGCCGTCTGCACGGCGGTTTTGTCCTCGGTCTCGACCATCAGCGGCAGCAGGGTCTCGGCCAGCCGGGCCAGGTTCCAGCGTGCGATGTGCGGCTGGTTGGCGTAGGCATAACGGCCGCCGTGGTCGATGCTGCTGAACACGGCCGCGGGGTCGTAGGCCTCGATGAAGGCGCAGGGGCCGTAGTCGATGGTCTCGCCCGAGAGGGTCATGTTGTCGGTGTTCATCACGCCGTGGATGAAACCCACGTTCATCCACTGCGCGATCAGCTCGGCCTGGCGCCCGGCAACGGCGCGCAGCAGCGCCAGGTGGCGCCCGGCCGTGCCGGCCAGCGCCGGGTCGTGGCGCACGATCGTGTAGTCGGCCAGCAGCCGCAGCTTGTCGAGTTCACCCTGTGCCGCGAAGTACTGGAAGGTGCCCACGCGCAGGTGGCTGGCGGCCACACGCGTGAGCACGGCGCCCGGCAGCGAATGCTCGCGGTAGACCCGCTCACCGGTGGCGGCGACGGCCAGCGCCCGCGTGGTCGGGATGCCCAGCGCGTGCATGGCCTCGCCGATGAGCACCTCACGCAGCATCGGGCCGACGGCCGCCTTGCCGTCGCCGCCGCGCGAAAACGGCGTGCGCCCCGAACCCTTGAAGGCGATGTCGCGGCGCCGGCCGTGCACGTCGACACGCTCGCCCACCAGCAGCGCGCGACCGTCGCCGAGCTTTGGCGAGAAGCCGCCGAACTGGTGGCCCGCATAGGCCTGCGCGATGGGCTGGGCGTCGTCGGGCAGGGTGTTGCCGGCGAAGAAGGCCGCACCCTCGGGGCCGCCCAGCAGGGCCGCGTCGAGCCCCAGTTCGTCGGCCAGCCCCGCGTTGAAAAAAAGCAGGCTGGGCGCCGGCGCGGGCGCGGGCTGCCAGGCGACGTAGAAGCCCGGCAAGTCGCGGGCGTAGCTGTTGTCGAAACCGAAGGGGCGCATGGGGTGGGCGAGCATGCCGGTGCTGAGTGAAGGCCGGAGTGTGACGGGCATCGCCCGGCCCTGACGGCGCGCGGGTCGGGCGCCGTTCCTGCCCGGCGCCGGCCCGCGTGCCGGGCCCCCACCAGGTCAACCCGCAACCGCCACCACGACACCCGACTCCTCGATGCTGGCCATCGCCGGCTGTCCGGCCTTGAGCGCGTGGCCCGCTTCGGCGAAGCCCACCAGGCTCACCCCGCCTTCGAGCCGCAAGGCCAGCTCGCCGCCCTGCACCGCGCGGGACACGCGACTGACGGTGCCAACCAGGACGTTGCAGGACT
Organism: uncultured beta proteobacterium; assembly: GCA_947084805.1. Lineage (GTDB taxonomy): Bacteria > Pseudomonadota > Gammaproteobacteria > Burkholderiales > Burkholderiaceae_C > Rubrivivax. The sequence continues at coordinate 3,195 of CAMTUD010000080.1, read as the reverse complement.
CGGCCGCGACGATGCGCGCCGCCACATGAACCGCCGTGGCCTTGCACAGGGCCAGCACCTGCAGGCCCGGCTTGAGCTGCAGCAGCTGCACACTTTCGCGCGTGATGCGGGCGTACAGCAGGCCGCCACCAGGCAGCCCGAGGCCGACCCGCACCAGGCCCCCGGTCGCGCTCAGCGTCTGCACGACACAAGGCATCTGGTTGCGCATGCTCGTGCGCAAGGCCAGGGCCGCCAGGCCCGGGCCGCCCCGCCCGCCGCGTGCACCCGGCTCCAGCAGGGCCAGCACCCTGTCGCGCGCCGCGTCGAGCATGGCCGCGGCTTCCAGCACATGGCGGCCCGCGGGGGTCAGCACGGCGCCACCGCCGCCGCTGCCCCCGACGGCCTTGGCCACCATCGGCGTGCCGGCAAGATTGCCCAGGGTCTCGATGGCCTGCCAGGCCGCCTTGTAGCTGACGCCGGCGCGCCGCGCCGCCTCGGAGATCGAGCCGCCTTCGCCGATGCGGCGCAGGATGTCGATGCGCTTGTCGGTCGATTCGTGGCCCAGAACTTCGGCCAGGTCAGGGCGGTGGGGCTTCATGCGGCGATGGTAAGCAGATGCCCTACACTTTCGCTATTCCATTTGTGAATAACGAGGTTGCCGTGGATCGGTGGATGCTCGGTGTGTGGGCCGTGGCGTGGCTGGCCTCGACGGCAGGTTCGCTGACGGTCTCGTCGGCACGGGCGGCCGAGGTCAGCGTGGCGGTGGCGGCCAACTTCACCGCGCCGATGCAGAAGATCGCCACCGCCTTCGAGCGCGACACCGGTCACAAGGCCCTGCTGGCCTTCGGCTCGACGGGCAGGTTCTACGCCCAGATCAGGAACGGCGCGCCCTTCCAGGTGCTGCTGGCGGCCGACGACAAGACGCCGGCGCGGCTGGAACAGGAAGGGCTGGGCGTCGCGGGCAGCCGCCACACCTACGCCGTCGGCAGGCTGGTGCTGTGGAGCCGGCAGCCGGCACGGGTCGATGACAAGGGCGACGTGCTGAAGACGGGCCGCTTCGAGCGCCTGGCGCTGGCCGACCCGAAGCTCGCGCCCTACGGCGCTGCCGCGGTCGAGGTGCTGCACGGGCTCGGGCTGCTGCAGGCGCTGGCGCCGAAGTTCGTGCAGGGCGAAAACATCGCGCAGGCCTACCAGTACGTCGCCACCGGCAACGCCGAGCTCGGCTTCGTCGCCATGTCGCAGGTCTTTGCCGACGGCAAGCTCGTCCAGGGTTCGGCGTGGCCGGTGCCCGCGCGCCTGCACACGCCGATCCGCCAGGACGCACTGCTGCTGCGCACCGGCAAGGACAAGGCCGCGGCCCTGGCCTTGATGGCCTACCTGCGCAGCGACAAGGCGCGCGCCATCATCCGCTCGTTCGGCTACGACGTCTGACCCCCATGCCGCTGAGCCCCGAGGCCTTGCAGGCCATCTGGCTGACCGCCAGGCTGGCCACGCTGACGACGCTGGTGCTGCTCGTCATCGCCACGCCCATCGCGTGGTGGCTGTCGGGCACCCGCTCGCGCTGGCGCGCGCCGGTCAGCGCGCTGGTCACGCTGCCGCTGGTGCTGCCGCCCACCGTGCTGGGCTTCTACCTGCTGGTGGCCATGGGGCCCGACGGCCTGCTCGGCCGGCTCACGCTGGCCCTGGGCTGGGGCACGCTGTCGTTCACCTTCAGCGGGTTGCTGGTCGGCTCCATCATCTTCTCGCTGCCGTTTGCGGTGTTGCCGATACAGCACGCCTTCGAAGCCATCGGGCCGCGGCCGATGGAGGTGGCGGCTACCCTGCGCGCGCGCCCGCTGGACGCCTTCTTCAGCGTGGCGTTGCCGCAGGCGCGAGCGGGGCTGCTCACCGCGGCCATCCTGAGCTTCGCGCACACCGTCGGCGAGTTCGGCGTCGTGCTGATGATCGGCGGCAACATCCCTGGCCAGACCCGCGTCGTGTCGACACAGATCTACGGCCACGTCGAGGCCATGGAGTACTCGCAGGCCCACTGGCTTGCCGGTGGCATGGTGCTGTTGTCGTTCGTGGTGCTGGTGGCGCTGTCGCTGATGAAGCGCCGCCCGGGGCGGGTGCTGCCATGAGCCCGGCCGACAGCAGCCGCATCCGGCTCCGGGTCACGCGCGAGGGTTTCGAGTTGGCGGTCGACCTCGCGCTGCCGGCCCGGGGCATCACCGTGCTGTTCGGCGCTTCGGGTTCGGGCAAGACCACCGTGCTGCGCTGCGTGGCCGGGCTGGAACGCGCACAGGCGGGCCTGGTGCAAATCGGCACCGAGGTCTGGCAGGACGACGCCGCCCGCATCTTCCTGCCCACCTGGCAGCGGCCGTTGGGCTATGTGTTCCAGGAGGCCTCGCTGTTCGAGCACCTCACGGTCGCGGGCAACCTGCGTTACGGCGTGAAGCGCAGCGCGGCACATGAAGCCGGGCCGGTGCTCGACGCGGCGATCGGCCTGCTGGGCATCGAGCGGCTGCTCGGGCGCATGCCCAACCAGCTCTCGGGAGGCGAGCGCCAGCGCGTGGCCATCGCCCGGGCATTGGCCACGCAGCCGCGTGTGCTGCTGCTGGACGAGCCGCTGGCGGCGCTGGACCACACACGCAAGCAGGAAATCCTGCCCTGGCTGGAACGCCTGCGCGACGAGCTGAGCATGCCGATGCTGTACGTCACGCATTCCGCCGAGGAACTGGCGCGGCTGGCAGACCATCTGGTGGTGCTGGACCAGGGCCGGGTCAAGGCCGCAGGGCCCGTGGCGGAGGTGCTGTCGTCCATCGACAGCCCCGTGCTGGTGGGCGACGACGTCGGCGCCCTGCTGACCGGACAGGTGGCCGAACGCGACCCGCGCTGGCACCTGTGCCGGGTGGCCTTCGACGGCGGCAGCCTCTGGCTGCGTGACAGCGGCCTGCCGGTCGGGCATGCGGTGCGCCTGCGGGTGCTGGCCCGCGACGTGAGCATCGCCATCGAAGAACCCCAGGACACGAGCATCCAGAACCATCTGGCCTGCACCATCGAGTCTTCAGCGCCGGACGCTCACCCCTCGCAGGTGCTGGTGCGGGTGCGGGTGGGCGCGTCGACGCTGCTGGCCCGCATCACCGGCAGGGCCTTCGAGGCACTGGGCTTGAGGCCAGGCAAAGACGCCTGGCTCCAGGTGAAGTCGGTGGCCCTGCTGCAGTGAGGCGCTGAGGG
>CAMTUD010000079.1:0-28993 GCA_947084805.1 uncultured beta proteobacterium | reverse complement strand
TCGGGATACATCTGCCCCGACAGGTTCGCGTCGCCGGCGACCTGCCACCCCGACAGGTAGATCGCATCGAGCCCGGCCTTGACCTGCTGCATGGCCTGGTTGCCCGTCAGCGCGCCCAAGCTGTTGACGAAGGGCTCGGTGTTGATCAGGTTCCACAGCTTCTCGGCACCACGCTTGGCCAGCGTGTGTTCGATGGGGAGGCTGCCGCGCAGGCGCACGACGTCGGCGGCGCTGTAGCCGCGCGTGATGCCTTTCCAGCGCGGGTTTTCGGCCCAGTCCTTTTCAAGGGCGGCGATCTGCTGTTGGCGTGTGAGGTTCGTCATGAGGGGGCTCCCGGGTGATGGCTGAGGTTTTTCCGACCGTGGTCGAAGCGAAGAAATCACGTGCTCAGCGTACCGCCAATGGAAACGCAGGGAAAGACTTATGTCTTATATAAGACATAACAATGAATCCAATAGAATCAATGACTTGCGCGCAAATGCCGCAATATGAAACGACATTTTTCCGTATGGTGGACTATTGCTGCGGTGCAGCGACCACCAATTCCACGATGCGGAAAGAGATTGCGGCCATGCGAAAGCCCACCCCGGCACGCCGAGACCCCCTGTCGGGCATCGGGCCGGTCGCTCAGCGCGCGGCAGCCAGCGCCAGCCAGCGGGTGTAGATGCGGTCGGCCAGTGCCTGCTGCGCCAGCAGGTGCGTGGCGATGCCGGCGCGCATCGCAGCCGGGCCCTGTACCGACGGCTGGCGCTGGGCGAAGTCGTCCTGCGGGTCGGCGTCGCGCGCCCAGCGGTCGAGCTTCTCGGCGTCGAGCTCGACATGGAACTGCATCGCCAGGTGCGGGCCGATGGCAAACGCCTGGTGCGCACAGGCCGCGCTGCCGGCCAGCAGTTCCGCGCCGGCAGGCAAGGCGAAGCTGTCGCTGTGCCACTCGAAGACACGGCGCACGCGCGGCGGCCCGAACCAGGCCGCGGCCGTGGCGCTGTCGGCCACCTGCAGCGTCTGCCAGCCGATCTCGGGCACGGCGGCACGGCTCACCGGAGCCCCCAGTGCGCGCGCCATCAACTGGCTGCCCAGGCAGTGGCCCAGCGTCGGCACACCCGCGGCCAGCGCCTGCAGGAACAGCGCCTCGGCCTGGCGCAACGACGGCAGCGCATCGTTGGCGCTCATCTCGCCGCCCAGGATGGCCAGCGCGCCGTAACCGGCGATGTCGGCCGGATAGGCCGCGCCGGCTTCGGTGTCGAAGACCTCGCAGGCCACACCCTGGCGGGCGAGCCAGGCGCCCAGGTAGGCCGGTCCGTCGCTCGACAGGTGCTGAAGGATGAGGACGGGCTTCAAGGGGGCTGCCTTCGTATGATCGCGCGGCAGTGTGCCCCAGGACAGACCCATGACCGACTTCGCCTTCCTCTCCGACACCGGTTTCCTCAAGGCCGGCGCGCCCGCGGCAGGCACACCCTACGCCGTGGCCGGCATCGCGTGGGACGGCGCCACCACCAACCGCCCCGGTGCCCGGCTGGGCCCACGCGCCATCCGCCTGGCCAGCCACATGCTGTGCGACGGCACGCACCCGCACTTCGACGTCTCGCCGCGCGGCCTGCTGGGCGACGTCGGCGACCTGCCGCTGCCCAACACCTCGCTCGTCGACCTGCGCGCGGCGCTGGAGCCGATGGCCGCGGCCTTGATCAAGCGCCACCACATGGCCTGGCTCGGGGGCGACCACTCGGTGACGCTGTCGCTGCTGCGTGCCTACCGCCAGCACCTCGGTCGGCCGCTGGCGGTGGTCCACTTCGATGCCCACTGCGATACCTGGACCGACCACTTCGGCGAAGCCAGCGGCCACGGCACTTGGGTCTACGAAGCGATGCAGGAAGGTCTGGTGGTCGACGCCTGCTTCACGCAGATCGGCATCCGCTCGGCCGGCGACCGGGCGGCGCGCGAGCACGTGCTGGCGCGCGGCGGCCAGGTGTTCACGGCGCGGCACCTGCGCGGGCTGAGTTCGCCGGCCCAGCTGGCGCCGGTGCTCGACGCCATTCGCCAGCGCCTGGCACAGCACGGCATGCCCCCGGTCTACATCAGCCTGGACATCGACGTGCTCGACCCCGCCTGTGCGCCGGGTACGGGCACACCCGAGCCCGGCGGCCTGGGCACGACGCAGGTGCTGACGCTGCTGGAAGAGCTGGCCGACCTGCCCTGCGTCGGCATGGACTGCGTCGAAGTGGCGCCCGCCTACGACCACGCCGAGATCACCAGCCTGGCCGCCGCGCACTTCGTCTGGACCTACCTGTGCGGCCGCATCGCGCAGCGCGAGCCGAGGGCTGTCGCGCAGGCTTGATCCGGCGCAAGCCGGGGCCGGCGCGGGCGCCGAAGAATGTGCCCAAACCCCGGAGGCCCCCATGACGCAGCCCAGCCCCCCCACCCGCATCGCCCGGCCCGCCCGGAACATGCGCCCTCGCAGCGCCGAACTGCCCGAGTTCGAAGCGCTGGACAACGCCCACCGCGCCGCGCTGCAGATGCTGGACAGCTTCCACCGCCTGCTGGCCCAGCTGGAGAACACGGGGCTGGACGACAGCGCGCGCAGCTCGGCACGCGAGATCCTGGCGTTCTTCAACGGCCCCGGCCGCCACCACCACGAAGACGAAGAAAAACACGTCTTCCCCGGCCTGCTGGCCGAAGGCAATCCCGAGCTCGTCAAGCACATCCACCGCCTGATGCAGGACCATGGCTGGCTCGAGGAAGACTGGCGCGAGCTCTCGCCGCAGATCGAGGCCATCGCCGACGGCTACAACTGGTACGACATGGCCGTGCTGAATGCCGCCCTGCCGGTGTTCACCGCGCTCTACCTCGACCACATCGCGCTCGAGGAAAGCCTGGTCTACCCCGAGGCCAAGAAGCGGCTGGCCGCGCTGAAGTCCGGCCGCGGCAGCGCCATCAACTGAGCGGGCTGCGGCGCCGCGCCGGCGTCACAGCGCCAGCGCGGTGGTCTTCTTGACGGTGCGCAACACCAGCATCGAGTTGCTGCGCACCACGCCCGGCAGGCGCGCCAGCACCTCGGTGTGGAAGCGCTCCAGGTCCTCGGCATCGCGGTAGGCAAAACGCAGCAGGTAGTCATTGGCGCCCGCCACGTAGACGCAGTCCAGGATCTCGGGGGTGTCGCGCACGGCCTGCTCGAAGCCTTCGAGCTGCCCCGGCTGCGTGCTCTCGAGGTTGATGATGGTGTAGCTGGTGCCGTGGCGCCCCACCGCCTTGGGGTTGAGCAGCGCCACGTAGCCGGCGATCACGCCGGCATCCTCCAGCGCCTTCACGCGCCGCAGGCAGGCGCTGGGCGACAGGTGCACACGCGCGGCGAGCGCCTGGTTCGACAGCCGCCCGTCGGCCTGCAGCTGGTTCAGGATGGCGCGGTCGATGCTGTCGAGCTGCGCATCGGATTGCATCCCCGAGCCGGTTGGTCGCATGAAGTTGTGCCTCGCTGTCCGTTGGCCGCATTATCTTGCGTGGGCCAGGGTGAACCCCCGCCTGAAGCGCACGCACATTGCGCGCCGGCCTGTCTAGACTGGCCGCTGACGTCGCCGCACACTGTGGCCACCGCCCGAAGCCAGGAGCTGCCATGAACAAAGCCGTCGATCCCGCCCTGATGCAAGCCGCCGAAGCCGTCGGCTCGACCACCGGCCTGACGCCGGCGCAGCTGGCCGCCTACTGGCTGCCGTTCACCGCCAACCGCCAGTTCAAGAAGGCGCCGCGCCTGCTGACCAAGGCGGCTGGCATGTACTACGAGGACTATCGGGGCCGGCAGATCCTCGACGCCGTGGCCGGGCTGTGGTGCGTGAACGCCGGCCACGGGCGGCCGCGCATCACGCAGGCCATCCAGGCCCAGGCCGCCGAGATGGACTTCGCGCCGCCCTTCCAGATGGCGCATCCCAAGGCCTTCGAACTGGCCGAACGCGTGGCGCAGCTGGCGCCCGCCGGCATGGGCAAGGTCTTCTTCGCCAACTCGGGTTCCGAGGCGGTGGAAAGCGCGCTGAAGATGGCGCTGGCCTACCACCGCGTGCGTGGCGAAGGCACCCGCACGCGGCTCATCGGCCGTGAACGCGGTTACCACGGTGTGAACTTCGGCGGCATCTCGGTGGGCGGGATGATCGGCAACCGCAAGACCTTCGGCCTGGCCGTGGCCGGTGTCGACCACCTGGGCCACACGCACGACCCCGCACGCAACCTGTTCAGCGTCGGCCAGCCGGCGCACGGCGTCGAACGCGCCGACGACCTGGAACGCCTGGTGGCGCTGCACGACGCGAGCAACATCGCCGCCGTCATCGTCGAGCCAGTGGCCGGCAGCACCGGCGTGCTGATCCCGCCACAGGGCTACCTGCAGCGCCTGCGCGAGCTGTGCACCAAGCACGGCATCCTGCTCATCTTCGACGAGGTCATCACCGGCTTCGGGCGCACGGGCCAGCCCTTCGCGGCACAGACCTTCGGTGTCGTGCCCGACATGATCACCTGCGCCAAGGGCCTGACCAACGGCGCCGTGCCGATGGGCGCGGTGATCGTGAAGGACGAGATCCACGACGCCTTCATGACCGGGCCCGAGCACCTGATCGAGTTCCCGCACGGCTACACCTATTCCGGCCACCCGCTGGCCTGCGCGGCCGGCCTGGGCACGCTGGACACCTATGCCGAGGAAGGCCTGCTCACGCGCGCCGGCGAACTGCAGGACCACTTCGCGCAGGCCGTGCACTCGCTGCGCGGCGAGCCGCATGTCATCGACGTGCGCAACATCGGCCTGGTGGGCGGCATCGAGCTCGCACCGCTGCCCGGCGCGCCGGCGATGCGCGCCTTCAACGTCTTCCTCGACTGCTACGAGCAAGGCCTGCTCATCCGCACCACCGGCGACACCATCGCGCTGTCGCCGCCGCTGATCATCGAACGCGGCCAGATCGACCAGATCGTCGACACCTTGCGCGGCGCGCTGCGGCGCGTGGCCTGAGGCGTCTGCCCGTCGCCACCTGACGAAGGACCCTGCCTAGCGCACAGCCTCATGCCCCTGCTCGACACCGACCTGGAACTCGCCCGGAACTCGTACTACGCCGCCACGGCCGTGCGAGGCCCCGCCTTCCCGGCACTGGCAGGTGACGTCGATTGCGACGTGGCGGTGGTGGGCGGTGGGCTGGCCGGCCTGAGCGCGGCCATCGACCTGCGACGCCGCGGCTTCAGCGTGGTGCTGCTGGAAGCGCGCGAGATCGGCTTCGGCGCCAGCGGGCGCAATGGCGGCCAGGCCATCCACGGGCTGGCCTGCGACCAGGCCACGATCGAGGCGCAGCTCGGCCTGGACGAAGCGAAACGTGTGTGGGCGATGTCGATCGAGGCGCTGGACCTGCTGCGTGTACGCATCGCCGAGCACACCCTGGCGTGCGACTGGCAGAGCGGCTACCTCGGCCTGGCCACGACACCGGGCAAGGCGCGTGCACTGGCGGCCTGGGCCGACCGCATCGAGACCGTCTACGGCTACCCGCTGCAGCGCGTGCCGCACGGCGACATCGGCCAATGGATCGCCAGCCCGCGTTTCCACAGTGGCGTGTACGACGCCCGTTCGGGCCACCTGCACCCGCTGAAGTACACGCTGGGGCTGGCGCAGGCCGCCACGGCAGCCGGTGTGCACATGCACGAGCAGACGCCGGTGCGCGCGCTCGTGCAGGGAGCCATGCCGACGCTGCGCACGGCGGGCGGCACGGTGCGCGCACGCCAGGTGCTGCTGGCCGGAAACGTCTACCTGCAGGGCATCGCACCGGCGCTGCAGGCGCGCATCATGCCGGTGGGCACGTACATTGCGTGCAGCGAAACCCTGGACGCCGACCTGGCGCGCAGTCTGATCCCCAGCCGCGCCGCCGTGTGCGACACCAACTTCGTGCTCGACTACTTCCGCCCCACGCCCGACCACCGCCTGCTCTACGGTGGCCGCGTCAGCTACAGCACACGCACCCCCGCCAACCTGGCCGAGAACATGCGCGCCCGCATGCAGCGCAGCTTTCCTCAGCTGGCCGGCGTGAAGGCCGACTACGCCTGGGGCGGCTTCGTCGACATCAGCATGAACCGCGCGCCCGACTTCGGCCGCCTGCCCGCGGCCACGCCCGGCGGGCCGCAGAACGTGTACTACCTGCAGGGCTTCTCGGGCCACGGCCTGGCCCTCACCGGCCTGGCCGGGCGCCTGGTGGCCGAGGCCATCGCCGGCGATGCCTCGCGCTTCGACGTCTTCGCGCGCCTGCGCCACCGCAGCTTTCCGGGTGGCGCGTTGCTGCGCACGCCGGCGCTGGTGCTGGCCATGGCCTGGTACCGGCTGCGGGATATGCTCGCCTGAAGATCCCGCCATGCGCCGCCCACCCGTCGTCCTCGTCACCAGCTGCAACCACCGTTTCGGCGAGCACCCCTTCCACATCGCCGGGCGCAAGTACGTCGACGCGGTGCGCCTGGCCGGGGCACTGCCGCTGATCGCGCCGCCCTTCGAGCTGGCCGAACTCGACACGCTGCTCGACGTCGCCGACGGCGTGCTGCTGACCGGCTCCCCCAGCAACGTGCACCCCTCGCACTTCGGCGAGGACGTGCTGAACCCGGCGCTGCCGCTGGACCCCGAACGCGACGCCTGGACGCTGCCGCTGATCCGCCGCGCGCTGGCGCGCGGCGTGCCACTGCTGGCCATCTGCCGCGGCACGCAGGAAACCAACGTCGCGCTGGGCGGCACCCTGCACCAGGCGGTGCAGGACGTTCCGGGCCTGAACGACCACCGCAGCCGCGAAGGTGCCCCGGCCGCCGAGCAATACGGCCCGGCGCATGCCGTCGACGTGGTGCCGGGCGGGCTGCTGGCCGGCATCGTCGGCAGCGCCAGCATCACCGTGAACTCGGTGCACGGCCAGGGCATCAACCAGCTGGCGCCGGGGCTGCGCATCGAAGCCAGCGCGCCCGACGGCCTGGTCGAGGCTTTCTCGCAGCCCGCCGCGCCGGGCTTCAACCTCTGCCTGCAGTGGCACCCGGAATGGCAGGCCGCGGGCAACCCGGTGTCGATGGCCCTCCTGCGTGCCTTCGGCGAGGCCGTGCGCACCTACCGCGACCGCGTGCGCGGCCCCTTGCCAGGCAGGGCCGCCTCACCCTGACCCGTCGCGCCCTGCCCTTGCCGCACCCGCGCGCCGACCCGCCCAAGCCCACCAGGTGCCCCATGAATACCAGAGACCATTTCACCTTCGCCGAGCTCGAGCAGTGGCTCGACAACAACCACGTCACCGAGATCGAGTGCCTGGTGCCCGACCTCACCGGCGTGGCGCGCGGCAAGATCCTGCCGCGCCAGAAGTTCACCGAAGACCGCGGCATGCGCCTGCCCGAGGCCGTGGTGGCGATGGGCGTGACGGGCGAGTTCCCCGAAGAGGGGCCCTACTACGACGTCATCACGCCCACCGACCGCGACATGCACCTGCGGCCCGACCCGACCACGGTGCGCATCGTGCCCTGGGCCACCGACCCGACGGCGCAGGTCATCCACGACTGCTACGACCGCAACGGTCATCTCGTGCCATTTGCACCGCGCAGCGTGCTGCGGCATGTCTGTGATCTCTTCGACGCCCAGGGCTGGTCGCCGGTGGTGGCGCCGGAACTCGAGTTCTACCTGGTGGCGCGCAACACCGACCCCGACGTGCCGCTGAAGCCACCCATCGGCCGCAGCGGCCGCAGCGAAACCGGCCGGCAGGCCTACAGCATCGACGCCGTCAACGAGTTCGACCCGCTGTTCGAGGACGTCTACGCCTACTGCGAGAAGATGGAGCTCAACGTCGACACGCTGATCCACGAGGTGGGCGCGGGCCAGATGGAGATCAACTTCTTCCACGCCCACCCGCTGGGGCTGGCCGACGAGGTGTTCCTGTTCAAGCGCACGGTGCGTGAAGCCGCACTGCGCCACAACATGTTCGCCACCTTCATGGCCAAGCCGATTGCCGGTGAGCCCGGCAGCGCGATGCACATCCACCAGAGCATCGTCAGCAAGGCCACGGGCATGAACATCTTCAGCAACCCCGACTTCACGGCCAGCAAGGAGTTCTACTGGTACATCGGCGGGCTGCAGAAGTACGTGCCAGCGGCGATGGCGCTGTTCGCGCCCTACGTCAACAGCTACCGCCGACTGGTGCGCAGCAACGCCGCGCCGATCAACATCCAGTGGGGCACCGACAACCGCACGGTGGGCATCCGCAGCCCGCTGGCCGGGGCGGCAGCGCGGCGCGTCGAGAACCGCGTCATCGGCGCCGACGCCAACCCCTACGTGGCGCTGGCCGCCACGCTGGCCTGCGGCTACCTGGGCATGATGAACAAGATCGAACCCAGCGCCGAGTGCAAGGGCGACGCCTACCTGGGTGACTTCCAGCTGCCGCGCAGCCTGGGCGAAGCGCTCACCCTGCTGCGCGACGAGGCCGCCCTCGCCCAGGTGCTGGGCAAGGAGTTCATCACCGTCTACACCGAGGTCAAGGAGATCGAGTACGCCGAGTTCATGAAGGTGATCTCGCCCTGGGAACGCGAGCACCTGTTGCTCCACGTCTGAAGAAGGCCCGGCCATGACCCGCACGACCCAAGAATGGCAGGCCGCCGACGCGGCGCACTTCCTGCACCCCTTCACCGACTTCCAGAGCCTGGCGAAGAAGGGCTCGCGCATCATCACGCGCGCCGACAACATCTATCTGTGGGACAGCGACGGCCACAAGATCCTCGACGCGATGAGCGGGCTGTGGTGCGTCAACGTCGGTTACGGCCAGCAGGCGCTGGTGGACGCGGCGGCCAGGCAGATGAAGGAACTGCCCTTCTACAACGCATTTTTCCAGACCGCCACGCCGCCGGCCATCGAACTGGCCGAACTGCTGGCCGAGGTGACACCGCCGAGCTTCAAGCACGTCTTCTTCAGCGGCAGCGGCAGCGAAGGCAACGACACCATCGTGCGCATGGTGCGCCGCTACTGGGACCTGCTGGGCCAGCCGCAGCGCAGCGTGATCATCAGCCGCCACAACGCCTACCACGGCAGCACCATGGCCGGCGCCTCGCTCGGCGGCATGAGCGGCATGCATGCGCAGGGCGGGCTGCCCATTCCCGGCATCGTGCACATCGAGCAGCCCTATTGGTGGGACCTGGGGCGCCCGCAAGGCCTGACCCGTGAAGCCTTCGGCCTGCAGGCCGCGCACTGGCTGGAAGAGAAGATCCTGGCGCTGGGCGTCGAAAACGTGGCCGCCTTCATCGGCGAACCCATCCAGGGCGCCGGCGGCGTGATCATCCCGCCATCGACCTACTGGCCCGAGGTGCAGCGCATCTGCAGCAGGTATGGCGTGCTGCTGGTCAGCGACGAGGTCATCTGCGGTTTCGGCCGCACCGGCAGCTGGTGGGGCAGCGAGACGCTGGGCTTCCAGCCCGACCTGATGACCTTCGCCAAGGGGGTGACCAGCGGCTACGTGCCGCTGGGCGGCGTGATGGTGGGCGACCGCGTGGCCGACGTGCTGATTCAGCGCGGCGGCGAGTTCAACCACGGCTACACCTACAGCGGCCACCCGGTGGCCTGTGCCGTGGCGCTGGCCAACATCGGGCTCATCCGTTCGCTGAAGCTCGTCGAGCATGTGCACGACGACGTCGGCCCGTATCTTGCTGAAGCCTATGCGCAGCTGGCCGGACACCCGCTCGTGGGTGACGCCGAGACCTGCGGCCTGATGGGGGCTCTGCTGCTCGTGAAGGACAAAGCCAAGGGAACGGCCTTCGACGAATCGGTCGGCATCGGCATGGTCTGCCGCGGCCACTGCTTCCGCGAAGGCGTGATCATGCGCGCCGTTGGCGACCGCATGATCATCGCCCCGCCGCTGGTCATCACGCGCACGCAGATCGACGAGATGGTGGCGCTCATCCGCCGCTGCCTCGACCTCACCCTGGCCGACGCGCAGCGCCACGGCTGGCTGCACTGAGAACGGCCGGATACCCCCGGCCCGTTGCTAGACTTCGCCCCGTCTTTCAGATCGCCCCTGAGTCGCCACTGGAGCCCGTCCGAATGAATTCCAAGTCGATCCTGTCCGCCCTGGCCCTGGCCCTCGCCACCACCTTCGTGGTGGCACAGGAAGAGGAGAAGGTGCTCAACGTCTACAACTGGTCGGACTACATCGCCGAAGACACGTTGCGCAACTTCGAGAAGGAAACGGGCATCAAGGTCCGCTACGACAACTTCGACAACAACGAGATCGTGCACGCCAAGCTGGTGGCCGGCAAGACGGGCTACGACATCGTCATGCCCAGCTCGAACTGGGCCAAGCTGCAGATGGACGGCGGCCTGCTGCGCAAGCTGGACAAGTCGCAGCTGCCCAACCTGAAGAACCTCGACCCGGTGGTGCAGGCGCAGCTGGCGCGCATGGACCCGGGCAACGAGTACATGGTGAACTGGCTCTGGGGCTACACCACGGTGGGCATCAACGTCGACAAGGTCAAGGCGGCGCTGGGCAGCACACCGATGCCCGACAACGTCTGGGACCTGGTCTTCAAGCCCGAGTACATCAGCAAGCTCAAGAGCTGCGGCGTGAGTTTCCTCGACAGCGCCAGCGAAGTGGTGCCCGCCGCGCTGCACTACCTGGGCAAGCCGTCTTTCAGCAAGAACCCCAGCGACTACGGCGCCGCGGCGCAGCTGCTCAAGTCCATCCGCCCGCATGTCACGCTGTTCAGCAGCTCGGGCTACATCAACGACATGGCCGGCGGCAGCATCTGCCTGGCTTTGGGCTGGAGCGGCGACATCAACATCGCGCGCCAGCGCGCCATCGACAACAAGAGCGGCCAGAACATCCAGGCGCTGATCCCGAAAACCGGCGGCCTGCTCTTCTTCGACGTGATGGTGATCCCGGCCGATGCACCAAGGCCGGGCAACGCGCACAAGTTCATCAACTACATCATGCGTCCCGAGGTGCATGCCGGCCTGACCAACAAGGTCTTCTACGCCAACCCGAACGCGGCTTCCAGGGCCTTCGTCAAGGCCGACGTGGCCAGCAACCCGACCGTCTTCCTGGCGCCTGCCGACATGGCGCGCATGATCCCGCCCGACTCGCTGAACAACGACCTGCGCCGCCTGATGACGCGCACCTACACGTCCTTCAAGACCGGACTCTGAGCGAAGCGTCTTTCATGGCCAACCCGACCAGCGCCACGCCCGCCGCGGCAGCGCAACCGGCGTTCCTGCAGATCCAGAACGTCGTCAAGGACTTCAGCGGCTTCAAGGCCGTGAACAACGTCAGCCTGGACATCGCCAAGGGCGAGATCTTCGCGCTGCTGGGCAGCAGCGGCTGCGGCAAGAGCACGCTGCTGCGCATGCTGGCCGGCTTCGAGACACCGACCTCCGGACGCATCGTGCTCGACGGCCAGGACCTCGCCGACCTGCCGCCCTACCAGCGGCCGATGAACATGATGTTCCAGAGCTACGCGCTCTTCCCGCACCTCACGGTGTGGGAAAACATCGCCTTCGGCCTCAAGCGCGAGGGCCTGCCGCGCGACAAGATCGCCGAACGTGTCGAGGCCAAGCTCAAGCTGGTGCAGCTGTCGAAATACGCGCAACGCAAGCCGCACCAGCTCTCGGGCGGCCAGCAGCAGCGCGTGGCGCTGGCGCGCAGCCTGGCCAAGCAGCCGCAGCTGCTGCTGCTGGACGAACCGCTGGGCGCGCTCGACAAGAAGCTGCGTGAAGAAACGCAGATCGAGCTCGTCAACATCATCGAGGCCGTGGGCGTGACCTGCGTCATGGTCACGCACGACCAGGAAGAGGCCATGACCATGGCCAGCCGCATCGCCGTCATGAGCGAGGGCCGCTTCC
This sequence comes from uncultured beta proteobacterium, assembly GCA_947084805.1. Classification (GTDB taxonomy): domain Bacteria; phylum Pseudomonadota; class Gammaproteobacteria; order Burkholderiales; family Burkholderiaceae_C; genus Rubrivivax. Next base: position 17,154 of record CAMTUD010000079.1, on the reverse strand, counting down.
TGCAGGTGGGCGCGCCGGGCGACATCTACGAGACACCCGCCACCCGCTTCGTCGCCGACTTCATCGGCAACGTCAACCTGATGGACGGCCGCGTCACCGAGGACGAAGCCGACCACGTGGTCATCGATTGCGCCGACTGCCGCCACTACGTCGGCCACGGCATCACCGGCACCGAAGGCATGCCGGTGACGGTGGCGCTGCGGCCCGAGAAGATCCACCTCGTGCGCCACCGGCCCGCCGACGAATTCAACACCGTGGCCGGCCGCATCAAGGAGATGTCCTACTTCGGCAGCTTCACCGTCTACCACCTCGAACTGAAGAGCGGCGCGAAGCTCAAGGTCAGCGTGGCCAACACGCAGCGCCACCGCGACGAGGACTTCACCTGGGGCGACGAGGTCTGGGCGCACTGGTCGCGCTCGGCCCACGTCGTGCTCACGAGCTGAACGCAGGCCCGCGCATGCAACGCCTGCAGCACGTCTTCAGCGGCCGCGGTCTGGTGATCGCGATTCCCTTCGCCTTCCTGCTGGCGTTTTTCCTGCTGCCCTTCCTGATCGTGGGCAAGATCAGCGTCTCGGAGATGGAGACGGTCAGCTTCAAGGACCTCATCACCTACACCGACGGCGTGCTGGCGCTGACGCTGAAGTTCAGCAACTACGTCTTCATCACGCAGGACTCGCTGTACTTCAAGACCTACATCGCCAGCCTGCAGTACGCCGCCGCTACCACGCTGCTGTGCCTGGCCATCGGCTACCCCTTCGCCTACTTCATGGCGCGCGCCAAGGCCACCCTGCAGCCGGCGCTGCTGATGCTGGTGATGCTGCCCTTCTGGACGAGCTTCCTGCTGCGCGTCTACGCCTGGCGCGGCCTGCTCACCGAAGGCGGCTGGGTGGCCGACCTCATCGTCGACCTGGGCCTGGACCAGGTGCTGCTGGCGCTGGGCCTGATCTCGTCGCCCGGCAAGCTGATGCACACGCCGTTTTCGCTGGTGCTGGGCATGACCTACACCTACCTGCCCTTCATGATCCTGCCGCTGTACGGCAACCTGGCGAAGATGGACCTGCGTCTGCTGGAGGCCGCCGCCGACCTCGGCGCGACGCCGTGGACGGCGTTCTGGAAGGTCACCGTGCCGCTGAGCAAGGCCGGCATCATCGCCGGCAGCATGCTCGTCTTCATCCCGTGCGTCGGCGAGTTCGTGATCCCCGAACTGCTGGGCGGCCCCGAGACGCTGATGATCGGCCGCGTGCTGTGGGACGAATTCTTCAGCAACAACGACTGGCCGATGGCCGGCAGCGTGGCCGTGGTGATGGTGCTGCTGATCATCGTGCCGCTGGCGCTGTTCAACAAATACCAGGCCGAGGCGCAGGAACGCCGGACATGAAGCTGAAGTCCGCCACCCTCTACCGCTGGTTCGGCCACGGCTGGCTCGGCCTGGGCTACCTGTTCCTCTACGTGCCCATCGTGGCGCTGGTGATCTACTCGTTCAACGACTCGCCGATTCCCAACGTCTGGCGCGGCTTCACGCTCAAGTGGTACACGGCACTGGCCAGCGACACCGAGATGCTGGCCGGCCTGTGGCTCAGCCTGAAGATCGCCTTCCTCACCGCCTGCGGCTCGGTGGTGCTGGGCACGCTGGCCGCGTTTGCGCTGGTCAAGTACAAGCGCTTCACCGGGCGCACGCTGTTCAGCGGCATGGTCAACGCGCCGCTGGTGATGCCCGAGGTGGTCGTCGGCCTGTCGCTGCTGCTGATGCTGGTGAGCGTGCAGCGCGCCCTGGGCTTCCCCGAGCGCGGCATGATGACGATCTGGTTCGGCCACCTGCTGCTGGGCATGGCCTACGCCACCGTGGTGGTGCAGTCGCGTCTGATGGACCTGAACCCGCAGCTCGAAGAAGCCGCGATGGACCTCGGCGCGCGCCCGCACCAGGTGTTCTGGCTGGTGACGCTGCCGATGATCGCGCAGAGCCTGGTCTCGGCCTGGCTGCTGACCTTCACGCTCTCGCTCGACGACGTGGTGATCTCGGCCTTCCTTTCCGGCCCCGGCAGCACGACGATGCCGCTGGTCATCTTCTCCCGCGCCCGGCTGGGCCTGAACCCCAGCGTCAATGCCGTGGCCACGCTGATCATCGTCATCGTCTCGATCGGCGTTGTTGCCGCCAGCTATTTCATTGCGCGCGCCGAACGCCAACGCCAGCGCGAGATGGCGGCAGCCACACAGGGCTGAGGCCGCCACACCGCCCCCACGACATCCGAGGAACGAAGGAGAACCCATGAAGTGCTACGCCCCGACCGCCTGTGCCCTGGCGCTGGCCGCCGCATTCCCCGCCGCCGCCCAGAGCAACGAGGAACTGCTGAAGGAACTGCGTGCGCTGCGCGACCGGGTGCAGCAGCTGGAGCAGAAGCTGCAGGCCGCACCCGCGGCGCCTGCGGCCGGGCAATGGGGCATGACGCCCGAGCAGGCGCGTGAACTGAACCGCATCGCGGTGAAGACCGAGTCGCTGCAGGACAACTTCGCCGACCAGGGTTTCAAGGGCCTGAAGATCAGCGGCCAGATGGACCCGACCTACATCTGGAACAAGCGCCAGAACACGTCCAGCTTCGTCTTCCTGAACAACGGCGACGCGCGCTACACCTACGACAACTCGTACTTCGGCATGGCGGTGATCGACTTTGCCAAGGAAACCGAAGGCGGCACGCTGTGGAAACTGACGCTGGCGCCCGAGCGCGGCACCGGCGCGCTGGTCAACAGTGGCTCCATCGTGCACGAGGCCTCGGTGTCGGTCCCGCTGGGCGACCTGCAGACCAGGCTGTGGCTGGGCCAGATCCCCGACTGGACGGGCTACGAGCTCACGCTGCCTGCCGGCAACAAGTTGATCACGCACAACCTGCTGTTCGACTTCATGGCGCCCACCGCCTACACCGGCGCCGTGCTCGACATGAAACGCGGCAAGTGGTGGACACGTGTCGGCCTGGCCAACTTCAACACCGCGCGCGAGACCCCGGGCAACAAGGAGCCGGTGCTGATCTACCGCGTCGACTACGCGAAGGGCGAGTACGACGGCTTCGGCTTCAGCGGCCTGCACGGCAAGGCCTACAACGACGCCGCGGCGTCGGGCACCTACCTCACCGACCCGCTCGACCCGACAACCGAGACGGGCTTCGACGGCGCAGGCAGGAACACGACGATCCACCTGATCGAATTCGACGCCTATTACATCCGCGGTGACTGGTCGCTGTTCGGGCAGGTCAGCTACGGTCAGCAGTCGCGCGCCGCCATCTTCAACAGCGACGGCCAACTGCGCAACGCGAAGTGGTGGGGCCTGTCGGCCACGGCGGCCTACAAGATCACGCCGCGCCTGGAAGGCACCGTACGTGCCGACTACATCGACAACAAGAAGAACGGCGGCGGCCTGCTCGGCTACAGCTTCGACGACGGCATCAACGGCATCGGCCGTGGCCTGTTGGCCGACGGCAGCTACGCCAAGGGGGAATCGGTGGGCACCAACCGCTACGCGCTGAGCCTGGGGCTCAGCTACCGCGTCGACGAGAACGCGACCTTCAAGCTCGAGTACCGTCTGGACGGCGCCACGCAACCGGTGTTCGGCAACGCCGACTTCACCAGCTTCAGCAAGACCAACCACCTGCTCGGCGCCTCGATGGTCGTCAGTTTCTGAACTTCCGACCGGGCAGCCCGCCCGGCTGGACATCCCGCAGGCGGGCAGGACACATTCCTGCCCGCCTCGTCACTTGAGGACCTGCGCATGAGCACGCAAGACTGGCACGCCCTGGCGCACGAGACACGCATCGACGGCCGCTGCGTCATCGACGGCCAGCGTCGCGCGGCCGTCAGCGGCGAGACCTTCGACACCGTCTCGCCCATCGACGGCCGCGTGCTCGGCGCCGTGGCGCGCGGCGCCGCCGCCGACATCGACGCCGCGGTGGCCAGCGCCCGCGCGGCCTTCGACGACGGCCGCTGGGCGCACCAGCCGCCGGCCGCGCGCAAGCGGGTGCTGCAGGCCTTTGCCGAGAAGATCCTCGCCGCGCGCGACGAGCTGGCCTTGCTCGAGACGCTGGACATGGGCAAGCCGATCCAGTACTCGCTGAGTGTCGACGTGCCCAGCACGGCGCGCTGCATCGCCTGGTACGCCGAAGCCGTCGACAAGGTCTACGACGAGATCGCGCCCACCGGCCGCCACGCGCTGGCGCTGATCACGCGCGAACCGGTGGGCGTGGTCGGCGCCATCGTGCCCTGGAACTACCCCATGATCATGGCCGCCTGGAAGCTGGGGCCGGCGCTGGCGGCGGGCAACTCGGTGGTGCTCAAGCCGAGCGAAAAGAGCCCGCTGACGGCGCTGCGCCTGGCCGAACTGGCGCTGGAAGCGGGCCTGCCGCCAGGCGTGTTCAACGCCGTACCCGGTTACGGGCAAGAGGCCGGCGAGGCGCTGGCGCTGCACATGGATGTCGATGCCCTGGGCTTCACCGGCAGCACGCGCACCGGCCGCCGCATGCTGGCGTATTCGGGCCGCAGCAACCTCAAGCGTGTCTACAACGAACTCGGCGGCAAGAGCGCCTTCATCGTCTTCCCCGACTTCAACGACCTCGCCCGCGCCGCAGCCACCGCCGCCGGCAGCCTGTTCTTCAACCAGGGCGAAAGCTGCAATGCACCTTCACGCGTGCTGGTGCACGAGAGCATCGCCGACGACTTCGTCGCCGCCGTCGCGGCCCAGGCGCCGCAGTACACGCCGGCCGACCCGCTGGACCCCGCCACGGTGATGGGCGCGCTGGTCGATGGCACGCAGATGGCCACGGTGCTGGGCTACATCCAGGCCGGCATGGACGAGGGTGCACGCTGCGTCACCGGCGGCCGCCAGGCCCTGGCCGAAACCGGCGGCTGCTACGTCGAGCCGACCGTCTTCGACTGCGTGGGCAACGACATGAAGATCGCGCAGGAAGAAGTCTTCGGGCCGGTGCTGTCGGTGATCCGCTTCCGCGACGAAGCTGAAGGCGTGCAGCTGGCCAACGCCAGCGCCTACGGCCTGCAGGCCAGCGTGTGGACCGACAACCTCAACCGTGCCCACCGCGTGGCGCGGGCACTGCGCGCCGGCACCGTGCACGTGAACCAGTACGACGAAGACGACATCACGGTGCCCTTCGGCGGCGTCAAGCAAAGCGGCAACGGCCGCGACAAGAGCCTGCACGCCTACGACAAATACACCGAGCTGAAGACGACCTGGCTGCGCATCGAGCCGCAATGATGGCGCTGCGCGACACGCTGCACGCCCAGGGTGTGCACACGCTGCTGGTGCAGTTCACCGACCTGCACGGCGTGGCCAAGGGCAAGCTGGTGCCACTCGCCCACCTGGACGACGTGCTGACGCTGGGCGCGGGCTTCGCCGGCCCGTCGATCTGGGGCACCGGGCTGCCACGCACCGGGCCGCGCTCGGAGTACTACGCCCGAGGTGACGCCGCCACCGTGCAGCCGCTGCCCTGGCTGCCTGGCGTGGCGCGCATCGTCGGCGACGGCCATGTCGACGGCCTGCCCTTCGACGCCTGTCCGCGCCAGGTGCTGAAACGTGCGCTGGCGCGGCTGGCACAACGCGGCTGGCAGCTGCGCACGGGCATCGAGCCCGAGTTCTTTCTGCTGCGCCGGGGGGACGACGGCAGCTGGCGGCCCGCCGACGACCACGACCGCCTGGACAAACCTTCCTACGACCTGAAGTCGCTGCCGCGGCAGCTGGACTTCCTGCACACGCTGCACGAGACCCTGGCCGCCTGCGGCCTGGACGTGCTGCAGATCGACCATGAAGACGCGCACGGCCAGTTCGAGCTGAACTTCGCTTATGGCGAGGCGCTGGCCAGTGCCGACCGGCTGATGCTGTTCAAGCTGGCCGCGCACGCGCTGGCCGAGGCGCGCGGCATGGTGTTCTCGATGATGCCCAAGCCCTTTGCCAACCAGCCGGGCAGCGGGCTGCACTTTCACGTTTCGCTGTGGCAGGGCGAACGCGGCCTGTTCACGGCCGATGGCGACGACAGCGACCTGTCGCGGCTCGGCCGCCAGTTCGTCGCTGGTGTGCTGGCCCATGCGCCGGCGCTGTGCGCGCTGGCCGCGCCCACCGTCAACAGCTACAAACGCCTGACGGTGGGTGAGTCGCTCAGCGGCACCAGCTGGGCGCCGGCGACCATCGCCCACGGCCCGAACAACCGCACCGCCGCCGTGCGCACCCTGCCCGGCCGCTTCGAATGGCGCGTGCCCGACGCCAGCGCCAACCCCTACCTGGCCACCGCCACGCTCATCGCCGCGGGGCTGGACGGCATCGATCGCGGCCTGGACCCGGGCCCCGCGATCACCGCCGACCTCTTCACCTGGTCGCCGGCCCAGGTGCGCGCGCACGGCCTGGGCCTGCTGCCGCAATCGCTGGACGAGGCGCTGGACGCGCTGGAAGGTGACGAGGTGGTGTGCGACGCGCTGGGCGAAACACTCACTGCCGAGTTCCTGCGCCTCAAGCGGGCCGAGTGGATCGAGTTTGCGCGCCACGTCAGCCCCTGGGAACTCGCGCGCTACGCCGCGGCCTTCTAGATGTCGCAGCCGCAGCCGCACGCCCATCCGCCGACCTGGGCCTACCTGAGCCTGGCCGCCAGCATGGCGCTGGTGGGCAGCTACGTGGGCCTGAGCAAGCTGCTGGTGGCCGTCTTCCCGGTGCTGCTGCTGGCCTGGCTGCGCTTCGGAATCGCCGCAGTGGTCATGGTGCACTGGGTGCGCCGGGTGCCCGGTGAAGCGAAGCTGTCGCCACACGACCGCCGGCTGCTGTTCTGGGAAAGTTTCCTCGGCAACTTCCTGTTCAGCATCTGCATGCTCTACGGTGTGATGCTGACCTCGGCGCTGGCCGCCGGCGTGACGATGGCGGCCATTCCGGCTGCGGTGGCGGTGTTGTCGCGCCTGTTTCTGGGTGAACAGATCCGGCCGCGGGTGCTGGCGGCCATCGCCTGTGCGGCGGCGGGCATCGCGCTGCTGGCGCTGGCGCGGGGCGACGCCACCACCGGCGCCGCCGCTTCACCGCTGGGCTACGCGCTGCTGCTGGCCGCCGTGCTGTGCGAGGCCAGCTACGTGGTCATCGGCAAGCGGCTCACCGGCAACGTCTCGCCGCGGCGCATCAGCGCGCTCATCAACCTGTGGGGGCTGGCGCTGGTCACGCCCTTCGGCGTGTGGCAGGCCTGGTCCTTCGACTTCGGCGCCGTGAGCCCCGGGCTGTGGCTGCTGCTGGGCTTCTACGCCGTCGCCGCGAGCATGGTCACGGTGTGGCTGTGGATGCAGGGCCTGCGCCATGTGCCTTCGTCGCGCGCCGGCGTCTTCACGGTGCTGCTGCCGGTGAGCGCGGCGCTGGTGGGCATCGCCGTGCTGGGCGAGAGTTTCGGCGCCGCGCACGTGGCCGCGTTCGGCCTCGCGCTGGCCGGGCTGCTGCTGGCCACGTGGCCCGAACGCGCCGTGGCGCCCTGAACGCTCGGCGCCTCGCCGCCAGGGCTAGAATTTGTGTCGACGGGAGCGCAGTCATGCCCGCCTCAGGCCCGAAGCAGAGAGGGGTGTCATGGAACTGGTGCACACCGTCTACGTCAGCCACGCCCGTGCCGACCTCGACGCGGGGGCCCTGCGGGACATTCTCGCGTCGTCCGTCCGCCACAACGACGCTGCCGGTATCACCGGCTTCCTGTTGCACGGCCACGCCCTGTTCATGCAGGTGCTGGAAGGCGCGCCGGCCGCGGTGGAGGCCACGATGCAACGCATCCTGGCGGACCCGCGCCACTCGCAACTGCGCGTGCTGGAGCACGGGCCGATCTTCCGCCGCGAGTTCGCCGAATGGGCCATGGGCTTCAAGGACCTGAGCAAGGAAGAACTGGCGGGCGAGGCCTTCCGCCCCTTCGTCGGGCGTGCGCTGACGCTCGAGCAGCTGGACCTGCGACCGCGTTACGCGCTGAAGCTGCTGCGCAGCCTCTCAGAGCGGCCGTAAGGGCGACGCGGCGTCAACGCCGGGCGGTCTTGCCGTACGCCTTGAACTTCGTGATCACCTCGGCCATCTGCTCGGCGCTCAGCAGCACCGGTTCGCCCACGGCCAGCGCTTTCAGGTAGACCTCGCACAGGCTCTCGACTTCCTGCACCACCTTCATCGCCCGCCCCATGTTCACGCCCGCAGCCACCAGACCGTGGTGGGCCAGCAGGCAGGCGTCGCGCAGGGCCATCGCGGCGCCCACGGCCAGCGAAAGTTGCTCGCTGCCGAAGGTGAAGTAGGGCACCAGCGGCACGTCGTCGCCGCCGGCCACGGCCACCATGTAGTGCACGGCGGGCAGCGGGCGGTCGAGGCAGGCCAGCGCCGTGGCGGATGTGGAATGGGTGTGCACGACGGCCTGCAGGTCGGGCCGCGCGCGGTAGACAGCCTGGTGGAAATGCCACTCCGACGACGGCTGCCAGGCGCCCGCCACGCGGCCGTCCACGCCCACCCACACCAGGTCGCCGGCTTGCAGCTCGTCGGCGCCCATGCCGGTGGGCGTGATCAGCATGCCGTCGATGCCGCCCGCCGCCCAGCGGTGGCTGGCGTTGCCGGTGCTGCCGTGGTTCATGCCCAGCGTGTCGAGGCGGCGCACGGCCGCCACCACCGCGTCGCGCGCCTGCGGCTCGGTCATCGCGCCGTTCACCGCCGGCCCTCCATCAATTGGCGCAGCGCAGCGGCTGCGGCCGCCACGATGCCGTGTTCGGTGATCAGCCCGGTGAGCAGCCGCGCCGGCGTGACGTCGAAGGCCGGGTTGGCCGCCGCCGAGCCGTCGGGCGTGAGCTGCACCTCCACCAACTCGCCCGCCGCCGTGCGGCCGCTGACGTGGGTGAGTTCGCGGCCGCTGCGTTGCTCGATCGGGATGCCGTGCACGCCGTCGGCCAGCGTCAGGTCGAGCGTCGAGGTCGGCATCGCCACAAAAAAGGGCACGCCGTTGTCGTGCGCCGCCAGGGCCTTCAGGTAGGTGCCGATCTTGTTGCAGGCGTCGCCGTTGGCGGCCACGCGGTCGCAGCCGACAAGGCACAGGTCGACCTGGCCGTGCTGCATGAGGTGGCCACCGGCGTTGTCGGCGATCACCGTGTGCGGCACGCCGGCCTGGCCCAGTTCCCAGGCCGTGAGGCTGGCGCCCTGGTTGCGGGGACGGGTTTCGTCGACCCACACGTGGACGGCGATGCCCGCGGCGTGCGCCTGGTAGATGGGCGAGGTGGCGGTGCCCCAGTCGACGGTGGCCAGCCAGCCGGCGTTGCAGTGCGTCAGCACGTTCACGGGCCCGGCCTTGCGCGCCGCCACGGCCTGCAGCAACGGCAGGCCGTGGCGGCCGATGGCTTCGTTCACACGCACGTCTTCCTCGGCGATGGCCTCGGCCTCGGCCCAGGCGGCGTCGGCGCGTGCCGCGGCGGGCAGCGCCAGCAGCAGCGCCAGCAGGCGGTCGACGGCCCAGGCCAGGTTCACCGCCGTGGGCCGCGAACCCTTGAGGAAGGACGCGGTGTTGCGCAGCGCGGCGTCCGACGCATCACGCCGCGCCTGCAGCGCCAGTCCGTAAGCCGCCACGGCGCCGATCAGCGGTGCGCCGCGCACCCACATCTCGCGGATGGCGACGAAGACGTCGCGCGCCGAGGCCAGCGGCCGCATCTTCAGCTCGAAGGGCAGCTGACGCTGGTCGATGACTTCGATGCCCTGCCCGTCGGGCAGCGCGCGCAAGGGGCGCAGGGAAACGCCGTTGACCTTCATCTGCCGCGCCTCAGGCCCGGGCCGGGGCTGGCAGCACCCGGCCGGCGATGAAACGCAGCCGGTCCATCATGGCCGGGTCACGCGCCTCGGGTGCGGTGATGAGCGCGTGGTCCAGTGCATGGCGGCAGCCGCAGGCGGCGGCCTGCGCATCGGCCGTCACCGTGCCCGCCAGCCCGGCCACCAGCGTGCGCGCGACCTGCGCGTTGTGCAGCAGCACCTGGATCACGGCGTCGACCGTCACCGCGTCGTGCGCCGGGTGCCAGCAGTCGAAGTCGGTGACCATGCCGACGCTGGCGTAGCAGAGTTCGGCCTCGCGGGCCAGCCTGGCCTCGGGCATGTTGGTCATGCCGATGACACTGCAGTTCCAGCTGCGGTAGAGCTGCGATTCGGCCAGCGTGCTGAACTGCGGCCCTTCGATGCACAGGTAGCAGCCGCCGCGCACGTGTGGCACGCCCTGCCCCTGCAGCGCCGCCGCCACGTGCGTGCCAAGCCGTGAACACACCGGGTGCGCCATCGACACATGCGCCACCAGGCCGGTGCCGAAAAAGCTGCCGGCGCGTTGCGTCGTGCGGTCGATGAACTGGTCGACGATGACAAAGCTGCCCGGCGGCAGGTCGGCGCGCAAGCCGCCCACGGCGGAAAGCGACAGCACGTCGGTGGCGCCCAGGCTCTTCAGCGCGGCGATGTTGGCGCGGTAGTTCACCTCGGAAGGCGGAATGCGGTGGCCGCGGCCGTGGCGCGGCAGGAAGGCCAGTTCGGCGCTGATGCCGCCTTGCAGCAGGCGGCCGCGGAAGATCTGGTCCGAAGGCGCGCCCCAGGGCGTGTTCACGGTTTCCCAGCGCGTGTCGGTCAGGCCGGGCAGGTCGTAGAGGCCGCTGCCTCCGATGATGGCCAACAGGGGCGTCGTCACTTCTTGACTTCCTTCGTGGAGGGCAACATACGTTGTGGCGCCATCGCGGCCACCGACGCTTCGATGAGTTGGCGCAACACGTCGAGATCAACGTCGGCCAGGCGTTTCAGGTAGAGGCAGACCTTGCCGGTCTTGTGCCGGCCCAGGCGCTGCAGCAGTTCGGCATGGCGCTCGAAACCGGGCATCAGGTAGACGGTGAGGTCGTTCTTGCGCGGCGAAAACGCCACCACCGGCCAGTCGCCGCTTTGGCCGCTAGCGTAGGCGTAGCGGTAGGTCGCGCAGCCGACGATGGCCGTGCCCCACATCTGCCCGCGTTCGCCGGTGGCGGCCTCCATCAGCCGCAGCAGGGTCTCGCAGTCGGCCCGGCGCGCGGGTTCCGCCACGCTGGCCAGAAAGTGCGCCACGGGCACGCCGGTGGGCACGGTCTTGGGTGTCGACTGGGCGATGGTGGTGCTCCCCGGCGCAGTGCTTCAGATCGCCGCGGCGGCGATACCGTCGGCCGCCGCGGCCGACCGCAAGCCCTGTCGCGCCATGGCCGACACCTCGGCTGGCGCCAGCGCCTTGAGCTTGTGGTCCGACCAGACCTGGCGCCAGCGCCTGGCGCCCGGCAGGCCGTTGTGCAGCCCGAGCATGTGGCGTGCGGCGTAGGCCCAGGGCGTGCCCTGCGCCACCAGCCGCTGCATGTAGCGCACCATGGCGCCTTCGGCTGCGGCGCGGTCTTGCAACGGGGCCGTGGCGCCGAAGAAGCGTTCGTCCCAGGCGGCCAGCGCCCAGGGCTCGTGGTAGGCGTGGCGGCCGACCATCACGCCGTCGACATGCTGCAGGTGCTGCTCGATCTGCGCGTCGGTGGTGACGCCGCCGTTGATGACGATAGTGAGCGCGGGGAAGTCGGCCTTCAGGCGGTACACCTGTTCGTGGCGCAGCGGCGGTACTTCGCGGTTCTCCTTCGGGCTCAGGCCCTGCAGCCAGGCGTTGCGGGCGTGCACGATGAACACGTCGCAACCGCCGCGCTGGTGCAGCGTGCCGACGAAGTCGCGCACGAAGCCGTAGCTCTCGCCACGGTCGATGCCGATGCGGTGTTTCACCGTCACCGGCAGGCTGCAGGCGTCGCGCATGGCCTTCACGCCGTCGGCCACCAGTTCGGGCTCGGCCATCAGGCAGGCGCCGAAGGCCCCGCGCTGCACCCGTTCGCTGGGGCAGCCGCAATTGAGGTTCACCTCGTCGTAGCCCCACGTCTCGGCCAGCTTCGCGCAGCGCGCCAGGTCGTCGGGTTCACTGCCACCCAGCTGCAGGGCCACCGGGTGTTCTTCGTCGTTGAAGTCGAGGTGGCGTGGCACGTCGCCATGCAGCAGTGCGCCCGTGGTCACCATCTCGGTGTACAGGCGCGTGTGGCGCGTGAGCAGGCGATGGAAGACGCGGCAATGGCGGTCGGTCCAGTCCATCATCGGCGCCACGCTCAGGCGCCAAGGGCTAAGCCGTTGATCCATGAGATGAATGCGTTCTATTCGGTCCGGTCCGTCAGCGTGTCGAGGGACACGATCCGATGGCGCAATGTGTTCGGATTCTGCATGGCCTTCGCTGCATGGCGCTGTCGGGCCCGCAACGTCGCCACGTTGTCAGCAGCGGGCCCGCCAAGGCCTAGGACGAGGCGTGCGTAGAGGCTGCTGCGCTCCCGCGCGCTCACATGAAAAGAGGGCCTCAAGGGCCCTCGAATCGTGCACCTGCGCTGTGCACCTGGATCGCCCGGAAACCCGCATCAACACTGGGCTCTGGGAGGTGGGGTGGCTGATGGGACTCGAACCCACGACGACCAGAATCACAATCTGGGACTCTACCAACTGAGCTACAGCCACCGCAGAGAAAGCGAATTATAGCGGCCGTGTCATCAGCGCTCGGCCGTGGTGCTCGTGGCGCGGACATCGGCCGCTGGCGTGATGCTGGCCTTGAGGCGCTTCTTGAGCGCGTCGACGTAGGCATCGGCCTCGGCGGCGGCCCAGGCCTGTGCGTACTGGGCCCGCAGCGGCTCTTCACCACCGGGCGGCTTTTCACGCGGCAGCACCTGCATCACGCGCATCACGATGTAGCCGTCGGCGCCAAGGTCGACACCGGTGACCGCGGGCAGCTTGGTGGCGTCGGCGCGCAAGGCCGCGTCGAGCAGCGGCCGCGGCAGGCCCTGGGCCTGCGTGCGCGAGACGGTGATCACCACCGGCAGCGGCTCACCACCGGCGTTGGCCTGCAGGGCCGCCACACGCGCCTGGCCCTCCTGGCGCGCCAGCGCGGCGCTTTGCGTTTCGATGACGCGCGCGCGCACCTTGTCCTTCACCTCGTCCAGCGGCAGGCTGCGCGCGGGCGCATGCTGCACGACACGCGCGGCCACCAGCTGGTTGGCGCCGACTTCAACCGCGTCGGTGTTGCGCTTGTCCTTCACCGCGTCGTTCGCGAACACCGCCGTCAGCAGCTTGGCCGAGGCCAGCGGGCCGGTCGCGCCGGGGGCCGCCGTGCGCTGTACGGTCGCGGTCTTCTTCTCGAGCTTGAGCTTGTCGATCACCGGCTGCAGGCTGTCGCTTTGTTCGTAGACGGTGTTGGTGAAGATCTCGGCCGCCTCGGCCCAGCGTTTCTGCGCCGCGGCCTTGCGGGCTTCGGCCTCGACCTCCGCGCGCACCGCCTCGAAGGGGCGTGTCTGGCCGCCGCGCACGGCGGTCAAGGTGATGATGTGGAAGCCGAAGTCGCTTTCGACGATGCCGCTGGTCTCGCCCGTCTTGAGCGCAAACGCACTCTCCTCGAAGGGCTTGACCATCTGGCCGCGGCCGAAGAAGTCGAGGTCGCCGCCCTGCGCGGCCGAACCAGCGTCGTCGGAGTTCTTGCGTGCCAGTTCGGCGAAGGCCGCGGGCGTCTTGCGCACCTCGGCCAGCAGTGCCTCGGCCTTGGCGCGGGCCTTCTGGCGCTCGGCAGCCGACGCGCCCGACTCGGCCTTCACCAGGATGTGGCTGGCGCGGCGTTCTTCGGGCACCGAGTACCGCGCGATGCCGTCGGTGTAGGCCTTGCGCAGTTCGTCCTCGCTCAGCGTGATGCCCTTGCCGACGGTTGCCAGGTCCAGCGTCACGTAGTCGATGGTGGCCTGCTCGGGGGCACGGAACTGCGCCTCGTTGGCCTTGTAGTAGGCCTCGACTTCGGCGTCGCTGGGTTTGATGCGCTCGCGGTAGGCCGCCGGGTCGAAGCGCTGCAACTGCACCGCACGGCGCTCGAGGAAGGCGTCGAGCGCCGCCGTGGCCGGCGTGGCCGAGGCCGGCGCCGTTTGCAGGATGCCGGCGAGCACCTGCTTGAGGCCGAGCTCCTGGCGCAACCGCTGGTCGAAGAGTTCGGGTGTCAGGCCCTGGGCCACCAGCAGCTCGCGGCTGATGCGGCCGTCGGGCCCGCGCAGGCCGGCGTACTGCGGGTCACTGTCGAACAGCCGTGCCATGCGTTCGTTGGTCGGGAACAGGTGCTGCTTGTTGGCCGTGGCCATCAGCACACGTTCACGCACCAGGCCTTCGAGGGTGGCGCGGCGCAGCTCGGGGGTGTCCGGCGGCGCGCTCGCGAGGTCGGGTGCCTGGCGACGCAGTTGCTCCAGGTAGCGCTGATGGCTGCTGTCCCATTCCGCACGGGTGATGCCCTGGCCGTCGACCTTGGCCACCGTGTCGTTGCTGGCGTCGTTGAACTGCGAATAGCCCTGCACGCCGAAGAACACGAACGACGGGATGATGAGCAGAAGCATGAAACCCAGCGCCAGCCGGGTGTGGGTGCGGATGAACTCGAACATCGGACAGGACCTCGGGGGAAGCTCGCGCAGCAGTCTGCGCGAAGGAAGCTGGCCAGGTGCCAGGCAGGACGGGCTGGGCGGTGCAGCGCCGGCCTGCGGCAAGGTCGCTGGACGCTGCCAGGCGCCCGGGCCCGCATGGGGAGCCGACCACTGCCGCAAGCGCCCGGCATTCTAACCGAGGTGGTGGGTGCTGACGGGTTCGAACCGCCGACCTACGCCTTGTAAGGGCGCCGCTCTACCGGCTGAGCTAAGCACCCGGTGGCGCGGGGCCTCAGAGGGCGTCGCGCAAGCCCTTGCCGGGGCGGAACTTGGGCACCTTGGCGGCCTTGATCTTGATCGCCGCGCCGGTGCGCGGGTTACGCCCCATGCGCGCAGCGCGCTTAGGGGCGGTGAAGGTGCCGAAACCGGTGACGGTGACGCTGCCGCCCTTCTTCAGGGTCGTCTTGACGGCGCCGATGAGCGCCTCGAGCGAACGCGATGCGGCTGCCTTGGAAATGTCAGCCTGCTTGGCGATGTGCTCGATCAGTTCACTCTTGTTCACTTCGCGGTTCCCCTCAGGTGGTGTCGTCGAATTTGGTACTTCATGGCCGCCCTGCCGAGCACCCTCAGACAGGCTGCGAGGGGTGCCGGGGCATTACATCCCGCTGCAATCGGCAGTGTCAAGCGGAGGCGGGATTCTAGAGCCAAGTCCCCCGTGGACGCGGGTACGGTGACAGACGAAGGCACGTGAAATTGACACAGGCCAAGGCCCCCGTGCGTGAAGCTCTCAGGCGACTCTGACGCGGCTCTCGCGCGCCTCACGCGCGGCTCTCAGGCCAGCGGGCCGCGCGGTGCAGGCGGCACGTCGCGCACCACCAGCGCCACGCCGACGGCGGTGCAGGCCAGGCCGAACAGGCCCGGCGCCGTGAGCGCCTCGTCGAACAGCCACCAGGCCAGCACCGCGGTGCACGGTGGCACCAGGTACATGAGGCTGGTGACCGCGGTGGCCGCGCCGCGTTGTATCAGCATGTAGAGCAGTGAACTGCCGCCGAGTGTCAGCACCAGCACCGACCAGGCCAGCGCCGCCAGCATCTCCGGATGCCAGTCGATCGCATGGGGCTCCAGCAGCGCCAGGGGTGCCGTGGCCAGCAGCGCCGCCGTCAGCTGCACGGTGTTGGCCGTGCGCACATCGCAGGGTGCCACCCAGCGCTTCTGGTACAGGGTGCCGATGGTGATGCTGGCCAGCGCCAGCACGGCCGGCGCGATGTTGGCCAGCGCGGCCTGCCCCAGGTTCAGCTTGTGGCCCACGACCAGTCCCAGCCCTGCCAGGCCCAGCGCCAGCCCCAGCCATTGCAACGGCCGCACACGCTGCGCACCGCCGACCATGGCGCTGAGCCACAGCGCCGTCAGCACCGGCTGCAGGCCGACGATCAACGCCGCCATGCCCGCGCCCAGCCCGCCTTTGACTGCCACCCACACACCACCGAGGTAGCCGCCGTGCATCAGCAGGCCGGTGACCGCCAGGTGCCCCCACTGCGTTCGCCCGCGCGGCCAGGGTGCACGCACGACGGCGATCCACAGCCCGAAGGCCAGCACCGACAGCAGGTAGCGCAGCGCCAGGAAGGCCATCGGCCCGGCATGCGGCATGCCGTAGCGCGCGACGACGAAGCCGGTGCTCCAGATCAGCACGAACAGCAACGGCACGCCGCGCTGCAGCGCCGCCGGCGTGGCCCCGCCGGTGTTCATCGGGCCTTGGCCCGAATCTCCGGGATCGCCTTGCGCAGGTAGTAGACCATCGACCAGACGGTCAGCACGGCCGCCACGACAAGCAGCCAGGTGCCCCACAGCCGCGTGTCGATGACGCCGAGCAGCCGGCCGTCGTAGAGCAGGAAGGGGATCGCGACCATCTGCGCCACGGTCTTGAGCTTGCCCAGCATGTGCACGGCCACGCTGCGTGAGGCACCGATGTGGGCCATCCACTCACGCAGGGCGGAAATGGCGATTTCACGCCCGATGATGATGAGCGCGATCAGCGGGTCGACGCGCCCCTGCCCCAGCAGCACCAGCAGGCTGGCGCAGATGAGCAGCTTGTCGGCCACGGGGTCGAGGAAAGCACCGAAGGCCGAGGTCTGGTTGAGCCGGCGCGCCAGCCAGCCGTCGAGCCAGTCGGTGGCCGAGAACAGCACGAAGAGGCTGGTGGCGACCAGGTTCTTGGTCGCCATGTCCCAGCCCAGGTAGTACACGCCGATGATCAGCGGAATGGCCGCGATGCGCGCCCAGGTCAGCAGCGTGGGGATGGTCAGGAACATCGGACGATTGTGCCCAAGCCGCGCGGCAGCGGCTCGCCTCGTGCGCAAAGCTTCAGTCGAGGTCGAGCGTGCGGGGCTTGAAGCGCAGGTCGTCGTCGAAGAGAAAGGTCTCGACCACCTTCCAGGGCCGCGGCAGCCGCGACACGTTGCCATAGGGCGCCGCGCGGCGTACGGCGGCGATGGCCAGCGCCGTGGCTTCGGTGCCGGTGCTGGGCCGCCGCAGCACCTTGATGTCGCGCACGCTGCCGTCGCCGTTGAGCTCGATCTCGAGCACCGGGATCGCCAGCAGGCGTTCGGGCACACGCGTCGTGTAGCTGCCGTCCGGGTGCGCCGCCACCAGGCGCAGCGCGAACTGCACACGCAGCTCGGCGTCGCTGCGCGGCGCCGCGGG
>CAMTUD010000078.1:0-4016 GCA_947084805.1 uncultured beta proteobacterium | reverse complement strand
CCTGGCGCTGTCGCGCCGCCGCAGCGCGCTGGGCGGCGGCTGCCTCGGCCGCCGCCGACGCCGCTGCCGGTGAGGCCAAAGTGGCTGCGGGCCGCTGCGGTGCGGGTGATGGCATCGGTTGCACGGCCGCTGCGGGTGCAGATGCCGCAGCCACCGCGGGCGGGGGCCGCTCCGCGGCGCGCCGCTGCTTCTGCGCCACCGCCTCTTGCCGCGCTGCCGAGCGGCTGCGGCGCTCGGCGTCGTCGAGTGCCAGCGCGCGGGCGCGTGGACCCTCGAGCGCCCCGCGCCGGCGTGCGCGCACGTCGTCCTGGCAGGCCGTGACGGCAAAACGCTCGCTGCACGCGGCGAGTTCGGCCGCAAACCGCGCTTCGACCTGATCGCGCTCGGCCACGATGGCGGCGCGTTCACGCGCCACCCGCGCGGCCTCGGCATCGGCCGGCCCCGCCGCTCGCGCCGGCCCGCCGACTGCCAGCCAGCCCGCCAGCAAACAAGCCATCAAGCAGCCCGGCACACGCAGGCCGGCCACCGCCTTCGCTCGTCCCTGCAACCGCGCCTGCACCATGGGCCGCGCTCAGGTCAGCGACGTGTCGACGTCGCGCCGCGCCAGCGCCAGGAACTCGGCCGACTGCATCTCGTGCAGGCGCGACACCGTACGCGGGAACTCGTGCGCCAGCGGCCCTTCGGTGTAGAGCCGCTCGGGCGCCACGGCGCAGCTCATCACGAGCTTGACGCGCCGGTCGTAGAGCACGTCCACCAGCCAGGTGAAGCGCCGCGCCTCGCTGGCCAGGCGGGGCGGCATCTCCGGCACGTTGCTCAGCAGCACGGTGTGGAAGCGGGAGGCGAGCTCGAGGTAGTCGTTCTGCGAGCGCGGCCCGCCGCACAGGGCCTTGAAATCGAACCACACCACGCCGCCGGCACGCCGCAGCGCACGCAGTTCACGGTGCTCGATGTGCAGCAGCGGCGACTCGTCGCGCGCCTCGGTCAGCTGCTCGAAGGCACGCGCCATCGCGGCCTCGGCCTCGGGCCCCAGCGGACAGTGCAGCATGTGCATCTGCGCCAGCGTCTGCTGCCGGTAGTCGGTGCCGGCGTCGACGTTGACGACCTCCAGCTTGCTCTTCAGCAGTTCGATGGCCGGCAGGATGCGGTCGCGGTGCAGCCCGTTCGGATAGAGGCCATCGGGATGGAAGTTCGAGGTCGTCACGATGCTCACACGGTTGGCGAACATGGCCGCCAGCAGGCGATGCAGGATCATCGCGTCGGTGACGTCGGCGACGTGGAACTCGTCGAAGCAGATGAGCCGGAAGCGCCGTGCGATGCGCCGGCCGAGTTCGTCCAGCGGGTTGACGGTGCCCTTGAGGTCCTGCAGTTCGCGGTGCACCTCACGCATGAACTCGTGGAAGTGCAGCCGGGTCTTGCGCGTCAGCGGCACGGCCTGGAAGAAGCAGTCCATCAGGAAGCTCTTGCCGCGGCCGACACCGCCGTACATGTAGACGCCACGCGGGATGGGCGGGCGGGCGATCAGCTTGGTCAGCGCGTTGCTGCGGCGTGCCTTGTAGTCGGCCCACTCACCTTCGCAGCGCTCCAGCGCATCGACCGCCCGCAGTTGCGCCGCGTCGCTCTTGAAGCCGCGCTCGACGAGCGTGGCTTCGTAAAGGGCGCGAACACCCACGGCCTCAGAAGTTCAAGGTGCGCTTGTCCACCGCCAGTGCGGCTTCCTTGGTGGCTTCGCTCAAGGAAGGGTGCGCGTGGCAGATGCGCGCGATGTCTTCCGCGCTGGCCTTGAACTCCATCGCCACCACGGCCTCGCTGATCAGTTCGCTGGCCATCGGCCCGACGATGTGCACACCCAGGATCTCGTCCGTCACCGCGTCGGCCAGGAACTTGACCATGCCGGTGGTGTCGCCCAAAGCACGCGCGCGGCCGTTCGCCAGGAAGGGAAAGGTGCCGGCCTTGTAGGCGCGGCCCGCGGCCTTCAGCTGCTGCTCGGTCTGGCCGACCCAGGCAATCTCGGGGCTGGTGTAGATGACCCAGGGCACGGTGTTGAAGTTGACGTGGCCGTGCTGGCCCGCCATGCGTTCGGCCACCGCCACGCCCTCTTCCTCGGCCTTGTGCGCGAGCATGGGGCCGCGCACGACGTCGCCCACCGCCCACACGCCGGGCAGGTTGGTGCGGCAGTCGTCGTCGACGACGATGGCGCCGCGCTCGTCGAGCTTCAGGCCGACCGCGTCGGCGTTCAGTCCGGTGGTGTTGGGCACGCGCCCGATGCTGACGATGAGCTTGTCGACCTCGAGCTTCTGCGCCTCGCCCTTGGCATTGGTGTAGTCGACAGACACGCCCTTCTTGCCGGCCTTGATGTCGCCGACCTTCACGCCGAGCTCGATCTTCAGGCCCTGCTTGACGAAGGCCTTGTGCGCCTCCTTGGCGATCTGTTCGTCCACCGCGCCCAGGAAGGTGGGCAGGGCCTCGAGCACGGTGACTTCCGCACCCAGGCGGCGCCACACCGAGCCCATTTCCAGGCCGATGACGCCACTGCCGATGAGGCCCAGCTTCTTCGGCACGTCGCCGATGCGCAGCGCGCCGTCGTTGCTGAGCACGTTCACCTCGTCGAAGGGTGTGCCCGGCAGCGCGCGCGCGCTGGAGCCGGTGGCCACCAGCACCTGCTTGGCAGTCAGCGTTTCTTCGCCGACGGTGATCTCGTAGCCGCCTTCCACCGCCTTCGAGAACGCGCCACGACCGTGGAAGAAGCTCACCTTGTTCTTCTTGAAGAGGTAGAGGATGCCGTCGTTGTTCTGCTTCACGACGGTGTCCTTGCGCGCCAGCATCTTCTTCACGTCGATGCTCAGGTCCTTCAGCCCGATGCCGTGGTCGGCGAAGGCGTGGCCGGCGTGCTCGAAGTGCTCGGAGCTCTGCAGCAGTGCCTTGCTCGGGATGCAGCCGACGTTGGTGCAGGTGCCACCCGGGGCCGGGCCGCCCTTGGCGTTTTTCCACTCGTCGATGCAGGCGACGTTGAAGCCGAGTTGCGCCGCGCGGATTGCGCCGATGTAGCCGCCGGGGCCGGCACCGATGACGATGAGGTCGAAGTTCTTGGACATGGTGGGTTCAGTGAAGCCGCGTCAATCGTCGTTGGGGACGAAGATCCACAGCAGGATGTAGAGCAGGATGCCGGCGCCGCCGAACAGCGCCAGCCCGACCAGGATCAGGCGCCAGATCCACGCCTCGACGCCGCTGAGCCGGGCCACGCCGCCGCAGACACCGCCTATCCAGCGGTCGCTGCGGCTGCGACGCAGCCGGTTGATGGCGTCCATCGCCGGGATCGGGTCGGCGGCGCTGCTGCCGTCGAGCAGCCGCGCCTTGGCGCGCTGGAATTCGTCGTCGCTGAGCGCGCCGCGCGAGCGCAGTTCGTCCAGGCGGGCCAGGTCGTCGACAAATCCCATGTGGGCCTCCAGGCGGCGCCGGGCCGGTGTGTCAGATGTCGAACAGCAGGCGGGCCGGGTCTTCCAGCGCGTCCTTCATCGTCACCAGGCCGAGCACGGCCTCGCGGCCGTCGATGATGCGGTGGTCGTAGCTCATCGCCAGGTAGTTCATCGGCCGCACCACGACCTGCCCGTTCTCGACCACCGCGCGGTCCTTGGTGGCGTGCACACCCAGGATCGCGCTCTGCGGCGGGTTGATGATGGGCGTCGACAGCATCGAGCCGAAGGTGCCGCCGTTGCTGATGCTGAAGGTGCCGCCGGTCAGCTCGTCGATGCCGAGCTTGCCGTCCTTGGCCTTCTGGCCGAACTCGGCGATCTTCTTCTCGATGTCGGCAAAGCTCATCTGGTCGGCATTGCGCAGGATCGGCACCACCAGGCCGCGCGGCGAGACGACGGCGATGCCGATGTCGAAGTAGCCGTGGTAGACGATGTCGTTGCCGTCGACCGAGGCGTTGAGCACCGGATAGCGCTTGAGCGCATGCACCGCGGCCTTGACGAAGAACGACATGAAGCCGATCTTCGTGCCGTGCTCCTTCTCGAATT
>CAMTUD010000077.1:0-5515 GCA_947084805.1 uncultured beta proteobacterium | reverse complement strand
TGGAGTTCAGACGTGTGCTCTTCCGATCTTTCATCACGCGCGGTTGCCACATCGCGGGGTTGCCCGCCGACGCGAAGCCGTCGAGGTAGACGGCGTCGGCCTGCAGCCGCAGCGTGGGCAGCAGCGCCGCGATGTCGCCCAGCGCCAGTAACAGCTGCACACGGCCCCCTTCGAATGCCAGCAAGTGCAGGTTGGGCGTCAGCGGCGGCCAGGCCTGCAGCAGCGTGTGCGCCAGGTCGGGCAGCTTGGACGCGGCGTGGGCGCGTTGCAGGTCGGCGGTGCGCAGCGGGTGGCGTTCGATCGAGACAAATAGCAGCCGCTCGCAGCGTGCCGGGTCGCGCCGCCAGGCGTCCCAGGTCGCAAGGAAGTTGTGGCCGTGGCCAAAGCCGGTCTCGAGCACCGTGAAGGTCGCGTGCCCGGCCCAGCGCTGCGGCAGGCCGTTGCCCTGCAGGTAGACATGGCGCGCCTGCGCCAGCGCGCCGGCCTGCGGGTGGTCGATGTCGTCGCGCAGCGGCGAGATCGGCGCGGCGTCGGCGTCGGCGCCCCAGTCGATCAAGGCCGGCTCGATGGGCTGCGTTTTCACCGCGGCGGGTCGTCCTGTGCGGCGCGCTGCGCCAGCGACGCCAGCAGCGATTCACGCACGCCGGCCAGGTTGCGGTAGGCCAGCACGGCCGGGCTCATGCTGGCGATCGCATCGTGCAGCGCCGCCGCACGCTGCGGCACCGCCAGCGCCTCGGCAAGTGGCTGCACCTCGACGTGGATCGTGAACACCGCCTGCGCCTGTTCGGGCAGCGGGATGAAGGTCTGGTGCTCGGTGCGCCACCAGGCGCCGGCAGGGGTGGTGTGCTGCCAGCGCTGCGGGTCGACACGCGCCGGGTGGGCGTGCAGGCGCGGATGGTCGCTGACGTTCCAGACGAAGCGTTCCCAGCGGTCGGCGCCGGTGGCCAGGCGCAGCAGCCCGGCGGTGGCCTTCAGCAACAGCGTGTTGTCGGCCACCGGCGCGTGCACTTCGGTGAAGTGGCGGCCCAGCTTCTCTTCGGGCGCCCAGTGGCTGGGCAGGGCCACGGCCAGCCAGGGAATGGTGCCCGTGCGGCCATCGACGATGGCGAAGTCCTCGGCAAAGGCCAGGCTGGCGAGGCCGACCTGGCGCCATTCGGGTGGCAGCCCCAGCAGGCAGCGCGCCACTTCATCGCCGAGGCCGAAGCTGCCGGCCTGCAGCTGCAGCACTTCACCGGCGTCGCTCACCGCCGTACCCAGCCGACGCGCCACCGCCAGCTGCCCGTCCCAGGCCCAGCTGTCGGGATGCTCCAGCGCCGCATGGGTGTACAGCGCGCCCAGCGCCGGCACCGCATCGAAACCCGGCACGGCGCACAGCGCCTGCGGCCAGAAGGCCGACAGCACGGCCAGCTTCTCGCGCTGATGGCGCGAGCCCCCGGCCAGCGGCGTGAGCTGCGGCGTGCCCGCGGCGAGCCGGCGCAGGCCGGGCTGCATGCGAAAGGGTGCGCCGACGGCGGCGGCGAAGTCGAAGGCCATGGCGTGATGATGGCGGATGCCGCGCCGGCACAAAAAAAATGGCACCCCGCAGGGTGCCCGTTCGTGCGCGCCGCAGCGCCGCGCTCAGACGCGCTTCTTGTACTCGTGCGTGCGCGTGTCGATTTCGATGTTGTCGCCGTTCTCGACGAAGATCGGCACGCTGATGACGAAGCCCGTGCCCACCAGCTTGGCCGGCTTGAGCACCTTGCCCGAGGTGTCGCCCTTGACGGCGGGGTCGGTCTCGATCTCGCGCACCACGGTGGTCGGCAGTTCGACCGAGATCGCCTTGCCGTCGTAGAACACCACTTCGACGGACATGTTGTCCTGCAGGTAGTTGATGGCGTCGCCCATGTTCTCGGCCTCGACCTCGAACTGGTTGTACTCGGCGTCCATGAACACGTACATCGGGTCGGCGAAGTAGGTGTAGGTGCACTCCTTCTTGTCCAGCACGATCTGGTCCATCTTGTCGTCGGCCTTGAACACCAGTTCGGCACCCGAACCGTTGAGCAGGTTCTTCATCTTCATGCGCACGGTGGCGGCGTTGCGGCCCCCGCGGCTGTATTCGGTGCGCAGCACGACCATCGGGTCCTTGCCCTGCATGATGACGTTGCCGGCCCGGATTTCTTGAGCGATCTTCATAGCGGTTTCCGTGGTTTGGGGGCCGACTGCATCCCGGCATTCGACGTTGATGCGGGTATGGCTGCGTGGGCCTGCTTGCTTGACGCAAAGCCCGCGATTCTAGCAGGCGTCAGGGTTTGCCTGAGTGGGTGGCCACGAAGCCGAGCAGTTGCGTGACGAGGTCGGGTTGGCGCAACAGCGTTTCGCGCCAGGCCTGTGTCTCTGCGCCCCACGGTGCGGGCAGGCCGGGCCAACCTGCCTGCCGGCCGTTCCACGCCTGCCACAGCGCCGCCACCGCGGGCGGCGGCTGCCAGGCCTGCAGCAGCGCGTCGAGCTTGGCCGCGTGCACGCCGTCGTGCTGCGGGTAGGCCTGCCAGACGAAGGGCGCGCCGGCCCAGAGGGCGCGAACCAGCGAGTCTTCACCGCGCACGAAGTTCACGTCGGCCGACCACAGCAGGTGGTCGAAGCCGGTCTGGCTCAGCCAGGGCAGACGGTGCAGACGCAGCCCTTCGGGGGCTGCCGTCACCTGCTGCTGCGCCGGCCCCGGAGTCAGCAGCAGCAGCGTGGGCTGGCGCGCCAGCTCGTGCAGCAGCGCGGGCAGGGCGGGGTTGTCGTAGCAGAAGAGCGTGACCACCCGTTCGCCCGGCTGCACGGCGATGCCCTGCGCCTGCCACCAGGCGCGGCGGTCGAAGGCCGCGCGCTCGGCCAGCAGTTCCGGCTCACGCAGCAGGCCGCCGGTGCGTGGCGTGAAGCCGGGGTAGTAGAACCACTTCGTCAGGCCGCGCCCCGGCCCTTGCAGTTGCGGCGAAGGCAGCCCGTGCGAACGTTCGACATAGGGCTCGGCGCTGAGGTATTCGAGGTTGATCCACACCGGCGGCAGCGCGCGCCCGGCCATGGCCTCGACCGTCGCTGCGGGGGGGTCGCAGCCGAAGGCCTCGATGACGACGTCCCCGGCCGCAGCCGGGCCCGGCCAGGCCAGCACCTCGACGCCGGTTGCACCACCGGCGGCCATGATGGCCAGCGGCGCCGTGTCGTCGATGACCAGGCGGACCCGCTGGCCGCGCGCCGCCAGGCCGGTCGCCAGGCGCCAGCAGACACCGGCGTCGCCGAGGTTGTCGACGACGCGGCAATACACATCCCACAACAAGGCCGGCATCGCGTGATTATCGAAGCGGAGAGAATCGCGGCCGATGAACGCACCCGCCGACCGCCCCACCGCCACCGCCGGCACGCCTGCGCGTGAACGGTTGCTGGCCGAGGTGGCCGCGTTGCCGGCCCTGCCGGGCGTCTACCGCTGGTTCGACGCGCAGGGCGGGCTGCTCTACGTCGGCAAGGCGCGCAACCTGAAAAAGCGCGTCAGCAGCTACCTGCAGAAAGACCACGACGGCACGCGCATCGGCCACATGGTGAGCCGCATCGCGCGGCTGGAAACCACCGTGGTGCGCAGCGAGGCCGAGGCGCTGCTGCTCGAGAACAACCTCATCAAGACGTTGGACCCCAAGTTCAACATCCTCTTCCGCGACGACAAGAGCTACCCCTACCTCAAGCTCGTCTCGCACCCCTTCCCGAGGATGTCGTACTTTCGCGGCGCGGTGGACAAGAAGCACCGCTACTTCGGTCCCTACCCGAACGCCTGGGCGGTGAAGCAGACCATCCAGCTGATGCAGAAGGTGTTCCGCCTGCGCACCTGCGAGGACACGGTCTACAACCACCGCTCGCGGCCCTGCCTGCTGTACCAGATCCAGCGCTGCTCGGGGCCCTGCGTGGGTCTGATCGCGAACGCGGACTACGCGCGCGACGTGCGCGACGCCGAGCGTTTCCTGCTCGGCGACACGCAGGAGGTCATCGACGACCTGCAGTCCAAGATGATGGTCTACGCCGAAGCGCTGGAGTTCGAGCAGGCCGCCGCGCTGCGCGACCGCATCGGTTCGCTTTCGAAGGTGCTGCACCAGCAGAGCATGGACGCCAGCAGCCTGTCGGCCTCGGAAAAGGACGTCGACATCCTGGCCGTCAAGGTGGCCGGCGGCCGCGCCTGCGTCAACCTGGCGATGGTGCGCGGCAGCCGCCATCTCGGCGACCGCGCCTACTTTCCGACCCATGTCGACGAAGGTGCGGCGCTCAGCGCCGATGAAGCCGATGCCCGCTTCGAGGACGAGCTGGCAGGCCCCGAGAACGCGCGCGCGATGCAAAACTCGCCCGAGGCCGCGGTGCTGGAAGCCTTCATCGCCCAGCACTACATCGGACAGCCCGTGCCGCCGCAACTCGTCACCAGCCACCCGGTGGACAGCGCGCTGCTCGACGCGCTGAGCGAAACCAGCGGCGTGCGTGTGCGTGCCCAGCACCAGCCGCGCGAACAGCGGCGCATCTGGCTCGAGATGGCGGCCAAGGGCGCCGAGCTTTCGCTGGCGCGGCTGCTGGCCGAAGAGGGCTCGGCGCAGGCGCGCACACGGGCGCTGGTCGAGGCGCTGGACCTCGACGTCGCCGACCCGGCGGCGCTGCGCATCGAGTGCTTCGACGTCAGCCACACCGCCGGTGAAGCGACGCAGGCGTCCTGCGTGGTCTACGAAGGCCACGCCATGCAGAGCGCGCAGTACCGGCGCTTCAACATCGAGGGCGTGATCGGCGGTGACGACTACGCCGCGATGCGCCAGGTGCTGACACGGCGTTACGCCCGGCTGGCCGAGGCGGTGGCGGCGGGCAAGGCCGACAGCGATGTCGACGCCGCGGAGACGGTCGAGGCCAAGACGGAAGCGGCGGGCCCGGTCGACGTCGAGACCACCCTGCCGGCCAAGGCCCCTGCGAAGACGCGCAGCCACGCCGCCCGCCTGCCCGACCTGGTGCTCGTCGATGGCGGCCGCGGCCAGGTCAGCATGGCGCGCGAGGTGTTCCAGGAACTGGGCCTGGACGTCGGCCTGATCGTCGGGGTCGAGAAAGGCGAGGGCCGCAAGGTCGGGCTCGAGGAACTGGTGTTCGCCGACGGCCGCGCGAAGGTCTACCTCGGCCACGATTCGGCGGCGCTGATGCTGGTGGCGCAGATCCGCGACGAGGCCCACCGCTTCGCCATCACCGGCATGCGGGCACGTCGTGCCAGCGTGCGCACCGGCGGCAGCAAGCTCGAGGACATCGCCGGGGTCGGCCCGCGCAAGCGGGCCCGCCTGCTGCAACGTTTTGGTGGCCTGCGCGGCGTGGCCAGCGCCGGGGTCGAAGACCTGGCCAGCGTCGAAGGCATCTCGAAGGAACTGGCCGAGGAGATCTACCGTGCGCTGCACTGAAACCCGCCCGCGGCCGTGGCCGCGCGCCATCGTCTGCGGCGCGCTCGTGCTGGCCGGCCTGAGCGGCTGCGCGCAGCGCCCCGCGCCAGATC
>CAMTUD010000076.1:0-24647 GCA_947084805.1 uncultured beta proteobacterium | reverse complement strand
CCACTGGTCCGTGACTGGAGTTCAGACGTGTGCTCTTCCAATCTAGCCGCAGCAGCGCCAGGCCGGCAAAGCCGGCCAGGGCCAGCGCCGCCGACAGGCCCAGCGCGCCCAGCCCCCAGCGTGCCAGCGCCAGCCCGAAGAGCCAGGGCGACAGCGCGCCCAGCAGCCGCGCCGGCAGCGTGAGCCAGCCCTGCCGCGCGCCATAACCCGCGGCGCCGAAGAGCGCCAGCGGCAGCGTGCCGCGGACGATGGTCACGAGGCCGTTGCCCAGCCCGTGCACAACCGCAAACGGCAGTGCGCCCAGCGGGCCCAGCCCGACGAGCAGGCCCACCGCCAGCGGGTGGCCCAGCGCTGCGGCGCGCGCCGTCAGCAGCGGCGAACGGCGGCGCATCAGCCCCAGTTCGAGCAGGCGCGCCGCCACCTGTGCCGGGCCCATCAGCGCGGCCGTGGCCACCGCCACGGCCAGCGTGGCACCGGCCGCCTGCAGCACCGCCGGCAGGTGCGTGGCGATGCCGGTGCTGACGATGCTCATCAGCGCGAAGATCGTCGCAAGCAGCGCCTCGCGAGTAGCCAACGAGCGCCGCAGGCGCGCGCGGGATGCGGGCGCCTTGTCGACGGCCTGCGGTACGGCCTGGGCGCGCTCGGCGGTGGGCGCGGGCAAGGGTGCCGCGGCGCCGGGCGGCCCGGGCAGCAGCGCATTCAAGGGCAGCGCCATGGCCAGGTGCAGGAGTGCCCAGGTGCCACAGGCCACGCGCCAGCCCCACTGTGCGTCCAGCCACGCGGTGAGCGGCCAGCCGACGGTGCTGGCGAAGCCGGCCAGCAGCGTGATGCCGGTGATGGCCGTGCGAGCGTCGGGGCCGTACAAGCGCACCAGCGTCGCGAAGGCGGCGTCGTAGAGACCGAAGCCCATGGCAACGCCGAGCAGCAACCATGCCAGCGTGAGCATCACCGGGCCCTGCGCGGTGGCCAGAATCAGCAGGCCGAAGGCAAAGCCAGCGCTGCACGCCATCAACACCGGCCGGCCGCCGTGCTGGTCGATCACGCGCCCGGCCAATGGCCCGAGCAGCGCGGACACCACCAGCGCCATCGACAGCAGCGCATACACCGTGGGCGTGGTGACGCCGAGGTCGCGCGACATCGGCGCGGCCAGCATGGCAGGCAGGTAGAAGGTCGAGGCCCAGGCCAGCGTCTGCGCAGTGCCCAGTGCCAGCACCACA
The DNA here is from genome assembly GCA_947084805.1 of uncultured beta proteobacterium. GTDB lineage: Bacteria > Pseudomonadota > Gammaproteobacteria > Burkholderiales > Burkholderiaceae_C > Rubrivivax. The sequence goes on along the minus strand of CAMTUD010000076.1, from coordinate 23,430 downwards.
CGCGCGCGCTCAGGCTTCGGCGCGGCGGCATGGGGTGTCGTGACGGTGGGCATGGGACGTTGGAACGGCGACGCGTGTGGCGCTGCGCAGTGTCGCACCGGGCCCGCACGATGGCCCCTGCGGCAACCCGTGCCGCTGCACCAGAATACCGCCTTGCCAGCGGTCGAACGACGGCCCCTTCTGGTATCGCCAGCCCGCCCGCAGCCCCGCAACTTCCTTGCCCGCATCGGTCGGCGCCGCCGCCGCAGTGCGCGCAGACATCCCCCATCGAGACCAAGCCATGACCGATCGCAGCGTGAAGAAGGTTCTCATCGTCGGCGGCGGCACCGCGGGCTGGATGGCGGCGTCCACCTTGCTGCGCACGGGCGCAGGCCGGTTGCAGATCCAGCTCATCGAGTCCGACGACATCGGCACGGTAGGCGTGGGCGAGGCCACGATTCCCTCAATTCTCGACTTCAACGAACTGCTCGGCATCAACGAAGACGAGTTCGTGCGCCAGACCCAGGCCACCTTCAAACTCGGCATCCAGTTCCGCCACTGGGGCGCTCTCGGCGACCAGTACATCCACGGCTTCGGCCAGCTCGGCCGCGACACCAACCTCGTCGAGTTCTACCAGTACTGGCTGAAGATGCACCTGGCCGGCAAGGCCGGCCGCATGGAAGACTACTCGATCAACCTGCTGGCCTGCGAGCACAACCGCTTCGCACGCAGCAGCGGCGCCGCCGCCGACTCGCCGCTGGCCGACATCCGGCACGCCTTCCACTTCGACGCTGGCCTGTTCGCGCGTTTTCTGCGCAAGAACTGCGAGCGCCACGGCGTGACGCGCACCGAAGGCAAGATCGCCAGCGTGCAACTGCACCCCGAGACCGGTTTCGTCACCGGCGTGACGCTGGAGAACGGCCAGTCCCATGTGGCCGAACTGTTCATCGACTGCTCGGGTTTCCGCGGCCTGCTGATCGAGCAGACGCTGCACACCGGCTACGACGACTGGAGCCATTGGCTGCCCTGCGACAGCGCCTGGGCCGTGCCTTGCGAGAGCGTGGCGCCGCTCACCCCCTACACGCGATCCACCGCCCACACCGCAGGGTGGCAGTGGCGCATTCCGCTGCAGAACCGCATCGGCAACGGCCACGTCTACTGCAGCCGCTTCATCAGCCACGACGAAGCCGCCGCGGTGCTGATGAAGAACCTGGACGGCCGGGCCCTGGCCGAGCCGCGGCCGGTGCGTTTCGTCACCGGCAAGCGCAAGAAGTTCTGGAACCGCAACGTGGTGGCCATCGGCCTGGCCAGCGGCTTCATCGAGCCGCTGGAATCGACCTCGATCCACCTCATCCAGAAGGGCATCGCGCGGCTCGTCAACCTGTTCCCGGACCTCGACTTCAACGCCGCCGACATCGAGGAGTACAACCGGCAGACGACGGCCGAGTTCGAGCAGGTGCGCGACTTCATCGTCCTGCACTACCACGCCACGCGGCGTGACGATTCGGCGTTCTGGAACCACTGCCGCACGATGGAGATTCCCGAGCGCCTGCAGCACCGCGTGGCGCTGTTCCGCAGCCACGGCCGCGTCTTCCGCACCAGCGACGAGCTGTTCGGCGAAACCGCCTGGATGCAGGTGATGTTCGGCCAGGGCATCCGGCCGCGCGGCTACCACGCGATGGCCGACAGCACGCCCGAAGCTGCGGTGGCCAGCATGCTCGACAACGTCAAGACCGTCGTGCGCCAGGTGGTGCAGGCCATGCCCACACACGAGACCTTCATCGCCGCGCACTGCAAGGCGGCGCCGCCGGCCTGAAGCACCGCTGCGCGAGCGCCGAAAGCACGACCGCCGCGTGGCCCGAAGGCCGCGCGGCGGTGCGTCACCGGCGCCCTGGCTCGGTCAGTTGTTGGTGAAACCTACCGGACCCAGGTTCACACCGGTCGCGTAGTTGCCACCGTCAAGATTGGTGTAGTTGAAGCTCGTTCCCGGGACGGTCACCACCACGCGCGCCAGCTTGGCAAGCACACTCGCCGCGTTCGAATCCGTACCGCACAGGGTCCTGACTGTGAAGCCTGACAAGGGCATCGTGTAGAAGCCGCCCGCACCGTTCTTCAGGTTCGCGGTGAGGTTTTGCGTGATTTCCGAGCCGCCCGAGCCCGTTGTGCAGCCGGCCACCTTGGGACCCACCAAGGTGATCTCGAGGACCGGGTTGAGGTTGGTCCGCTCAAACATGGGCCCTGGGCCCCACACCTTGATCTTCAGCTTGCTGAAGCTGCTGACATTGACGGTGCCATTGTTTGGCGCGTTCATGTACAGACCCATGTAAGCGGCATTGGAGACGGGCCCCTTCAAGACGAAGTAGCGGAAGAAGTTGGGCACCCCTTGTGGCGACAGAGCGGTGCCGGCAACCCACCCCCCCTCATCGACCTTCTGGGGGGAGTTGCTCAAGTTCACGTCGTCCTGAAAGTAGCCAATACTGCCACCCGAAATCCCTGTGATGCTGCCGAAGTTCGCCGTCCTTGCGTTCGGCCATGCCGCCAAGTTGAAGGGAGCCGTTGTCTCGGCGCTGCCCACGACGTTCACCGCAAACAGCCCTTCGCCCGCGACAAACATGGTGTTGCCGCCGTCGCCGGTTTTGACATCGCCAGTCGCGATAGTCAGCGTCTGCGGGCCACCCGACCCCATCTCGACGCCGACCGTACCGCCACCGCCACCGCCACCGGTCGCCGTGGCTGCGGAGGAACGGATGTCGTCGAAGTAGTAGGTCTCGCCGGGGCTGACTGAAGCCAGGGTGCCCAGGTTGGGCAGCATCACGGCCCAGCTGTACTGCGGCCCCACTTTGCCGGTGGGGACCACCCAGGTCAAGGTCTGCCAGCCCGCCACGACGGCTTCCGTGGCCTGGATGTCGCCGGTGTTGATCGCGGCGTCAGTCAGGTTCTCGAGCTTCATCACGATCGGACGGCCGGCGGCCGGAGAGTAAACCCGGGCCGAAATTGTTCGGTCCGTGGCCGTCAGCGGAATAACGCCGACGTTCACTTTCGCACCGGCCCAGACCTGGCCGCCCGAGCGGAAGATCTTCAGTGCCTTGCCTGTGCCACCGCCGGCAGGCGGGGCGGCGTCGAGGGTCGCTTCGCCACCGTCGAAGCCGGCGAAGGGCAGCGCCGTGGCTTCGTCGAACGAGACCAAGGCCGTGCCTGTGGCGGCCGGAGCGCCGACGAACTTGATGTCGTCGACGTAGAAGGTCTCACCGGGGCTGACCGAAGCCAAGGTGCCCAGGTTGGGCAGCAGCACGGCCCAGCTGTACTGCGGCCCGACTTTGCCGCTGGGCACCACCCAGGTCAGGGTCTGCCAGCCCGCGACGACGGCTTCCGTGGCCTGGATGTCACCGGTGTTGATGCCAGCGTCAGTCAGGTTCTCGAGCTTCAGCACGATGGGACGGCCCGCAGTCGGCGAGTAAACCCGGGCCGAAAGCGTGCGGTTGGTCGCCGTCAGCGGAATGACGCCGACGTTCACCTTGGCTCCGGCCCAGACCTGACCGCCCGAGCGGAAGATCTTCAGTGCCTTCCCGGTGCCACCACCGGCGGGCGGGGCGGCTTCGATGGTGGCCGTCCCACCGTCGAAGCCGGCGAAGGCAAGCGCCGTGGCTTCGTCGAAGCTGGCCAATGTGGTTCCCGTCGTGCCGCCGCCGCCGCCGGCGCCGCCGCCTGCGGCCCCAGGAACAAAGGTGATGTCGTCGAAGTAGTAGGTCTTCGCTACCGCCGACGCCTTCGGGCGACCGAAGTCAAAGAAGATCGTGGCCTTGTTGTAGTTGTTGGACAGGTTCAGCGCCGGGGTGCCCGTGACCTGGTTCTTGAAGTCGAAGGTGAGGGTTTGCCAACCCGCCGCGGTGGTGACGGTGGCCTCGGTCTCGACCGACTTGTTGCTGTCGGCGGAGTCCTCGACCTTCAGGCGCACCGGGATGCCGGCGTCCGGCGACCAGACACGCACGGTCATGCGCGTGTCGGTGGTGTTGAAGGGAATCTTGGGCGAGAAGCCCAGTTGCACGTTATTCCGCGTGTCGGTGATGGTGGTGCCGGCGAAGGTCTCTGCACCGGCCGCGCGAACCACCTTGGCCACCTTGTTGGCGGCGTTGGTCGGGTCGGCGACGAGGGTCGAGTCTTCGGCACCACCGAAGCCGACGAGCCCGTAGCCAATGCCCGCGCCCTCGAAGCTCACCGGCAGCGCCATCTGCGTCCGCACGACCGTGTCGAAAGCCTGCTGCGAGCTGGTCGCCGCGCTGCCGTTGCCGCGCGCATCGAGGGCCCCGTTGGCGGCCACGCTGACCACGATGGTGCCGGCGCTGTTGGCCGTGGGCGCCACTTCCAGCGTGGCGCGCGTGCCGCTGACCCGCGTGAACGTGCCTTTGGTGCCACCGGTGACCGTGATGTCGTCGATGGTGAAACTCGTGCCCACGTCTTCGTTGAAGTTGAAGGTGAAGGTCACGGCACCGCTGGTGGTGGTTTCGACCACGTTGTCGGTGATGGTGACCGTCGGGCCTGTGCTGTCGACTGTGCCCACCGGCAAGGACGGCGGCGGGTCACCGCTGCCACCACCGCACGCGGCGAGCATCAGCGAAGCGGCCAATGCCGTGGCGGTGAGCAGATGGGGGGAACGGGTCTTCATGGCGGTGGGTCCTGGGTGATGTGCAGACCGGCGTGGGGCCGGGCGGCGGGGTCGATCTCGTGGCGCGATGTGCCGTAGCCAATGAGGTTCATCGCGCTTTGATCAAGGAACGTGAAAGCGCTTTCACAAGTATGCGCAGCGGCGGGCAGGCTTGGCAAGGGCATGCAACCCCTGGCTTACCCGTAGCAGCGCCACGTCACTTCATCGAGCTCGCTCGGCCCAGCGTGCCCGGCGCCACCGTGAGCCGCTGGCCGTCGCTGAACTTCACCTCCAGCGGCGTCTTGCGGGCGTTGAAGGCCAGGTAGGTGCGGCTGCCGTCGGTGCGCTTGAAGACCGAGTACAGCGGCGTGTCGGCGGTGACGCTGAAGTCGGGCGGGCCCATGGCTTCCAGGCTCAGCATGAAGTGCAGCGCGTGTGTGCGCGACTCGCCGAGTTCCACCGAACCCCAGCGGTCCCAGGTCTTCAGCGCCGCCGCCGGGTCGGCCAGCGCCAGGTACTTGGAGAACACGTCCTGCCAGATGTCCTTGGGCGGCGGCGGGCTCGGCTTCTTGGCGATGCGGTTCCACAGCGCGGTCTCGGCCGGCAGCGTGCCCAGGCTGCGCTTGACGAAGGCCGGGTCGCGGCCCAGGTAGGTGTGGGCGGTGGTCACCGGCAGCAGGTTGATGCCCTTGATCTGCCGCGGGTCGTCGATCCACCAGGTGTCGTGGCGGTACATGCCGCCGAAGACCTGGCTGACCTCGGCGTTCTTGTACTCGGGCGCGAACACCTGACCGTGGATGTCGAACCAGTAGTGGTTGATGGCCTCGATCTCGCTCGTGTACAGGTAGACACCCAGGTCGCGCAGCGCCTTGTTGCCGGTCACCTCGCCCCACAGGATGAGCCCGGCCCAGGCGTTGATGGCCTCTGACGAAGACTCGTTGTTGTTGCCGAACTCGCCCACGCCGATGCCGTTGGCCCAGGTGTGGGCTTCGTAGGCGTCCCAGTTGCGCAGGAAGGGGAATTCGGCCTTGCCACGTTCGGTGGTGGCGATGTCGGCAATCAGCAACTCGATCATGCCGCCCCAGCGCTCGGGCGCGATCCACGCCGGGTCGCGCAGCGCCACCTCGGCGGCCACGCGGATCCAGTAGCCGAACCAGAACTGGTGGTCGTTGATCTCGGTGATGGCAAAAAACTCTTCCGGGTAGATGGACACCACGCCGAGCGACTTGTCCAGCTGCACATAGCCGCGGTCGCTGTTGCCGCCCAGCCAGTCTTCGGCGCGCTTCTTCAGCAGGTCCAGCAGGCGGTCGCGGTTGGCCAGGTCGCCCTGCTGCTCGAAGACGTCGGCCAGCTTCAGCGTGCGCTGCAGGCCCTTGCCCGCCCAGTAGGCGCTCTTGCCTTCACGCTGCAACTCGCGACCCGCGCTGCGCAGGTCCTTCTCCATCAGGTCCTTCAGTTCGTCCAGGCGCGGCGAGGCGGTGACGCCGGGCCAGTAGGGCACGAGGCCGCCGTAGGTGTAGACGGTCTTGAACTGCGACGCCGCCAGCAGGCGCAGCTTGCCGCGCACGGTGTCGAAGGCCGGCCCGAGCTTGCCTTCGACCGCGGCGTTCCTGAACCACTGGTGCGGGTACAGGCCGAGCAGCGGGCCGTTGTCGGGGCCCTCCATCACTTGCGTCACGGCCTTGAAGGTGGTCTCGACCTGGCTCGTGGCTTCGTCATAGCGCCACTCGGCCCGCGTCTGCTGGATGAAGGCATAGGCGTGGCGCGTGAACAGGGCCAGCGTCTCGGCCTTGTCGTCGGGCAGGCCGGCCGCCGACAGGTAGCCCTTGCCTGCGGGCAGCCGCGCGATCCACTCGCGGCCCGCAGCCGCCGGCTCCCAGACCACGCCGGTGGGGCCGAAGAGGGCGTAGGTCTTGGTGCCCACCTTCAGCGCCAGCACACGGGCGTCGGCAGCGGCGTGCAGGCGTTCGCCGGCGGCGGGCAGGCGCACACGCAGGTCGCCGCGCGTGACACGCATCGAGGCGTAGGGGTGGCCGCGCGCCACGGTCACGCGCAGGTCGTCGGCGCCGCGCGCCATCGAGATGTCGATCGACCAGTCGTCGGCATTGGCCAGCTTGGCCGGGCCGGGCTCGAAGGCGACGGGCGAGATCAGCAGCGGGTCACGGTGCGGGTAGCGGATCTCCACGTCCTGGCGCACGCTGGTCACGGCTTCCTTGGACGGCAACGCAAATTCCAGCCCGGCGGGCGTGGTCTTCACGGTGATCGGCTGCACGAAGAGGGCTTCGGGCTTGGGGTTGAAGATCAGCGTCGAGTACCACTGGCTCGTCTGCGCCGCGCGCTTGAGCATGGCCTCGGTGCGCAAGGGCGCCTGCGGCGGCGCCTTGTCGCCGGCCTTGGGCGACAGGAAGTAGGTGCCGGCGCCGAGCTTGACGGGCTGTGCCCCGGCCGGCAGCGCCACCGCCAGCATGGCCAGCACAGCCAGCGTGGCCCGCAGACGGATGCTCGTCGGTGTCATCGTGTTCCCCTTTTCCGCAGAGACGGCCTGCGCGGGTCATTGTTTGTGAAAGCGCTTTCAACGTGATCCCGCGTTTACCCGGATGCGCCACGCCCGGGTGTCGCGGCGGCGCACGCGGCCCCGCAGGATCACCCCGCTGCGGCAGGCGCGAGGGTAAACACGCAGCGTGTTCGCGTTGACGCGACGGCACCGACACCCGTATTCTGTGAAAGCGCTTTCAACGCGTTCAATCCAGCCCAAGGTGGCCTGTCCTATGCAGCATGATCTTTTTCGTCCACGGGGTGCAGCGGCCGGCAGGCCGGCCCGCTCGCGCCGCTTCGTCCGCAGCACGGTGTTCCTGCTCGGCATGGGCGCGGCAGCGGCCGGCCACGCCTACGAACTCGGCCCCTTCACGCTGACGGGTTTTGCCAAGGTCAGCGTCGGGCGTGTCAGCAACGGTTGCGACAAGTGCCAGCGCGACCCCGAGGCCGGCCGCCACTTCATCTGGGCCGACGACCTCGTCTACGGCAAGGAATACGGCGACCTGGCAACACACAGCGTGCAGATCCAGCCGACGCTGGGCGTGAACTTCGACCTGCCCCGGGGCTTCAAGCTGTCGGGGGCCTACTCGCAGCGCTGGCGCGACGGCAAGCCCGACCTGCCCGGCGTGGTCTACGAACGCAGCGCGACGCTCAAGCACGAGTACTACGGCACCCTCCAGGTCGGCAACTTCCTGTCGCGCGGCTGGAACCGGCCCGACTTCCCCTACGCGTCAGACCTCGGGCAGACCGCGTTCAGCGACGCCGGGGCCGCCTACGGCATCCTCACCAAGGCCGTGCGCTACACGTCGAGCGAACTTTTCTTCGCCGAAGGCAATCTGGTGCTCGAAGGCACCTACGACATGGGCGACACGGCATTCAAGCGCAACAAGCCCCATCTGTTCGAGTTCTGGGCCTTGTGGGCGCGCGGCCCGCTGGTGGTCGAAGGGGTGTTGCAGGCCGGGCGCAACGGCCCACCGGCCGCATTCGCGAAGGCGCCTTTCACCGGCCTCACACCCTTCCCCGACCGCGACGACAAGCAGCTCGGCGGCAGCGGTCAGGGCATGTTCCTGCTGCTGACCAAGTACCAGATCGGCACCGCCTATGAAGTGTCCGGCGGCCTGCGCGTCAACCGCTGGAGCGGCTCCTATGCGGTGCCGCTGACCACCGGAGCGCTGGCGCAATGGAACAACCCGTTCAACGTGAACTGGGGCGGCTTCGACGCCAACGGCGTGCCCAACCCGGGCTACTCGGCGCGGTCCGTCGACCTCATGCTCGGCCTGCGCAAGTACATCAACCCCAAGCTGGTGGCCTACACCGGCCTGACCTATCTGGGCAAGGCCCGCACCACCAACCCCAGCGACCGGGGTCAAGACAACACCGCGCTGTTTGCCAGCGTCGGCGCGCGCTACGCCGTGGGCGGCGGGCTCTCCGTGTCGGCTTCGCTGAATGCGGTCTCCTACGGCCGCAAGGGCCAGGCGCCGCTGAGCATGCCCGCCCACGACGCGTTCTCCAATGTCGACTCCAGAATCGCCAACCGTGGCAACTGGATGACGCTTGAAGCGAATTACCAGTTCTGAGTCCGAGGTTCTCACATGACGTCCATCTGGCTCCGCGCGCTGCCCAGCGCCACGCACCGAACCCTTGCCGCGGCCGCGACCGTGGTGCTCGCCCTCGGCTTGCCCGCCTGCGGCGGCGGCGGCTACACGGAATCCCCGCTGTCGGTGACCGACCGCCGTGCCCTGCCCGTCGAATTCACCACGCGCGCCGCGGTGAACTACTCGCCCTACCGCACGTCGCGCAGCGAGGCCGACCTGGGCGCCGAGGTCATCACGGCGGCCAACGTGCTGCAGGACCTGCGCCTCATCCGCGCCACCGGCATCGGCACCATCCGCCTGTTCAGCAGCACCGCTTTTGCCGAGACGGTGCTCACCGTCATCCGCGACAACAACCTCGACCTCAAGGTGATGCTGGGTGCCTACCCCAACCCGGTCACAGGCCTGGCCGCTGAAACGCAGAACCTGGCCGAGCTGGCCAAGTGCATCGACCTGGCGAACCGGTTCAAGACCATCGTCGCTGCGGTCAGCGTCGGCAACGAGACCATGGTCGAATGGTCCACGCACAAGATCGACCCCGTGGTGATGGCCGGCTACATCAGCCGCGTGCGCAGCGCGATCACGCAGCCCGTGACCACCGACGACAACTGGCTGTTCTGGTCCAAGGTGCCCAAGGTCATCACCGACGTCGTCGACTTCGCGGCCGTGCACACCTATCCGCTGCTCGACACCTTCTACGACCCGACGCGCTGGGACTGGCGCCTGAAGACCACGCCGGCCGACCAGCGCGCCCAGGCGATGGTGAATGCCTCGATCGCCGAGGCCAAGCTGCAGTTCGGCGCGGCCCGCGCGGCGCTGGACAAGCTGGGCCTGACCCAGATGCCCATGATCATCGGCGAAACCGGCTGGACCGCAGTGGACACCGGCGGCGGCCCCAACCTCGCCTTCCGCGCCCATCCGGTGAACCAGAAGCTCTACTTCGACGCGCTGCAGGCCTGGGCTGCCGAAGGCCGGCGCGGCAACGGTCCACAGGCCGTGTTCTTCTTCCAGGCCTTCGACGAACCCTGGAAGCAGGGCGACGACGGCTGGGGCCTGTTCAACACCAACCGCCAGGCGCGTTACGCGGTGCAGAGCCTGGGCACCTGCGGCGTGACCTGGACCTGCGAGACCGGCAGCTACACGGTGGCCGACGCCGTCAAGTGGGTGGCACCGACGGTGACGCCGGCCGTCACCGCCAGCCGCTACACCTTGTACTCGGAAGCCGTCGTGGCCGGCGAGGCACGCGCCACCGGCCTGCGCTGGGACCCGTTTGCGCTGACCGGCTACGCCGACGTGGCCGGCGGCGCCCCGGGCGACGGCGTGACCAGCTTCGAGGTCACGCCCAACCCGGTGGACTTCGGCTGGGGCCTGTTCCAGTACTCGGCCACCGGCGTCACCGCGAACCTCTCGGGCTACGCCGCGGGCCGGCTGAACTTCAGCGTCAGGAGCGACAGCTACCCGGGCAAGATCGAGATCGGCATCAGCACCGACACCGAAGACCGCGACGTGCAGGAAGCCTTCCTGCAAGTGGGCCCCGGCGACTACGGTTACTGCAACACCAACAACTGGTGCCAGGTGTCGATTCCGGTGTCGGCCTTCCTGGCCGCCAACCCGAAGCTGGACCTGCGCCTGGTGAGCTTCCGCTTCATCATCGCCGACCGCTTCTCGTTCACCGGCAAGCCGCTGAACACCACCGGGCTGCCGAAGATCCAGGTCGACGGCATCCACTGGGCGAAGTGAGCAGCGCGCTGCCGGCGCTGCGCGGCTGGCTGAGCCGCCGCGACGGCGGCGAGCGGCTGGTGGAACAGCCGCTCGCCTTCGCCGAAGGCCCCGCCCCGGCGGGGCCTTCGGTTTTCGTCGACCCGTCGCGGCGCATGCAGACGCTGCTGGGCTTCGGTGGCGCCTTCACCGAAGCCGCGGCGCTGACCTGGCAGCAGCTGCCGCCCGCGCTGGGCGAAGAACTGCTGCGGGCCTGCTTCGACCCCGGTCAAGGCCATGGCTACACGCTGTGCCGCGTGCCCATGGGCAGCAGCGACTTCGGTCTCGGCAACTACGCCCACGCCGAGGTGGCGGGCGACTTTGCGCTGCAGCACTTCAGCATCGAACACGACCGCCGCCACCTGCTGCCCTTCATCCACGCCGCGATGCGTGTGGCCGGGCGCCCGCTGCGTCTGCTGGCCTCGCCCTGGAGCCCGCCGGCGTGGATGAAGACGACCGGCCGCATGAACGAAGGCGGCCAGCTCAAGCCCGAATGCCGCGCCGCCTGGGCCCAGTGCTACGTGAAGTTCATCGAGGCCTACGCCGCCGAAGGTGTGCCGGTCTGGGGCGTGAGCGTGCAGAACGAACCGCAGGCCACGCAGCGCTGGGACTCGTGCATCTACAGCGCCGAGGAAGAACGCGACTTCGTGCGCGACCACCTCGGCCCGGCGCTGCACGCGGCCGGGCTGGCGCACGTGAAGGTCGTCGTGCACGACCACAACCGCGACGAACTGGTGCAGCGCGCGGGCACCATCTACGCCGACCCCGAGGCCGCGAAGTACGTCTGGGGCGCCGGCTTCCACTGGTACGTCGAAGACCACTTCGACCACGTGCAGCAGCTGCACGACGCCTGGCCCGACAAACAGCTGCTGTTCACCGAAGGCTGCCAGGAAGGCGGCCCGCACCACGGCGAGTGGGGTCTGGCCGAGCGTTACGCCCGTTCAGTCATCCAGGACCTGAACCACTGGACGGTGGGCTGGATCGACTGGAACCTGCTGCTCGACGAACAGGGCGGCCCCAACCACGTCGGCAACTTCTGCAGCGCACCGGTGCTGGCCGATGCCCGCCGCACCGCGCTGCACTACCAGAGCTCCTACGCCGCGCTGGGCCACTTCACGCGCTTCATGCAATCCGGCGCGCAGCGCGTGCTGTGCGCGGCCACACGCGAAACGCTGGAATGCACCGCCGCCGTGAACCCCGACGGCAGCGTGGCCGTGGTGCTGCTGAACCGCAGCGACACCGCCCTGCCCTGCACGCTGCGCCTGGGCCCGCATGCGGTGGCGCTGACGCTGGACGCGCACGCGCTGCTGACGGTGTGCGTCGCCGCGGCGCCCGGCCCCTATTGACCCGGCGGCGGCTGCCAGAGCTCGACCTTGTGGCCCTCGGGGTCCATCACCCAGCCGAACTTGCCGTACTCCGAGTCGTCGGTCTTCTCGAGCACGGTGCAGCCTTCGTCGCGCAAGGCCTGCAGCAGCGCCGCCAGGTCGTCGACACGGTAGTTCACCATGAAGGGCGCCGTGCTGGGCGCAAAGGGCGCGCCTGCGTCGGCACCGATGGACCAGATGGTGGTGCCCTTCATCGGCGCGCCGGTGGCGTCGGCCCAGGTGAAGGCTGCGCCGCCCCAGGCCTGGACGTCGATGCCCAGGTGCCGCTGGTACCAGGCCCGCAGCGCCACCGGGTCCTTGGCGTTGAAGAAGATGCCGCCGATGCCCGTGACACGTTTCATGTCGATCTCCTGCGCCAGACTTGGCGGCCAAGCCTAGCGACTTCTCCCGCCCGCAGCTAGACCCCGCGGCCCGTGCCAGGCGGCTGCAGGCGCGCGATCTGCCGGTCGTGCGGCCCCGCCAGCAGCATGAGCGCGGTGACGGCGCCCAGCAATGCAAACGCCATGTCCGACTGCGTGTCCCACGGGTCGCCCTGGGTGCCCAGGAACTCGTCGGCGCCCTGGCCGAGGGCCAGCGCAGCGGCCCACTCGATGAGCTCGTAGCTGGCGCTGATGGCCAGCACGATGCACACGACGACGAAGGCCAGCATGCGGCGGCCACGCACGACCTGGCCGCGGATCAGGATCTCGCGCGCGGCCAGCGCCGGCACGAAACCCTGGAAGAAGTGGCCCAGCTTGTCGTAGGGGTTGCGTGTCCACCCGAACAGCTCGGCGACCTGGAAACCCACCGGCACGCGGGCGTAGGTGTAGGCGCCGCCGACGATGAGCACCAGCGCGTGCAGCGCGATCAGGGCATAGAGCAGCCGGGTCAGCGGAAAGCGCCGGTAGCTGGCCCACAGCAAGGGCACGACGACGAACACCGGCGCCACCTCCATCACCCACGTTGCCCGGTCGTAGGGGCGGATGCCCGACCACACCAGCACCGCCACGACGACCGCCAGCATGAGCAGCAGCGCCAGTGGCGAGCCGTCGTCGTTGTGTTGTTCCGAGGCTGAGGCCATGCGGTCTTGCCGTGAAGTGGACGGCCTGTTTGCGGTGCGGCGACCGCGGGGATCGCATCGTGCCACGTCACCGGCCCGGTCGCGACGCGCGCGGGCCGGGCCGGGCCGCCTAGGGCGCCTGCCAGACGCGCACGTGCTCGATCGCCATCGTCACCGGGAAGATGGTGTCGTCGATGGGGCCGCCGAGGTCACCACCGATGGCGATGTTCAGCAGCAGGTACTGCGGCGCGTTGAAGGGCCAGCGGTCGCGGCCGGTGCCCGGGTTGGCGTAGCGGAAGTGCACGACACCGTCGACACCGATGGCGATTTCGCTGGCCGTCCAGAGCAGCTGGTAATCGTGGAAGGCCGTGCAGGCGTCGGGCACCTGGGTGGCGGCACCGATGCTGTTGCCGCCGCTGCCGGCGCGGGTGTGCACGGTGCCGAAGACGCGGCTCGGGTTGCTGCCCACCTGCTCCATGATGTCGATCTCGCCGTCGTCGGGCCAGATGCCGCCGGTGCCCAGCATCCAGATCGCCGGCCAGGTGCCGCGACCGCAGGGCAGCCTGGCGCGGATCTCGAAAAAACCGTAGGTCCACGCCGCCTTGCCGCGTGTGATGAGCCGTGCCGACGTGTAGCGCTGGCCGCCCCAGTCGGCGGCGCTGCTCAAGCTTTCCAGGCGCGCCGTGATCTGCAGCCTGCCGTCGACGACACGTGCGTTCTCGGGGCGTGCGGCCCCGTAGTACTGGCGCTCGTTGTTGTACCAGCCCAGGCGGTTGCGCTCGGTGTCGTAAGCCCAGCGTGTGGTGTCGGGCAGGCCGGGCGTGTCGAACTCGTCGGCCCAGACCAGGCGGTAGCCCGCGGGCGCGGGGCCGGCCGCCACGGGCGGGGCTGGAGGGACCGGCGGGACGGGGTCGGCGGCCACCGGCGGCGCCGGCGTAACGGGCGTAACCGGCGCCACGGGCGCGGCGTCGCCACCGCCACCGCAGGCGGCCAGTTGCAGCAGGCACACCCACAGGGCCAGGGCCCCGGCACGCCGCGTCAGCCCGGCTGACCGGGTCAGCGTGGTCGGCCTCAGGCCGGCGTCATCAACCGCGCACCGTGCATCGCTCATGGTGCTTGGTGCCCGCCGGCCGCGTACTTGGGCCGCTCGTCCTTGTCCCACAGCCCCCACTGCGTGCCCACTTCGCCTTCCTGCTGCAGCTTCCACGGCTCGTCGAAGGACGAGAAGTAGAACAGCTTGACGCCCTCACGCCGGCCCCACTGCTGCACGTCGACGAAGTACTTCATCGCGTTGTCGGCCGACGGTACGGCCGCGCCCACGGGCTTGCCTTTGCCTGGCCAGCCGGTCTCGGCGACGATGACGGGCTTCTCGCCACCGGCGGCCTTCACCAGCCCGACCATGCGGCGCAGGTACTGCGCGGCCATGTCGATATCGGCGCCTTCCCAGAACGGATAGCAGTTGGGCAGCAGCACGTCGCAGGCGGCGACGAGTGCCGGCCGCTCCAGGAACTGATAGTAGGCGTCGACGCAACCCACCTCCACGGTTTCAGGCACCGCCGCCTTCACGCGCTGGATGTAGGCCAGCAGCTCCTCTTCGGGCAGTTCCCCGCGCAACAGCACCTCGTTGCCGACGACTGCGATGTCGACCATGCCTTCCTGCGCCAGCGTGATCAGGGCCTGGATCTCGCGTTCATTGCGCTCGCGATCCTGGCTGATCCAGGCCCCCACCATCGTCTTGAGGCCCTTGGTGCGGACCAGGCGGGGAATGGCCTCGTGGCCCTCGGTACAGGCGAAGGAGCGCACCCAGTGTGTATGGGGCGCGATGAGGTCGATGCGCCGGCTGACGTTGGATGCCAGCAGCTGGTCGCCCGCCCGCTGGCCCTGCGCATAGGCGCTGAAGCTCAGGCCATACAGGCCGCGTTCCAGCTGCTCGGCATGCAGCGCGCGCAGTTCTTCGGAGGTCTTGCCCGCCAGCGGCGAAAGCTCCGCGCCAGGCAACAGCAGGCCATGTTCGGCCAGCCAGGGCCGGGCACCCGATCCTTGGGAAGATGACGCGTCTTGGGCGCGCGACCGGCGCCGTTCGAGCTCGGCGTTGACCTCCATGGCGCGCTTCTCGTCGAGGTCGTAGTTGCGCATGATCCACATCGCGAGCACCGTGCCCAGGATGGGCACGCCGGAATAGAAGAGGCGCAGGCCGTCCACGGCGCCGGCGGGCTGCACCGCGGCGCCCGGCGTGAAGGCCACGAAGGCCATGATGGCGCCGCTGAGCAGGCCGGCGACGGCAAAACCGAGCTTCACCATCCACCAGTAGATGGCGCCGAAGATGCCTTCGCGGCGCTTGCCGGTGGCCAGTTCATCCAGGTCGCACACGTCGGCCGTCATCGACATCATCAGCGTGAACAGGCCGCCGATGCCGAACGAGAAGAAGGGCAGCGCGAACATGAACATCCAGGGCTTGCCGGGCACCATCAGGAACCACAGCAGCACGTAGCCCAGCAGCGAGATGCCCTGCGACAGCATGAAGGCGACCTTCTTGCCCGTCTTCTTCGACATCCAGGCCACGGTGGGGATGACCGCGAAGGTGGTGACCAGCGCGCCGATGCTGCCGAACAAGGTCGGCCAGATCCAGGCGGCCGCGGTGTCGCCGTTGAACAGGTGGTAGACGACGATGAAGAAAGAAAACGCCGCCACCGTGTTGAAGGCGTTGAAGATCAGGAAGGTGGCGCCGCACAGCTTGCGGAAGGGCACGCAGCCGAAGGCCTCCTTGAAGCCGGCCAGCAGTTCCTTGAAGCCCATGCCGATGTTCGCCATGGTCAGCGGGACGAGGTGCGTGTCGTCCTTGGTCGAGCGGCTGGGAAGGAAGATGGCCGGCACCATGGCCAGCAGCATGCACGCCACGCCGACCCACACCGACAGCGTGCGCGCGGCGGTGTCAGCGTTGGGGAACCACTTGGGGTCGTACATCACGACCCAGAACCACGGTGCGATGACCCAGGCCCACTGGCCGATCCACTGCGCCACTGCCATGATGCTGGTGCGCTCGTGGAAGTCGTCGCTCATCTCGTAGCCCATGGCCACGTAGGGGATGCTGAACACGGTCAGCCCGGTGAAGAACACGAGCGACCAGAACAGGAAGTAGGCGAAGTTGTAGGGGATGCCGTCGGCGCGGTGCAACTGCCACATCGCGATGAAACCGACGCCGAGCATGATGGCGCCGATGAACACGTACTGCCTGCGCCGGCCCCACTTCGAGCGCGTGTTGTCGGAGATGAAACCCATGATCGGGTCGAGGATCGCGTCGTAGGCGCGCGGCAGGAAGAACAGGATGCCCCACATCCAGGTCGGGAAGCCCATGTCCTGCACCAGCACGACCATGAAGATGCCCAGCGCGGCCGGGAACATCTGGTTGGCCAGCATGCCCAGCCCGAAGGCGACCTTGTGCCCGAACGGGACCTTGTGAGCGGGAGTGGCGGCAGATGGGGTCATGAGAGGCTTTCTGTGGTGAGGCGCGCCGCTGGCACGGTGTTCAGTCTTGCAGGCGCCCAAGAAGCGCCAGCAGCCACATCGCGCCGAAGACGAAGGGCATGGCCTTGGCCGCCCAGCGGCCGCGGTGGGCGATGTGGTTGGCAGGCGCCAGCGGGCACAGGTCGGCCAGGCCGGCCTCGTCGAACTGCTGCTTGATGCTGTCGGTGGCCGCCATCGCCGTGTAGATGGCGACACCGGCCAGCACGGCCACCAGGATGCCGAAGAAGGGGAAGCCCAGCACCAGCCAGTACACGCCGTCGCGCGCGTGGGCGCCGTAGGCGGTGAACATCAGGCCTTCGGACCAGATCAGCCAGCCCATGCGCTGGGCGATCAGGTTGTCCTCGTGGGTCCACTGCTCGCGCAGCGCGCGGTAGTGGTCCCAGAGCGCGACGTCGGGGGTGCGGTGAGTGTGCATCGGTGGCATGGGCATGCGCGCAGGCTCAGGCGTCGGCGGCCAGCGGCGCCAGGTCGGGGTAAAGCGCCTGCATCACCACCTTGGGCCGGCGGTCGACGGTGAACAGGCCCCAGTGCTTTTCGGGCTCCAGCGGGTCGGGCGAGCCCTTCCAGTTTTCGTCGAAGGCCTCGAAGACGAAGCACAGCAGGCCGGCCTCGCGCGTCCAGTCCATCAGGTCCTGGTAGTAAAGGGCCTGCAGCTCCTGCACCGCATGCTCGGCGGGCATGCCGCGGCCGTTGCTGTTGGTGCACCAGCCGGCCTCGGTGATGACGATGGGCTTGTCGGGGTACAGGCGCGCCACGCTCTGCACGTTGTCCTTGGTGTAGTCCAGCGCCTCGTGGATGTGCTTGTATTCCCACACCGGGTAGGTGTGCAGCGAGATGAAGTCGAGTTCGGGCACCAGCTCACGCAGCTTGTGCTGCCAGGGCACGTAGTTCTCGCAGAAGGTCACGGGCTGCTGCACCGCCGCCTTCACGCGGCGCACGTACTCGATCATCTTCGGCACCGGCACGAAGTGGTCGGTCCAGTCGACCGTGGCCTCGTTGCCGACGGCCACCGAGAACACGATGTCGGGGTAGCGGTTGGCCAGCGTGATCAGGCGGTCGAGCTCGGCCACGTTCTCGGCGCGGCTGGCCTCGAGCTGCTCTTCGGTGAAGGTCGCGCCCCAGGGGCAGCCGAAGTTGTTCATCTCGGCGCCCAGGTAGGCGCCCAGCATCACCTGAAAGGGCAGGCCGTCTTCCTCGATGACTTGCAGCACACGCTCGGCGTGCAGGCTGCAGTCGTACAGGCGCAGCAGTTGCCAGTTGCGGCGCAGCAGGCCCAGGTCTTCGCGGATCTGTGCCAGCGAGGGATAGGTCTGCTCGCCGGGGTTCTGGCCGTCGCGGTAGCCCGAGTAGCAGATGGCGTTGCCCGAGGGCAGATTGAGCGTCGTCATGTCATCCGAACTTGAGTACGCCGTCCTTGTCCCACAGCCCCCAGTAGGCGCCGACGTCGCCTTCGGCGCCGACCTTCCAGGCTTCGTCGAAGGCCGCGAAGTAGAAGATCTCGATGCCGTCCTCGTCGGCCCAGCGGCAGCAGTCGACGAAGTACTGCATGGCCCCTTCGCGCGAGGGCACCGAGCCCTGGAAGGCGCTGCCCTGATCGGGCCAGCCGGTCTCGCTGATCAGCACCCGCTTGCCCGGCGCCGCCGCACGCGTGCGCGCCACCATGGTCTGCATGTAGGCCAGCGCCTGATCGCGCGGGCAGCCCTCCCAGAACGGATAGCAGTTGGTCATCACCACGTCGCAGGCGGCGGTGATGCGCGGGTGCTTCTCGAACAGGAAGTAGGCGTCGACGTAACCCACCGGCACCCCCGGCAGCGCGTCCTTCACGCGCTGGATGCAGGCCAGCAGCTCGTCCTCGCTCATGTCCTCGCGCAGCAGGACCTCGTTGCCGACGGCCACGATGTCGGCGTGGCCGGCGCGCGCGACCTCGATCACGCCCTGCAGCTCACGTTCGTTGATCTTCGCGTCGGTGCCCAGCCAGGCGCCGACCAGTGTCTTCAGGCCCAGCTCGTGCGCGATGCGCGGCGTCTGCTCGTGGCCGTCGGTGCACGAGAAGCTGCGGATCCAGCGCGCGTGCGGGCGCATGATCTGCAGCCGCTCGCGGATCTGCGCTTCGCCGATCTGGTCGCCCGGTTGCTGGCCTTCGAGGTAGGGGCTGAAACACAGGCCGTGCACGCCGCGCTGCAACGTGGCGCGGAAGTCGGTGGCCAGCGCGTCGCGGGTCTCGGTTGTCCAGACCACGGGCTCCGAGCGCGCCCAGCGACCGGACTGCTCTGCGCCGGCCATCGGCTGCGCGCCCGAGTGCGGGTGCAGCGTCTGCTGCTGGCCCTCACCTTGCGCGTGGGCTTGTGTCATCGACTGCGACAGCACGCTGTCGGGGGGGGATCCTCTTCGGGACATGGTGGGGCTTTCTCAGCGCGCCTTGGCGCGGGTGGTGAGCTGGGACTTGGGGCCGGCTTTCGCGGGTGTCTTGCGGGCGGGCTTGCGGGCCGGCTTGGCGACGGGTGCGGGCGGCAGCTGCCACGGGAACTGCCCCTGGCCGATGGGCTTGGCCGGGCCATAGCCGCCCTGCTTCTCGTAGACGCGCACGTAGTCGACCACCAGCTCGGCCGGGAAGCGCGTGGCCTCGTTCGGCGCACCGGGAAAGTTGCCGCCCACGGCGACGTTCATCACCAGGTAGAAGGGCTGGTCGAAGGGCGCAGGCCAGGGGTTCAGGTCGGCGGCCTTCTTCGCTTCGACACCCGCACCGTCCTTCAGCTGGCTGCAACTCCACCAGTGGTCGTAGGTGCAGGTCTGCACGCCGTCGACGAAGAAGCGGATCTCGCCCGGTTCCCATTCCACGGCGTAGGTGTGCCAGTCGGACACCAGGCTGCCCTCGGGCAGCGGATGCACGGTGGTGATGAGCGAACGTTTGGGGTAGGTGCTGCCGAAGTGGATGCTGTTCAGCACCTCGTGCGGCTTCTCGCCGACGATCTCCATCAGGTCGATCTCGCCGCTGGCGGCCCAGCCGCCGTAGGTGTCGTCCACGGGCAGCATCCACAACGCCGGCCACAGGCCCTTGCCCCAGGGTACCTTGGCGCGGAACTCGACGCGCCCGTAGCACTGGGCGAACAACACCGTGCCGTCGCGCTTCTTCGTCTTCAGCCGCGCCGACGTGTAGCCGCAGCCGTGCAGCGGCGCCTTCACGGCGCGGATGCTCAGGCAGCTGTCGCGCACCGTCACGTTCTCGGGCTCGTGCGTGTAGTACTGCAGCTCCTCGTTGCCCCAGCCCGCGACCCAGGCGTGGTTCTTGTAGTCGTAGAAGCCGTTGCCGAGGTCGAAGTCCCACTTCGTGCGATCCACTTCATGGCCCTCGAACTCGTCGTGCCAGACGAGTTTCCAACCCGGGATCTTCTTCGGTGATTTGGCCATGGCTGCTCTCCGTATCAGGCTGCAAGGCGGTGTTGGGCGTCGAAGGCCAGCGCCCACGCCACGTCGGGTGCCAGGCCCACCGCCTGGCCGGCTTCGAGGCGGTGGTTGCCGGCGCCGACCTTTGCGCTCAGCAGGTCGGTCACGCCGTCGACACGCAGGTGGATGATGGAACTGTCGCCCAGGTGCTCGGCGAGTTCCACGCGCGCCGGGACGCCCGCTGCCGCGTCCACCAGGCGCAGGTGTTCGGGCCGCAGCCCAAGGCGCTGCGCCTGCGCCGGTGCGGCTGCGGCCAGCGTGTCCCACAGCGCGCGGTGCGCGGTTGTCGATGCGCTGCCGGGCCGGTCGACGAAGTTGATCTTCGGCGCGCCGATGAAGCCGGCGACGAACTCGTTGGCCGGCCGGTTGTAGAGCTCCATCGGTGCGCCCAACTGCTCGACCAGCCCCGCGTGGAAGACCGCGATGCGGTCGCCCATCGTCATGGCCTCGACCTGGTCGTGGGTGACGTAGATCATCGTCGTGCCCAGCTCCTTGTGCAGGCGGCTGAGCTCGATGCGCATGTTCACGCGCAGCGCGGCGTCCAGGTTGGAGAGCGGTTCGTCGAAGAGAAACACCTTGGGCTTGCGCACGATGGCGCGGCCGATGGCCACCCGCTGGCGCTGGCCGCCCGAGAGCTCCTTCGGGTAGCGGCCCAGCAGTTCGGTGATGCGCAGGATCTCGGCCGCGCGACCCACCTGTTCGTTGCGCTGCGCCTTGCCCAGGCCCGCCATCTTCAGCGCGAAGCCCATGTTGTCGGCCACCGTCATGTGCGGGTAGAGCGCGTAGCTCTGGAACACCATCGCCGTGCCACGGTCGGCCGGGCGCAGTTCGTTGGCGCGCTGGCCGTCGATCAGCAGTTCACCTGCGGTTATGCTTTCCAGCCCGGCGATCATGCGCAGCGTGGTGCTCTTGCCGCAGCCGCTGGGGCCCACGAAAACGAGGAACTCGCCGTCTTGCACTTCGAGGTCGATGCCGCGGATGACGGGCACGTCGCCGTAGCTCTTCCGGATGCCCTTCAGGCTGACCTGACCCATGCGTTCAGCTCCTCGCCTGTGGGTTTGCGGCCGCGGCCGGCGCCCGCCGCGCGGCCTTCTGCAGCTGCAGGAAGTCGCGGTACCACAGCGCGCTGTCCTTCAGCGTGCGCTGCTGCGTGGCGTAGTCGACATGCACGATGCCGAAGCGCTTCTGGTAGCCCGAGGCCCACTCGAAGTTGTCGAGCAGGCTCCACACCATGTAGCCGGCCATCGGCACACCCTGGGCCAGCGCGTCGCCCACCGCGGCGATGTGGCGCGCGATGTAGTCGGTGCGCTCGACGTCATGCACACGGCCGTCGATGAAGTCGTCCTTGAAGGCGGCGCCGTTTTCCTTCACGTACAGCGGCGGCAGCTTCCAGTCGCGGTGCATTCGCAGCAGCAGTTCGGTCAGGCCTTCGGGGTAGACCTCCCAGCCCATCTCGGTGAGACGCTTGCCGCTGGCCCTGATGTCCCAGCCACCACTGGCGCTGACCACCGAGCGGGTGTAGTAGTTCAGACCCAGGAAGTCCATCGGCGTCGTGATGACCGCCAGGTCGCCGGGCTCGACGCGGGGCGCGTCGTGGCCCAGGTGTTCGATGACGTCGGCCGGGTAGGCGCCCTTGAACAGCGGGTCCATGTACCAGCGCACCGAACGGCCGTCGTCCAGCCGCGCTTGCGCGACGTCTTCGGCGCTGTCGGTGGCCGGGCCGATGGGCGACAGGTTCAGCACGATGCCCAGCCGGCTCTTGCAGCCCTGCGCGCGCAGCGCCTGCAGCGCCAGGCCGTGGCTCAGCAGCAGGTGGTGCGACACCTGCATCGCCGTGGCGCGGCTCTGGATGCCGGGCGCGAAATGGCCCTGCTCGTGGCCGAGCGTGGCGATGACCCAGGGCTCGTTGTGCGTGGTGATCGTGGCCACGCGGTCGCCCAGGCGGCGCGCCACCTGGCGCGCGTAGTCGACGAAGCGGTGCACGGTGTCGCGTGCCGCCCAGCCACCGCGGGCCTGCAGCGCTTCGGGCAGGTCCCAGTGGTTGAGCGTGAGGTAGGGCTGGATGCCCCGTGCCACAAGGCCGTCGACCAGGCGCTCGTAGAAGTCCAGCCCCTTGTCGTTCCACGCGCCCATGCCGTCGGGCTGCACACGCGGCCACGAGACCGAGAAGCGGTAGGCGTCGACACCCAAGTCCTTGACGATGTCGAGGTCGTGCGCCCAGCGGTGCACGTGGTCGCAGGCGGTGTCGCCGTTGCTGCCGTCGGCAATGGCGCCGGGCACGCGGCAGAAGCTGTCCCAGATCGACGGGCCTTTGCCGTCGAGCGTGGCCCCGCCCTCGATCTGGAAGGCGCTGGTGGCCACGCCCCAGACGAAGTCGGGCGGGAACACATGCGCGGGGTGGAAGGGCGGAAAGGGGTTCATGGCCGGGGAGTGCAGAGGTAGGACGAGCTCACTTCACCGCGCCGGCGGTGAGCCCCGAGATCAGCTGACGCGAGGACAGCATGAACAGCACGAGCAGCGGGATGGTGGCGATGGCCGAGCCCGTCATCAGCGCACCCCATTCGGTGTCGACCGGGCTTTGCAGGCTGCGCAGCGCCAGCGGCAGCGTGTAGTTCTCAGGGCTGCGCATCACGATCAGCGGCCCGATGAAGTTGTTCCAGCTGGCAATGAAGGTGATGAGCCCCAGCGTGCCCAGCGCCGGCTTCAGCAGCGGCAGCACGATGCGCCAGTAGATGCCCAGTTCACTGCAGCCGTCCATGCGTGCGGCCTCGATCAGGTCCTTCGGCACCGAGGTGCTGACGAACTGGCGCATGAGGAAGATGCCGAAGGCGCTGGCCGCGCCGGGGATGTAGAGCGCACGCGGCTGGTCGATCCAGCCCAGCGCGTCCATGATCATGAAGCTGGGGATCATGTTCATGAAGCTGGGCAGTAGCATCGTCGCCATCACGAAGGCGAAGATTGGGCCCCTGTACTTGAACTCGAACAGCGCGAAGGCGTAGCCGCCCATGCTGCAGAACAGCAGCGTCAGCGCGGTGTTGGCGACGGCGACGTACAGGCTCCAGCCGAGGTTGCGCCAGAAGGGGATGCGCTCGGTGAGGATCTTCAGGTTGTTGAAGAAGTCGTCACCGAACCACATCGGCGGCGGCAGGCTGAAGATCTCGGTGCGCGACTGCGTGGCGAACACGAACATGAAGTAGAAGGGCGCCAGCATGATCAGCGAGCCGACGCCGACGATGACGTAGGCGGCCCAGGGGGCGAGGCGGTCGCGGGTCACTTCAGCGGCCCCGAAACGTTGGGTCGGATCTGCATGTCATCGGGTGCGATGGCATGGCGACTGCTTGCGGCCCGTTGCGGACCTTCGCCGTCCGCCTTCGCGTGCTGACGGTTGTGGCGGCAAAGGGGCGTTCGGGCGGGGCGCGGCGTGCGACTGAGGCGGTCGTCGCTTCGCGCCGACTGCCCTGCGGTGCTCGGGTCCATGGCCCGGCGCATAACTCGCTGCGCTCACTGCGTTCGCTACGCTCAAACAGGATG
>CAMTUD010000075.1:0-17918 GCA_947084805.1 uncultured beta proteobacterium | reverse complement strand
TCGACACTCTTTCCCTACACGACGCTCTTCCGATCTAGCAGCGCTGCGGCGTCGCTGCCCAGGGCCGGGTCGGTGGTGGGCTTTGTATCGGCCGCAGCTGCGGCGCTGCCCTGCGCCCCGTCGTCGGCGGCCTCGCCTTGCGGGCCCGCGGCTTCGCCGTGTTCGGCGGTGGGGGCGGCCGCCTCGCGGCTGTCGGGGGCCTTGCCGTCGGCCGGTTTGGCCTCCGGGGACCTGGCCTCCTGGGCCTGGGTTGCCGCGGCCTCGGCCTGGCGGCGCGCGTCGGCGGCGTCGAGCAAACGCGCGAAGCTGTCGGGCCCGTTGCCGCTGCCGGCCGTGTTGTGAGGGGCCGGCGCCGCGACGGGTGCCTGGAGGACCGGGGGCAGGGCGTTGGCAAGCATCGTGAATTGGCGTTGTGTTCGGAGGGCTGGGGGCTGGGGGACGGGTTGCGGCGGGTGAGCGGGTGGCGGCAGGCGCTCAGCGCGCCACCGGCAGGGCTTCGGTACCGAGCCGCCAGTTGCCGCCGTGCGCGCCGTCGTCGCGCCGGCGCAGCTGGTTCTGCGCCGCGTCGTCGCTGCGGCGCTGTTCCAGGCGGTCGGCATGCACCTGCGCTTGCTGGCCGCGGCGTTCGAGCAGCTTGCGCACCGAGGCCACGCGGGTCTCCTGGGCCACAAGGTGCGCGCGCAGCGTGGTGCACCGCGTCTCACCCGCCTGCAGCTGCCCCGCCTGCTGGTGCAGCGCCTGATCGAGCCGCTGCATGAAGTCCTGGTGCAGGCGCAGCGCCTCGATGCCGGCGCTGCGCCCGCCCAGGGCCGGGTGGCGGCCGCGGTAGTCGTCGCGGTAGCTGCGCAGCTGCTCGGCTTGCGCCTGCAGGCGGCGCACCGTGGATTCGGCCTGCAGCAGCGCGGCCTGGGCGTCGTCGCGCTGGCGTTCGGCGTGTTCGAGCAGGGTGGTCAGGGCGGCGGTCATGGGGGCTCTTCGGGGGCGGTGGGGTGGCTCAGGCCGACATCAGGCGGTTGAGCTGGGCGCGGCTCATGTCGAGCGCGGCACTTTCATGCATGTCCTGCTGCAGCAGGGCGTTCATCTGCGGCTGCAGCTTGACGGCGAGGTCGAGCTCGGCGTCGTGGCCGGGCTGGTAGGCGCCGAGCTGGATCAGGTCGCGCGCCTTGTTCACCTTGGCCAGCAGCTGGCGCATGCGGCGCGCCGACTGCAGGTGTTCGCGCCCGGCCACGGCCGTCATCACGCGCGAGATCGACTTCTCGACGTCGATGGCCGGGAAGTGGCCGCCTTCGGCGAGTTCGCGGCTGAGCACGATGTGGCCGTCGAGGATGCCGCGTGCGGCGTCGGCGATCGGGTCCTGCGGGTCGTCGCCTTCGCTGAGCACGGTGTAGAAGGCGGTGATCGAACCCTGGCCGGCCATGCCGTTGCCGCTGCGTTCCACCAGTTGCGGCAGCTTGGCGAAGCAGCTCGGCGGGTAACCCTTGGTGGCCGGCGGCTCGCCGATGGCCAGCGCGATCTCGCGCTGCGCCATCGCGTAACGTGTCAGGCTGTCCATCAGCAGCAGCACGTGCAGGCCACGGTCGCGGAAGTGCTCGGCAATCGCCGTGGCGTAGCTGGCGCCCTGCATGCGCATCAAGGGCGGTGCGTCGGCCGGCGCGGCGACAACGACGCTGCGCGCGCGTCCTTCGTCCTCGAGGATGTCCTCGATGAATTCCTTGACCTCGCGGCCACGTTCACCGATGAGCCCGACGACGATGACGTCGGCCGCGGTGTAGCGCGCCATCATGCCCAGCAGCACGCTCTTTCCCACGCCGGTGCCCGCGAAGAGGCCGATGCGCTGGCCGCGGCCCACGGTGAGCAGCGCGTTGATGGCGCGCACGCCGGTGTCCAGCGGCGTGCGTACGGGGTCGCGGTCCATCGCGTTGATGGGGCGGCGCACCAGCGGCTGCGTGTGCACACCTTCCAGCGGGCCCAGGCGGTCGAGCGGCTGACCGTGTGAATCGACGACGCGGCCGAGCAGGCCTGCGCCCATCGGCAGGTGCAGGCCGCGGTCTTCGCTGCGGCGCCAGGCGTGGTTTTCGGCGCCCCAGCGCGGCGGCGACGCCGGCGCCGGACGCGGCACCACGCGCGCGCCGCTGGCCAGGCCGTGCAGTTCGCCCATCGGCATCAGGAAAGCGCGGTCGCCGCTGAAGCCCACCACTTCGGCCAGCACCGCGGGCTGGCCCGGGCAGTGCACCTCGCAGACCGAGCCGACGGGCACGCGCACGCCGGCGGCTTCGAGCACCAGGCCCGTCACGCGCAGCAGCGTGCCCACGGTTTCCAGCGGCTGCTGCAGCGCGGCGTAACCCTGCAGGTCGGCCAGGTAACGCTGCCAGCGCTGGTTGCGCGAGCGCAGCCGTTCGTCGGGGCCGTTGGCGGCCAGGCGTGTGGCAACCGGGTTCATGGCGTGTCCTCGTCCAGGGCCAGTGTCGAGCCCAGCGCTGCAGCGGCCTGGGCCCAGCGCACGCCGATGCGGGCGTCGACCGCGCCGACATCGCTTTGCACCAGCACGCCACCGCGCTGGATGGCGGCGTCGGCGTGCAGGCGCGCGCCACGGGCTTCCAGCGCATCGGCTGCGCCTTCGCTGACCAGCGGCAGGTCCAGCGGGTGCACGTGCACGGCGATGTGGCGCGCGCTCAGCATCACCGCATTCACCGCCTCGGCGGCCACCTGGGCCACCACTTCGGGGTGTGAATTGAGTTCGGCGCGCAGCACCTGCTGCGCCAGCAGCACGGCGCTTTGCGCCAGCGCGGCGGCCATGTCACCGTCCAGCCCCGAAAGCTGGGCGTCGAAGCTTTCGAGCAGCGCGCCGATCTGCGACGTCGCTTGCTGCGCGAAGGTCTGCTTGAAGTTGTCCAGCGCCACCAGGCCGTCGCGGTAGCCGTCCTGGTAGCCGGCCTGGCGCGCGGCGGCGATGCGCGCCTGCCAGTCGGCCGGCGTGGGCTCGGGCGGAGCGGCGGGCGCGGCGTCGGGCTGCTCGCCCAGCTTGCCGGGTTGCCAGCTCGCGAAGTCGCCCAGTTCCTCGCGCGGGATGAAGCGCTGGTAGGGCGAGCTCGCCTTGCCGCCGGCGGGCGCCGGCACGTTGCGGAAGAAGGGGCCTTTCGGCGGCGCGCCCATTTAGACGAAGGCCTCGTCGCCACCACCGGCCAGCACGATCTGGCCCTCGTCGACCAGCCGGCGCACGATCTTGAGCATTTCCTTCTGCTCGGCCTCGACCTCGGACAGCCGCACCGGGCCACGCGAGTCGAGGTCTTCCTTCAGCGTCTCTGCGGCGCGGCTGCTCATGTTGCGGAAGATCTTCTCGCGCAGCGCCGGCGTGGCGCCCTTCAGCGCGATGACGAGTGAATCGGTCTGCACTTCCTTCATCAGCGCCTGGATGCCCTTGTCGTCGATCTTCTCGACGTCGTCGAAGGTGAACATGTTGTCCATGATCTTCTGCGCCAGGTCGTTGTCGGCCTCGCGCACGAAGTCGAGCACGCTGGTCTCGACCGCGGTGCCCAGCATGTTCAGGATCTCGGCCGCCGTCTTCACGCCGCCCAGGCTGCTCTTGCGGCTGCGGTCGCCGCCGGCCAGTACCTTGCTCATCACCTCGTTGAGGTCGCGCAGCGCCAGCGGCTGGATGCCGTCGAGCGTGGCGATGCGCACCATCACCTCGTTGCGCTGGCGCTCGGTGAACAGCTTCAGCACTTCGGCCGCCTGGTCGAATTCCAGGTGCACGAGGATGGCCGCGACGATCTGCGGGTGTTCGTTGCGCAGCAGTTCGGCCACCGAGGTGGGATCCATCCACTTCAGGCTCTCGATGCCGGTGACGTCGCTGCCCTGCAGGATGCGGTCGATCAGCAGGTTGGCCTTGTCGTTGCCCAGCGCGCGGCGCAGCACGGCCTTCACGTATTCGTTGTTGTCGGCCACCAGCAGGTGCTCGTTGGCGGCCAGCGTGCCGAAGCTTTCCATCACCTGGTCGACACGTTCGCGTGTCACCGCCTTCATGCGCGCGATGGTCTCGCCCAGGCGTTGCACTTCCTTGGGCGCGAGGTGCTTGAAGACCTCGGAGGCCTCTTCCTCGCCCAGGGTCATGAGCAGGATGGCGGCGTTTTCCAGTCCCTGGTCTTCGGTCGGTGCGCTGGCCATGGCTTATCGGTTCGTTGTCAGATGCGGGGCGCGAGACTGCCGACCCATATCAAGCTTCCCGCCGCGGAACCGGCTCTGCCGGGCCGCAGGCGGACGGCCTGCGGCGAGGACGCCGCAGGCGCTCACAGGCGAGAAACAGTCCTCAGGACTGTTTCCCGTCCGGTTCGCCCCGCCCTGGGGGGTAGCGAGCGCAAGCGAGCTTGGGGGCGTCATCTCAAGCGGCTTCGCCGTTGACCCAACCGCGCACGATGTTCGCGACGGCCGCCGGGTTGGCCTTGGCCAGCGCGCGGGCCTGGTCGATCTTTTCGCTGGCGTTGCTCAGCAGCAGCGGGGGTGCCGCGTTTGTCGGGCCGTCGTCGGCCACCACCTCGTCGAGCTGGCTGCCGGGTTCGGGCGCCGGCGGGGCCAGCACCGCCATCACGGCCGGCTTGATGAGCTTGCTGACGAGGAGCAGTGCCACCAGCGCCAGCGCCAGCGGCGCGGCAGCGCTCTTCAGCAGGTCCAGCAGCCAGGGTTGCTGCCACAGCGGTGTGTCCTCGGCCTTGGGCTGCACGTCCTGGCGGAAGGGTGCGTTGACGATCTTCACCACGTCGCCGCGCTGGGCGTTGAAGCCGATGCCCTGCTGCACCAGCGCCGTGAGCTGCTCGATTTCCTTGTCGGTCAGCGGCACCGTCGTCGTCTTGCCCTTGGCGTCGGTGGTGCTGCGGTGGTTGACGACGACGGCCGCGCTCAGCCGGCGCACCGTGCCCACGGCGTTGCGTGTCACGGTGACGGTCTTGTCGACCTCGAAGCGTGTCGCGGCTTCCTTGCGCTGGGCGCCGCCGCCGGCGCCGCCGGGGATCTGCGTGCCCTGCAACGCCTGGCTGGCGCCCGTGAGCGGGGCCGTGGCGGCCACCGGTGGCTGGTTGCTGGTGGCCCCCGGGATGCCGGCCGGCGTGGCGCTGCCGGGCTGGATGCTTTCTTCGGTGCGCTGCTCGCGGATGGCGGGCTTGTTGTCCTCGCCCTGGTTCGGGCGGTAGGCCTCGGCGGTCTGCATGACCTGGCTGAAGTCGATGTCGCCGGTGATGCTGACACGCACGTTGTCGCCACCCACCACCGGTTCCAGCAGCGCCAGCACCCGCTTGTGCAGGCCGGCCTCGAGTTCACGGCGGTATTGCAGCTGCTGCGAGTCCAGGCCTTGCGCGCCTTCTTCATCGCCGGGGCCTGACAGCAGCGCGCCGGTGCTGTCGACCACGCTCACCGCCTTGTTCGTGAGTTCAGGCACGCTGCCCGAGACCAGGCGCACGATGCCGGCAACCTGGTTGCGGTCGAGCGTGCGGCCGGGGTGCAGCGTGAGCACGACGCTGGCGCTGGGTTTCTGCTGCTCGCGGAAGAAGCCGTTCTGGTTCGGCAGCGCCAGGTGCACGCGTGCGGCCTTCACCGATTCCAGGCTCTGGATGGTGGTGATGAGCTCGCCCTCGGCGACACGCTGCATCTTCATGCGTTCCTGGCCCTGGGTCTGGCCGAAGTTGTTCTTGTCCAGCAGCTCGTAACCCGGCGCGGTGCTGCCGCTGCCGACGTTGAGGCCGGCGGCGGCCAGCTTCATGCGCAGCGGGTGCACCTGGTTGCTGGGCACCAGGATGACGCTGCCGCCATCGGTGAACTTGTAGGGGATGTTGAGCTGGGTCAGGCGGTCGATGACCTGGCCGCCTTCCTTGTCCGACAGGTTGTTGTAGAGCGGGCGGTAGTTCGAGTCCTTGGCGCCGACGGTCATGAAGGCCAGCACCGCCAGCAGCGCGGCGACGCCGAACATGGCGCCGATCTGCATGCGGGCGGGCAGGGTCTGCCAGCGTGCGCCCATGCCGGTGGCGGCGGGGGCGAGCGGGACGAGCTTGGTGGGCTGGGGGGTGGCGACGGCGTTGTCCATGGGTGGCGTGGGAACTTCCGGGTTCGCGGCCATTGTTCGACGCCGATGGCTGCGGCATTAGCGCGAGAAGGCCCCCAAAGAGGCACCTGATCCCGCCTTCCCCCCGCTGCCGCGCCCCTACAGTGGTGTTGTGCGATGGGCGTCCTGCCGCCCTGTGCCGCCACCCCGCCAGCCCCCCACGCCATGAACGACCTCCGCATCAAGCCCTTCGACTTCGCCGCCGCGGTGGCGCGGGCCGGGCTGCAGCCGAACGGCATGCCGCGCACCGAGGGCCCCACCGGTGCCCCCGCCGGTGGCTTCCGCGCCGCGATGGACACGGCGCTGAAGGAAGTCAGCCAGAGCCAGTTCGAGGCCCAGGGCCTGCAACGCCAGCTGACGCTGGGCAACCCGACGGTGAGCCTGGAAGACACCGTGATGGCGATGCAGAAGGCGCAGATCGGCTTCCAGGCGACGCTGCAGGTGCGCAACCGGCTGGCGCAGGCTTACAGCGACATCATGAACATGCAGGTGTGAGCTAGGGCCCCCAAGCTCGCTCACGCTCCACGCAACGCCAGAGGCGTTGCTCGCTTGGCCGTCCAAGTCCGCGCAGGCGGACTTGGAGCCGCGGCCTGCGCCCCCCCCCGAGGGGGGTGCCCGGCTACGGCCCGGCCGAGCCGGTTCCGTGGCTTGAGGCTTGGTAGATGCACCGTGCTTGTCGGATGCGGTCGAAGCTCACGAGCACGCCGGCATGCTCGGCCAAGTACCGCGCGACTCGCAGACGCGTGCGCGGCCCAGGGCCGAAACTTCGACGCGCAGCTGGTCGCCGCGTGAGCTCTCCAGCAACGCCGCCTGCTGCGGGCCGGCGGCGGTGCCGCCGGGGGCCAGCGTCACCGCCAGGCCTTCGACGAGGCGCACGCCGCGCCAGTCGGCGCTGCGCACGGCGTGCACCTGGCAGGCCTGGGCGGCCGCGCAGTCGCAGCCGGCACTGCGCGCAACAGCCCAGCACCAGCCGCTGTCGCGGCTGGGTGCCGCGCGGGCCTCGACGAACAGCGACTGGCCCTGGCGGGCGGCCTCGAAGCGGGCTTCGGCCAGGTCGGCGGCCAGGCCCTGCGCGGCGCCCTGCAGGCGCTGGCGTTCCATGCGCCGGCCAACCTCGGGAAGCGCCAGCGTCGCCAGGAGGGCCAGCACGGCCAGCGCCACGCCGACCTCGATCATCGTGAAGCCGAAGGCGGGGCGGCGCATCAGCGGTTCCAGCACTGCGGGCCGGGGCCGGCGGTGGCGAAGCCCAGCTGCACGTCCAGCGTCAGCGCGCCGCACTCGGCATCGTGGGTCTGCACGCCACGCGCCAGCGCGGTGGCGCGGTAGGACTCGGGGCCGGTGCGTTCCAGGGCCAGCGTGTAGCGGCCCTGGTCGCTGACCGGCGCCACGCCCTGCAGCACCGACAGCTCGGCGGCGTACAGGCCATGCAGCGAGCGGTACTGTTCCTGCACGGTCTGCAGCCGGGTGAGGGCGCTCACGGCGTCCAGCCGCGCCGCGCGCAGGCCGTGGCCGCGCCACGTGGGCCAGGCCACCATGACCAGCACGGCGGCCACGGCACACACGCCGAGGCATTCCATCAGCGTGAAACCGCGGCCGCGGGCGGGCATCATGCTCTCAGCCCAGGGTCAGCAGATGCCGCCGGCGCTGCGTGCGGTCTATCCAGCGCTGCAACACCCGCTCCGAAGCCGCAGGCAGGCCGCGCCACTCGCAGCCCAGGCGCACACCTTGCGTGCCGTTGCCGCCCGGGCTGCCGTGGAAGGCACCCTGGGCGCTGACGTGCTGCAGCCCGATCGAGGAGGTGAAACGTGTGTCGCTGTCGAGCTCCAGCTGCACGTCGGCCACCAGCGTGCCGGCCTGCAGCGGGGGCACGTCGGGCGGCAGCCACAGCGCGCAGCCGCCGATGCTCACGTCGAGCACACGCAGTTCTATGCGCATGTCGGGCATCGACGGGTGGCGGAAGCTGGCCTGCGGGCCATGGCTGGCGCGGGTGCGCACACGGTAGGCGCTGCGGCGCTGGAAGCGGTAGATCTCGTCGGGCAGGCGGCACTGCAACGTGCAGCTGGCCGCGCCGTGCACGAGCATGAAGTCCTGCAGGTCGAACTGCAGCTTGACGCTCTCGAGGTAGGCCACGGCCACCGCCTCGTCGCTGTCCACCAGCTGCGGCAGCTGGGGTGCGCCGGCGTCGGCGCTGAGGTTCATGCGGCCCTGCTCGGCGTCCAGGGCCCACAGCGTGACGGTCATCGACGTGCCGTCGGGTGCGCTCAGCACCAGCGGCACGTTGCCGTCGCGCAGCGCGCGCAGCAGCGACAAGCGTTCCTGGGGCAGGGCAACGCGGAACTGGCCCCAGGGGTCGCTGCCGCCGCTGGCGTCGAGCTCGGCCGGTCGGGTGTCTTCGAACATCGCGCTCACCTTGCCGGTGGTTTCCGATTTGACCAAGGCCTTGCGCGGATCCGGCTCGGCCGGGCCGCTGCGAGAGCCCCCCCGGGAGATCGCGAACGAAGTGAGCTTGGGGGCTTCATTTCAGTGGAGGCTTTGCGCGCGGCGGCCCGACAGCGTGTCGTCCAGGTCCTGCAGCCAGGGTTCGGCCAGGTGGCGGATCTCGGCATCGTTGACCAGGATGCGCTGCATGATGCGCGACTTGACCTTGGCCACCTCCATCGTCTGCGCCGGCACGGCGCCACGCACCGGGCCCGGGTCTTCCGGCTCCTGCGCGGCGTGCTTGAGCTGGCTGATCAAGAGCACGCAGGCGCCTTCGAGCTTGACGACTTCGTCCCAGTTGCCGGCTCGCGCGGCGGTGAGCATGTCGACGCTGGCGCGTTCGATGGCTTCGTAGTAGCTGAGCAGTTGCGGGTCCATGTTCGGGGTTCCTCGGGGCATCTCAGCGTTGGGCACGGGTGTTGTTGCCTATCGACAGCCAGGCCTCGTGCAGCGGCTGCATCAGGCGCAGGCACTCGGCGATGAGTTCAGGATCGTTGCGGGAATTGGCCTGCGTCAGGCGCTGCACGACGTAGCCGTAGAGCTCCATCAGGTCGCGCGCCAGCGCACCGCCGGCGTCGAGGTTCAGGTGCGAGCGCAGGCCCTCGTCGACGATGCGGATGGCGCGGGTCAGGGCCCGGCACTTGTGTTCGGTGTCGCCGCTGGTCAGCGCGCCCTGCGCCTCGATCGCGGCTTGCTCGAAACCTTCGAACAGCAGCGTCACCAGGCGGTGCGCGTCGGCGCCGGCGACCTGGATCTCGAGTGCGTTGGCCTGGTAAGCGGCGGCGCGGCTGGGCGCGGCGCGGCGGGGGGAAAACGGCGAGGCAGCGAACATGGGCGGCGGGGTGCAAGCGTCGGGATACTGTCTTTATCGGTGCCCCGGATGGCGACTTGAGGCACGCCGGCTGCGGGTTGGCAGCGCTGTTCCGACGACCCTTGCGCGCTGCCGCAGGTGCCGGCGCGCTCGACGCAAAAACGCCCCGTGCGCGGGTGCGTCGGGGCGTCGTCGGGCGTGCACCTCGCCCGGTGTGCCGGGCCGGGCCACTGCCGGGCCTCAGTTGTTGCCGTTGTTGTTGTTCAGCATGGTCATCTGCTGGCTGACATAGCTGGCCAGGCCCGAGAGCTGGCCCATGCGCGTGTCGAGGGCGCTGTACTGGCGCTCCAGTCGCACCTGCGTGCGCGCGACACGGTCTTCCAGCCGCGCCTGCGCCTGCTCGTTGTTGCGCTTGCGCGCCTGCAGGCTCTGCGTGCGGCTGTCCAGCGTGCCATCGCTGTTCAGCGACAGGTTCAGCCAGCCCTGCAGCTTGTTGGCGAAGCCCTGTTTGGCCGGTGTCGTGTCGTCGACGTTCGCGAACAGCTTCTTCAGCTCGGGCCCGTTGGCCAGTGCCGCGGTGAGCTTGGTCTCGTCGACCTTGATGGTGCCGTCGGTGCTCAGGTTCAGGCCGACATCGGCCAGCCGTGCGTAGCTGGCACTGACGCCGCCGCCGCCGGTGAAGATGCCGCGCAGCTGCGCCAACATCGAAGCGCCGGAGCGGTCGCCCTGCAGCGGCCCGGCCTGCTTGGTGGCGGGGTCGTAGCTGGTCTGCTCGCGCAGCAGCTTGATGCTCTCGTTGTAGGCGGTCACGAATTCGTCGACCGACTTCTTCAGCGCCGCGGTGTCGGGCTCGACGACGACCTCGGCCTCGCCGAGCTGGCGCAGGTTCAGCGTCAGGCCCTCGATGGTGCCGGACAGGGTGTTGGTGGCCGATTCCACCGCCACGCCGTTGATGGTGGCCAGCGCGTTGGACGCGGTCTGGGTGCGGCCCATCAGGCTGACGCCGCCGGCGCTCGGGTCGAAGCCCAGGGCCGACAGGCCACCGGCGTCGTTGAGGTCGCCGTCGTTGTCGATCATCACCTGCACGCGGAAACCGTTCTCGGCGCCCGAGGCCGCCGAGCGCAGCACCAGCCGCGAACCCGAGACGTCGTTGACGATGCTGGCCAGCACCCCGGCGCCGGCGTTGTTGATCTGGTCGCGGATCTCGGTCAGCGAGCTCTTGGCGGGGTCGATGTTGAGGTCGATGGCGGTGGCGCCGGCTTTGGGCACGGGCGGCACGGCGTCGAAGTTGCCGAGTTCGATGCGCAGCGTGCCCGAACCCAGCGACGCGGTGGGGCTGGCGTAGCCGGCGGTGGCCAGCGTCTGGGCCCCGGCCAGGCGGGTGACGACGACGTTGTAGTTGCCGCTGGCGCCGCCGCCGGTGGCAGTGGCGCCCAGCGCGGCGGCATTCGATGAGGTGGCGGTGCTGGCGCTCCAGTTGCTGGCCTGACTCAGCTTGGTGGAGGCGTCACGCAGGGTCGAGAGTGCGCCCTGCACCCGCCCGAAGGCCGAGATCTGGGTCTGCAGGCGCGAAGCTTCGCTCTGCAGCTGGCGTATGGGCTGGCGTTCGATGTCGACGAGCTGGCTGACGATGCTTCTGACATCGAGCCCGCTGCCGATTCCGGCGGATGAGATGGCCATGGTGTGGATCTCCGTAGGGTGACGGAACTGCGCCGGCCACCACGGGCCGAGCGGAATTCCAGGTCTTCACCGCCGTTTTCGACACCTGGCGCGGGAACTTTAGGGTCCGGATGCGCCCGGCCCCCTTGTGCCGGGGGTGCCCGGGGTGCCGTCAGCCCTTCAGCAGCTGAAGCACCTGCTGCGGCAACTGGTTGGCCTGGGCCACCATCGCGGTGCCGGCCTGCTGCAGGATCTGGGCGCGCGACATGTTGGCCGTTTCCATCGCGTAGTCGGCATCCATGATGCGGCCGCGTGCGGCAGACTGGTTCTCGGACGAGACACGCAGCGTCTCGATCACCGCTTCGAAGCGGTTTTGCGTGGCGCCGAACTTGGCGCGCTCGCCATTGATCGAGTTGAGTGCCAGGTCGATTTCCACCAGCGCGAGACGCGCGGCGTCGCCGTCGGTGCCGGTGACGACCGCGGCCAGCGCAGTGGTCATCCCGGGTGCGACGCTCAGGTCGGTGGTGTCGACGGTGACGATGTCGCCCGCGTCCGCACCCACCTGGTAGACCTGCGGACCCGCGGTCTTCAGGATGGTGTTGCCGTTGAAGCGCGTGGTGTCGACAGTCCGTGTCACTTCGGCGCTGAGCGCCGTGTACTCTTCCTGGAGGTTCAGGCGGTCGGCCGAACTGTTCGTCGCGTTGGCCGACTGCACGGCCAGCTCACGCATGCGCTGCAGCATGTCGCCCACTTTGCCGATGGCGCCTTCCGCCGTCTGCGCCATCGAGATGCCGTCGTTGGCGTTGCGGATGGCCACGTTCATGCCCCGCACCTGCGTCTGCATGCGGTCGGCGATGGCCAGGCCGGCGGCGTCGTCCTTGGCGGAGTTGACGCGCAGTCCGGACGACAGCCTCTGCATCGAGGTGGCCAGACTGCCTTGGGACATGGACAGGTTGCGCTGGGCATTCAGCGACACCAGGTTTGTGTTGATCGTTTGTGCCACGTCGGTTTCTCCGTGCGAGGGCTGAACTGACTCCGGTGCAAAGGAACCGGCTCCCGCAGGCCGGAGAGTTCATGTGCCTGCTGAATCCATTTTCGGCAGGCCGCAGACGGGCGATCGGTGGAAATGAGGCGGTTTCCGCCGCCAAATGACCGCCGGGGCCCGCGGGCCCCGGAAAAGCGCGACAGGGCCCGCAGGCCCTGTCGATGTGGAACGCTGGGCCTCGTGGGCCCGGTCGCGAAACGGTCTTCAGCGGATCAGGCTGAGCACCATCTGCGGCAGCTGGTTGGCCTGGGCCACCATCGCCGTGCCGGCCTGCTGCAGGATCTGGCTGCGCGACAGGTTGGCGGTTTCTGTCGCGAAGTCGGCGTCCATGATGCGACCGCGGGCGGCTGCTTCGTTCTCGGTGCTGACCTGCAGGTTCGAGATCACGGCTTCGAAGCGGTTCTGCACCGCGCCGTACTTGGCGCGCTCGGTGTTGATCTCACCCAGTGCGGCGTCGATCGCCGTCATCGCCAGGCGCGATGCGGCGCCGTCAGTGCCGGTGATGACGGCCGCCAGCGCGCCGGTCACGCCGGCAGCGGCACCCATGTCCACGGTGGCCACATCAACGGTGTCAGTCGCGTTCGCCCCGACCTGGAAGGTCTGGGTTCCCGCGGTCTTGAGGATCGTGTTGCCGTTGAAGCGGGTGGTGTCGATGGTGCGCGTGATTTCCGAGCTGAGTTGCGTGTATTCGGATTGCAGGTTGTCGCGATCGGCCGTGCTGTTTGTCGAGTTGGCCGACTGCACCGCAAGTTCACGCATGCGCTGCAGCATGTCACCCACCTTGCCGATGGCGCCTTCTGCGGTCTGCGACAGCGAGATGGCGTCGTTGGCGTTGCGGATGGCGACCGTGTTGCCACGGACTTGCGCGCTCATGCGTTCGGCGATGGCCAGGCCGGCGGCATCGTCCTTGGCGCTGTTGACACGCAGGCCCGACGAGAGCCGTTGCATCGAGGTGGACAGGGCAGACTGGCTCATGCTCAGGTTGCGCTGGGCGTTCAGGGAAACGGCATTCGTATTGATCGAGAGGGCCATGGAAAGCTCCAAAGGTTGATGACCACAGGCATATGCCTGGCAGGCTCCGCAGTCGGGACATCGTTACGCACGGTGCCTGCCTGCAACTCCACCGGTTTGCCGCCCATGGGCGACGCACCGCCGGAACTCGCCCGGGCCTTCTTGGGACTCGTGCACAAGGCCCTTCTTGCAAGAGGCCATGCCACGCGACCTTTGTCGGTCCGGACCCCGCGCCCACTTCCGTGAGAGCGTTGAGCCTTTTTCGTCTCGGGCCGGAAAACCTTTAGGCCTTTGCAAATCGGGCTGCAGACTGTCTCGAAGAAGAACGGTGCAGGAACCAGCCTTTTCGGCCCTTCAAGCCGGAACCTGAGGCCCGGGTTTCAGGCGGCGGTGGCCGCCGCCGACAGTCCGTGCAGAAAGGCTTGGGCACGCGCCAGCTGCTCGAGGCTGACGTATTCGTCGGCCTGGTGCGCCTGCGCGATGCTGCCTGGCCCGCAGACCACGGTGGACATGCCGGCGCGCTGGAACAGGCCGGCTTCGGTGCCGAAGGCCACCAGCGTGGTCTGCGGTGTGCCGGCCAGGCGCAGGGCCAGCCGAACTGCGGGCTCGTCGGGCCGGGCCTGGAAGGCCGGCATCGTGGCGATGGGCTCGAAGTGGAAGCCGGCGCCGGGCTCCACCGCCTGCATCGCACCCTGCAGCGCGGCGGCGCAGTCCAGCACCCGCTGCTGCAGCGCCTGTGCGTCGTAGCGGCCGGCGCTGCCCGGCAGGTCGCGGAACTCGTAGTGGAAGCGGGCGTCCTCGGGCACCACGTTGTCGGCGATGCCGCCTTCGAAAACACACACCGCCGCCGTGCTGTAGGGCACGTCGAAGCCGGCCTGGCGCGGCTGCGTGTCGCGCAGTTCGTCGCCGATGTCTGCGATGCGG
This sequence comes from uncultured beta proteobacterium, assembly GCA_947084805.1. Taxonomy (GTDB): domain Bacteria; phylum Pseudomonadota; class Gammaproteobacteria; order Burkholderiales; family Burkholderiaceae_C; genus Rubrivivax. The sequence continues at coordinate 3,902 of CAMTUD010000075.1, read as the reverse complement.
GCCACCACGCGAGCCGCGGCCTCCACCGCGTTGACGGCCTGCGGCACCAGCGAGGAGTGCGCCGCCTTGCCGCGCACGCAGCAGCGCCAGCGGTGCACACCCTTGTGCGCGATGGCCGGCACCATCGCCGTGGGTTCGCCGACGATGCACAGCGCCGGCGCCAGCCCGGCCTCCTTCAGGTCGGCGATGAGCGCACGTGCGCCGAAGCCGCCCACTTCCTCGTCGTAGCTGAAGGCGTAGTGCAGCGCGTGCGGCAGGTCGGCTTCGAGCCAGGCCTGCGTCTGCGCCACGACGAGGCCGATCCAGCCCTTCATGTCGGCGCTGCCGCGGCCGTAGAGGCGGCCGTCCTGCACCACGCCGGACAAGGGGTCGACGGTCCAGGCCTGACCGTCCCACGGCACGGTATCGGTGTGGCCCGAGAGCACCAGGCCGCCGGGCTTGCCCGCGCCCAGCGTGGCGAAGAGGTTGGCCTTGTGGCGCCCGTCGTCGTAGGTCAGGCGCAGCGGCACACCCAAGGTGCGCAGGTGGTCGGCGATGCACTCGACGAGCGCGAGGTTCGAGACACGGCTGACCGTGTTCATGCGCACCAGGCGCTGGGCCCAGGCCAGGCCGTCGGGGGTGAGATCTGGAGGCAGCTTCATCCGGCGGCACTGTAGCCGCTACAGTGAACGGATGAACCCGACCGCCGAGACGCCCGACGTATTCACCGACGCCTTCACCGACGCCTTCACCGACGTGTCCACCGAAGTGCTGCCCGTGACCCCGGCTGACATCGACGCGGCTGCGCGGCGCATCGCCGGCCACGTGCGGCACACGCCGCTGCTGCGCCTGCCCGGCGCGGCGCTCGGCATCCCCATCGCCGAGATCTGGCTGAAGCTGGAACACCTGCAGCGCGGCGGCAGCTTCAAGGCGCGTGGCATGTTCAACCGCATGCTGGCGTTGCCGATACCCGCCGCCGGCGTGGTGGTGGCCTCGGGTGGCAATGCCGGCATCGCCGTGGCCACGGCGGCGCAGGCGCTGGGCGTGCCGTGCGAGGTCTACCTGCCCGAGAACAGCACCGCCGCCAAGCGCGCCGCGCTGGCTGCGCTGGGCGCGGTGGTGCAGGTGCAGGGCGCGACCTACGCCGACGCCCTGGCGGCCTGCCTGCGGCGCCAGGCCACGAGCGGTGCGCTGCTGATGCACGCCTACGACCAGCCCGAGGTGGTGGCCGGCGCCGGCACGCTGGCCGCCGAGATCGAGCACGAGGCCGGCCTGCCTGAGCGCGTGATGGTCAGCGTGGGTGGCGGCGGCCTCATCGGCGGCGTCGCGGCGTGGTTCACTGGCCGCACCCGCGTCGAGGCGCTGGAGCCCGTGGGTTCGCCGACGCTGCACGCCGCCCGCGCCGCCGGCAGGCCGGTCGACGTGGAGGTCGGCGGCCTGGCCGCCGACGCGCTGGGTGCACGACGCATCGGCCGCATCGCCTGGCCGCTGTGCCAACGCCATGTCGCGGCCGCGCACCTGGTGCCTGACGCCGCCATCGTCGCCGCGCAGCGCCAGCTGTGGCGTGAACTGCGGCTGGCCGTCGAGCCCGCCGCCGCGCTGGGCCTTGCGGCGCTGGCCTGCGGCGCGGTGCAGCCGGCAGCGCATGAGCGCGTGGCGCTGGTGCTGTGCGGCGCCAACTTCGACCCGGCGGCGCTGAACACGCAGGGGGCGGCATGAGCGGGGCGCTCGCAGCGCAGGCTGCCGAGGTGCTGCCGCCTTCGCCATCGCACCTGGCCGCACGCTACGCCGCCGTGCGCGCCCGTACCGAGGCGCTGGCCGCCGGCCTGTCCGAGGCCGACTGCCAGGTGCAGAGCATGCCCGACGCCAGCCCGGTGAAGTGGCACCTGGCGCATGTCACGTGGTTCTTCGAGACCTTCGTGCTCGAGCCCTTCGAGCCAGGGTTCCAGCCGCAGCATCCGGCCTACCGCGTGCTGTTCAACAGTTATTACCAGACCGTGGGCGATCGCCACCCACGGCCGCAGCGTGGGCTGGTGACGCGCCCTTCGCTGGCCGAGGTGCTGGCCTGGCGCCGCGCCGTCGATGAACGTGTGCAGGCGCTGTTGCACGGCAGCGCCGACGCGGCGCTGGCCGAACGTGTCGAACTCGGCCTGCAGCACGAGCAGCAGCACCAGGAACTGCTGCTGACCGACCTGCTGCACCTGTTCTCGTGCAACCCGCTGGCACCCGTCTACCGACCACCGGCGCCCCGGGCCACGGCCGCGCCGGTGCCGCTGGCCTGGGTGGCCCAGGAAGGCGGCCTCACGGCCATCGGCCACACGGGCGAGGGTTTCGCCTTCGACAACGAAGGCCCTCGCCACACCGTCTACCTGCAGCCCTTTGCGCTGGCCAACCGCCTGACGACGCAAGGCGAGTGGGCACAGTTCATCTCCGACGGCGGCTACCGCGACCCACGCTGGTGGCTGGCCGCCGGCTGGGACTGGGTGCAGGCGCAGGGCATCGAGGCACCGCTGTACTGGCAGCGTGAGGACACCGACGGCTGGCGTGTGTTCACCCTGCACGGGCGCGTGCCGCTGTCGCCGCAGGCGCCCGTGGCGCACATCAGCCTGTACGAGGCCGATGCGTATGCGCGCTGGGCGGCGGCGCAGCACCGCCTGCCCTTGCGCCTGCCCACCGAGGCCGAGTGGGAGCACGCGGCCACGCCCTTGGCGGCTGCCGGCATCGCCGGCGGCAACTTCGTCGAGAGCCAGGCGCTGCAAGCGCTGCCCGCGGCCGGCGGCGCACCGGGCCTGTTGCAGCTGTACGGCGACGTCTGGGAATGGACGCGCAGCGCCTACCTGCCTTACCCGGGCTTCCGCGCCGGGGCCGGCGCGGTGGGCGAATACAACGGCAAGTTCATGATCGACCAGACCGTGCTGCGTGGCGGCTCCTGCGCCACGCCGCGTGGGCACATTCGACCCAGTTACCGCAACTTCTTTCCGGCCAGCGCGCGCTGGCAGTTCAACGGCCTGCGCCTGGCCTGCGACGCGGCCTAGCGGCGCCGTCAGAACACCGCGTGGTCGCCGCGCTCGTCGGCCACCTCGCCGCGGGCCAGCGCGGCGTAGTGGTCGAACAGCGTGCGCTGCCCGGCCGAGGGCGTGGCGTCGGCGTCGTAGCGCTCGGCCACCGGGTCCCACACCAGCATCGACTCGGTGGCGTAGTAGCGGCCGATGCGCGCCAGCTCGGCCTTGTCGGCCAGCGGCGGCAGCACGCGGCCCAACAGCGCCAGCACGCCGACGATGACGTCCAGCAGCGCCACCGGCACCTGCTTGAATCGTGGCGGCCGGCCCAGCGCCTCGAACAACATCTCGCCTTGCGCGCGCGCGCTGATGGCCGCGCCGGGGCCGCCGATGGGCAGCACACGCTGGTGGCGGCGGGTGTCGTGCACGCAGTCGGCCAGGTAGTCGCCCAGGTCGTCGTCGGCGATCGGCTTGCAGGCCGTCAGCGTGCCGTCGCCGAAGACGAGGAAGGGCTTGCCCCGGCGCACCCGCTCGACCTGGCCCGACAGCGACTTGAAGAAGGCCGTCGGCCGCACGATGGAGTAGGTGATGCCGGACCCGACGAGCACCTGCTCGAAGGCCAGCTTGGCGTGCTGGAAGGCCAGCCGCGGCTTCTGCACGCACAGGGCCGACAGCAGCACCATCTGCGTCACGCCGGCCTGCAGCGCCGCCTGCAGCGCATGCACGTTCGCCTGGTGGTCGATGGCCCAGGCGTCGCGCGGCGCGCCGGTGCGCGAGGCCAGGCACGACACCAGCACGTCGAAGGGTTCACCGCGGAAGGCGTCGGCGGCCAGCGAGGCCGGGCTCTGCACGTCGCCGAAGCGCAACTCGGCGCCGGCCAGCAGGCGCGCCGTCGCGTCGGCGTCCAGCCGGCCGCGCACGCCG